>CACOJQ010000006.1 GCA_902627575.1 uncultured Bacteroidota bacterium
TGCAGAAGCAACGAAATGTATAAAGGCATATACCTGGATAAATCCAAAGGAGTTTTTAATGGTAAAATCATGGTAAGAAAAGATGCCCAAAAAATTGATGCTTTTCAATCAAATAATAATCTGTTGCTAAGCAACACCTCAAGCATTGACAGTAAGCCTCAATTAGAAATATATGCTGATGACGTAAAATGTAGCCATGGCTGCACAATAGGTCAATTAGATGAAGATGCCCTATTTTACATGAGAAGTAGAGGTATTGGAAAAAAAGAAGCGCAAGCGGTTTTAACATATGCTTTTGCATCAGAAGTTATTGAAAATATCTCTATTTCTAAACTAAGAAACTTCTGTCAAAATCTTGTTGCAAAAAAGTTAGGTGTTAATTTAGATTTTTCATAAATGTTTGATATACACAAAATAAGAGAAGAGTTCCCTATTTTGAAACAAAAGGTCAATGGTCACAATTTAGTGTATTTTGACAATGGTGCCTCAACTCAAAAACATCAATCAGTAATAGATTCAGTAAATAAGTATTACTCTTTTGAAAATGCAAATGTTCATAGAGGAGTCCACTACCTGAGCGGTCTAGCAACTGATAAATTTGAAGAAACTCGTACTACTATTCAAAAGTTTATTGGGGCTAAATATGCACATGAAATTATTTTTACTAAAGGAACAACAGATGCAATAAATTTAGTTGCTAATGCATACCGATCAATACTAAAACCCGGTGATGAAATTCTTATCTCTGAGATGGAGCACCACTCCAACATTGTCCCTTGGCAATTATGCTGTCAAGCAAGTGGTGCTATTTTAAAGGTTGCACCAATTAATGAAAATGGAGAGCTTGATTTTAATAAATTAAAAAAACTTATTTCTAAAAAAACAAAACTTGTAGCAATTTCACATATTTCAAACACTTTAGGCACAATAAATCCGGTGGATGAAATAATTAGCCTAACTCATAGTGTAGGCGCAAAAATTTTAATTGACGGGGCTCAAGCTGCGGCGCATTTTAAATTAAATATGCAGAAAATGAATGTAGATTTCTACTGTTTTTCTGCTCACAAATTATATGGGCCAACTGGAGTTGGGGTTTTATACGGGAAAGAAGATATTTTAAATATGCTGCCTCCATATCAAGGGGGGGGGGGAAATGATACAAGATGTAAGCTTTACTAAAACAACTTATGCTTGTTTACCTCACAAATTTGAGGCTGGAACTCCTAACATAGCTGGTGTAGTTAGCTTTAAATCGGCTATAAATTTTATTACCTCTTTAGGGCTAGAAAAAATTAAGTTACATGAGGAAGAACTTCTGAACTATGCAACAGATAAAATACTTCAAATAAATGAAATAAAAATATATGGTAATGCTAAAAACAAATCAGGTATTATTTCTTTTATATTGAAGAACACGCATCCATATGATGTGGGTCTGATTTTAGATAAAATGGGTATAGCTATTCGTACAGGCAATCACTGCACTCAACCAATTATGGATAAATTTAATCTTCCAGGAACGGCAAGAATTTCTTTAGCTGTTTATAATACAAAAGAAGAGATTGATATCTGCATGAATGCAATACAAAAAGCAAAAAAAATGCTGTTATAAAATGCATACAATAGATAAAATTCAACAGGAAATAATAGATGAGTTTAATATGTTTGAAGACTGGATGCAAAAGTATGAGTATATAATTGATATGGGCAAGGAGTTGGCCCCAATAGATCAAAAATATAAGTTAGAGAAAAACCTTATTAAGGGTTGTCAAAGCAGGGTCTGGCTACACGCAGAGATAAAAAATAATCTAATTATTTTTTATGGAGACAGTGATGCAATTATGACTAAAGGAATTGTTGCATTATTGTTACGTGTTCTTTCTCAACAATCTCCGCAGGATATAATCAGCTCTAAATTAGATTTTTTAGACAAAATTGGATTGAAGGAACAGCTTTCTGCAACGAGAGCTAATGGACTAGCATCAATGGTTAAACAAATGAAAATTTATGCATTAGCGTATAATAATTAAACATATGAAAACAGAAAAAGAGTTACAAAAAATAGGCGAAGATGTCGTTAAATTAATCTGTGAAATATATGACCCAGAGATTCCAGTTAACATTTATGCTTTAGGCCTAATTTACGACGTTCAAGTTAGCGATGAATGTGATGTGAAAATCATAATGACACTGACCTCCCCAAATTGCCCCGTAGCAGAGAGTCTCCCCGCAGAAATTGAAGAAAAAGTAAATTCTTTGAATGATGTTAAAAATGTTAAAGTAGAGATTGTATTTGAGCCGCCTTGGACTAAAGACATGATGAGTGAAGAGGCAAAATTAGAGTTAGGAATGTTATAATATGGCTGGAGATATCATTAATAAAGTCGCACAAAGCGATTTAATAACACTTGACCTTACAGATTTTTCTAAAGGGGTTTCAATTGATGAGTTTGATTTAAAGGATTTTTTATTTAATGGTTTAGTTTTAAAAGAAAAGGATTTTAGAGAATCTCTTAAAGAATATGATTTTAGTAAATACAAAAACAAGACTGTTGCGGTATTCTGCAGCTCTCAGTCTATTATTCCGATGTGGGCATATATGTTGATTTCTTCATACTTAAGTGGTGTTACTAAAAGCATTTTTTTTGGCACAAAAAAAATGGTTCTGCAAAAACTAATGCTAGAAAAAATTAATGCCATTGATAATTCATGCTACATTAACAAAAAAGTTATAGTCAAGGGTTGCGGAAGTGTTCCGTTAAGTGAGGATCTTTATCTTGCAATAACCTTAAAGCTACAAGCAAAAGTTAAAATTTTAATGTTTGGGGAAGCATGCTCTGCTGTACCTGTTTATAAAAAAAGAAAAAAATGAATCCAAAAATTATTGAAATAAATAACAATCTACAATTGTATAAAAAGGAAATTGTCGATCACGACCTGTATAAAAATTTAAACAGTATTAAAGATATCGCTACCCTTATGGAATCTCATGTTTATGCTGTGTGGGATTTTATGTGTTTATTAAAGGCTTTACAGTCAATTTTAACTTGTACTTCATACGCCTGGAAACCGGTGGGAAACACCAAAATTAGACGATTAATAAACAGTATTGTTTTAGAAGAGGAAAGTGATGTTGATCAAGATGGCAATCCTGCTTCTCATTACGAAATGTATTTAGAAGCAATGCGACAATGTGGTGCCAACACAAAGCCTATTGAAAATTTTGTGAATAATGTTAAATATAATAACATACCAAATGTAAACTCTGATGTAGACTCATTTATTCAAACGACTTTTAGTATTATAAACAGTAAGAAGCCTCATAGAATTGCTGCTGCATTTACTTTTGGAAGAGAAGATTTAATTCCCGACATGTTTTCAGCAATAGTTAAAGAATATAACAGTGATAATAAGCTGGATAAATTTGTTTATTATCTAGAAAGGCATATTGAGCTTGATGGAGGAGAGCATGGTCCTCTAGCACTGCAGCTTGTTTCAGACTTATGTGGAAATGATGAGGTTAAGTGGAAAGAGGTTGAAGATACCGCTATTGAGTGTTTAATAGCAAGAAAAAAACTTTGGGACAGTATTATGTCTCAAATCTAATAAGACAGTTGTTTATTTATTAGAATATATCATCAACTGTTTTAGATGATTGGGCTAAAAGCTCTTGTAATTTGTAAAGCTCCTTTGTTTTAAATTTTCGGTATTCACCTGTTTTTAAATCTAACTTAATGTTCATGATTCTTATTCTTTTTAACTTTTTAACCTCATATCCTAAATACTCGCACATTCTTCTTATTTGTCTATTAAGACCTTGAGTTAAAATAATTTTAAAAGTTTTTTTACCTGTTTGTTTGGCTTTACACTTTTTAGTGACAGTATCTAAAATAGGTACGCCGTCTTGAATTAATTTTATAAATTCATTTGTTACAGGTTTATTTACTGTTACCTCGTACTCTTTTTCATGCTTGTTTCGCGCTCTTAAAATTTTATTTACAATATCACCATCATTGGTTAAAAAGATTAAGCCCTCGGAAGGTTTGTCAAGTCTCCCAATTGGAAAAATTCTATCAGGAAAATTAATATAGTCTACAATGTTGTTTTTTTCTCTCTTACTATCTGTTGTACAAACAATTCCTCTTGGCTTGTTAAAGGCAAGATAGATCTTTTTTTTTCTTATTGATTTATTTATTTGTATTCCATCTACTGTTAGCACGTCGTGTTTAGAAACTTTTGTGCCCTTTTTAGGTACATCACCATTAACCTTAAGTTTATTTTGCTCAATGAGCCTATCCGCTTCTCTTCTAGAACAATAGCCTATTTCTGAAAGAAACTTATTAACTCTTATTTTTTTTATTTTTTCCATACTCAATAATCATAACAAATTTATTGTTAACATGTTTGTTTATTAAATGATATAGCATATATCTATAGGTTTGCTTGCTTTAACTAAATTTGCACAAATTAAAAATAAAAAAATGACAAAACAACTAATTTCAGTTTGCATAGCTTTAACTTTTTCACTCTCAAGTATTGCTGAAGAAGGGATGTGGTTACCACAGCTTTTAAATGCTGT
The DNA here is from genome assembly GCA_902627575.1 of uncultured Bacteroidota bacterium. Classification (GTDB taxonomy): domain Bacteria; phylum Bacteroidota; class Bacteroidia; order Flavobacteriales; family BACL11. The sequence goes on from CACOJQ010000006.1 coordinate 4,580, forward strand.
TAACGAAAAAGAGATGCAAGAACTTGGCTTAAAACTTTCTAAAGATGACTTGTATGATATAAATAATTCTTCCCTTAAGGATGCGATTGTTTCTTTATCATGGGGATCATGTACCGGAGAAATGATCTCATCAGAAGGGCTTATGTTGACTAATCATCACTGTGCGTATGATGATATACAACAACATTCCTCTGTCAGTAACGATCTGCTAGAAAATGGTTTTTGGGCTATGAATAGAGATGATGAGCTGCCTAATGATGGCTTAACAGCTTCTTTTTTAATTAGTATTGAAGATGTTACTGAACAAGTGTTAGATCAACTTTCTGATGACATGACAGAAATTGAAAGAAGAAATAAAATAAGAGAGGTCTCAAACTCTATTACAAATAAAATAGAAGACAGTACGCATTTTGATGCAACTGTAAAATCATTTTATGCTGGCAACGAGTTTTACCTGTTTATATATGAAACATTTAATGACGTTAGACTGGTTGGAGCCCCACCCTCATCAATCGGTAGCTTCGGTGGTGATACAGACAACTGGATGTGGCCAAGACACACTGGTGACTTTGCACTTTATAGAATTTATTGCGATACTGATGGAAAGCCTGCGGAATATTCTATTGACAACGTTCCTTACAAACCAAAACATCATCTACCAATTCAACTGCAAGGTGTAGAAAACGGTGACTATAGTATGATTTTTGGGTATCCTGGTTCGACAGAACGTTATTTAACATCATATGGAATTAATCAAGCCCTAGAAATTACTAACCCAACAATTGTGGATATACGATCAGAAAAACTAGCAATCATGAAAGCCGCGATGGATAATGATAAAAAAACTAAAATTCAATATGCCTCAAAATATGCTAGCATATCCAATTATTGGAAGTATTATATCGGACAATCAAAAGGCTTGAAATCAATGAAAGTCTATGACAAGAAAAAATCTATTGAAGATTCTTTTGAGTCTTGGATTTTAGAGGATTCAACAAGGATAAAAAATTACGGCTATGCACTTGATTTAATAGAGAGTGCATACAGAAAAAACAATTCTATAGAGCTCACAAGAATTTACTTGAATGAAGCAATTTTTGGTGGAGCAGAAATAATGGTGTGGTCATGGTGGATGAGCGAAGAAATTAAAAACCTACCAAAAGAGGAGGTAGAAAGAAAAATTGCGATAAGAAAAATAAAAGAACAAGCCAACGACTTTTATAAAGATTACAATAGTAGCTTAGATGAAGAATTATTTGCTTCAATGCTAGAAATGTATTATTATAATGTTCCTCAAAAGCATCACGGATCAATATTTAATAGAATAGAGAATCAATTATTTGGATTTAAAAGTCTTGATTTTGATTGGTATGCAAAAAATGTTTACAAAAGGTCAATTTTTGCATCTAAAGAAAAGTTTTTGAAATTTTTAGAGAGACCCTCATCGACGATTGTAGCCCGTGACCCAGCATACAAAACTATGACATCTATATATGATAAATATAGAGAACAAATATCTAAAAAACGTACTATTGTTAGAGAAGAGCTTAAAGAGGGTGAGAGATTGTTTGTAGCTGGTTTAAAAGAAATGAATAGTGATAAGAATTTATATCCTGATGCAAATTCAACGATGAGGATAACATACGGCACAATAGGCGACTACAACCCAGGCGAAGCTATACACTATGATTACTATACCACTATTGATGGGGTAATGCAAAAGGAAGATTCTACAAACGAAGAATTTAAATTGCCAACAAAACTTAAACAGCTATATTCTCTTGGAAATTATGGTAGGTATGCTGATAAGGATGGTAATTTAAGGGTAAATTTTATTTCTAATAATGATATAACCGGGGGAAACTCCGGCTCTCCTGTTATGAATGCCTGGGGAGAACTGGTTGGTACAGCATTTGATGGTAATTGGGAGGCTATGAGTGGAGATATAGCTTTCGAGAAAGAAATTCAAAGAACCATCTCTGTTGATATTAGGTATATTATGTTTATTATAGACAAGTATGCTGGAGCCGGTCACTTAATAAATGAAATGACAATAGCCCCTACACATAAAGAAAAAATGTCTCCTGAAGATTTGTTGGCTGCCGAGCTGGAAAATGCAGAAAACGATCCAAATATTATTGTAAAGGAATTAGAAATGAAAGAATACCTTGGTACTCTTGTTCCTGTAATGGATATTCATTCATTTAGCTCCGCTTTTGACCTAGCTGTAAAACAATGGGGCTCTTCAAAAGATGTAAAATTTTGGTGGAGAGGAAATATATATACTACGTTGAAAAAATAACACCCTTTGACGGGCGGTTTAATTAAATTTATATTAAAAGCATAGGCCTTAGTAAGCTCTTTTGTTATTTCCTTCAATATAATTAATAAAAGATTTATTGACAACTTTATTTCCCCCAGGAGTTGGATAGTTTCCTGTAAAATACCAATCGCCTGTATTATCTGGGCATGAGTCATGTAAATCCTCAATGCTTTGATAAATAATTTCAACGGGTGAAATTGTTTGCTTAGGAGTTAAAAGTTTGCTGATTTGCATAGAAATTTCGTCCGTAGAAAAAGGCCTATATATTTCTCTAACACAGTTTATCATCTTTTCCTTGGGTAGGGTTAATTGCTTCTTACATTGTTGGTAAACATCATCAATAATTTTTTCTTGATTTCTTTCCTTCAACAATGATATTGCAGCTTGGAAAGCTATAAAATCTCCCATTTTAGCCATATCAATACCATAACAGTCGGGATATCTAATTTGAGGAGCAGATGACACAATTATTATTTTCTTAGGATTTAATCTGTCTAAAATACGTAAAATGCTCTGCTTTAATGTTGTTCCTCGTACAATGCTATCATCAATCATGACCAAATTATCTGTTGAATTTACCTTGCCATATGTTACATCATAAACATGAGCAACTAAATCATCTCTAGATTCATCAGAGGTTATGAAAGTACGAAGCTTTGCATCCTTTATTGCAATTTTCTCTGCTCGGGGTGATATTTTCATGATTTCAGATATCTCTTGTTCACTAGAATTAGCTCCAAGAGCCAATATTTTTTTAGTTTTTATATCATTTAAATAATTTTGACAACCCTTGATTAGACCAAAATAAGAAACCTCAGCAGTATTTGGAATATAAGAAAACACTGTATTTTTGACATCACTGTCAATAGATTTAAGCACCTTTGGAAATATTTTAACGCCTAGTTGTATTCTTTCGTTATAAATTTGTTTGTCGTTTCCTCTGCTAAAATAAATTCTTTCAAAAGAGCAAGCAGATCTTATTTGCGGTTTAATTATTTGTTTTTCAATTATGGTGCCGTCTTTTTTTATGATTAATGCGTGCCCTCTTTTGATTTCCATAATTTTATCAAAATCTGTATTAAAAGCTGTTTGTATTACAGGTCTTTCTGAGGCAACTACAACAACTTCATCATCCTTATAATAAAATGCTGGCCTTATAGCATTAGGATCTCTTAAAACAAATGCATCACCATGCCCTAGCAAGCCACAGATTACATATCCACCATCCCAATGTTTTGCAGATTGAATTAAAATTTCAGAAATATCTAAAGACTCCTCAATAACTTTAGTGATTTCTTTCTTTGAATATTTGGTTTTGTTAGCGTAATAAATTTCATCATTTGCCTCGTCTAAAAAGTGACCAATTTTTTCTAATATAGTAACTGTATCTGCTTTCTGCTTAGGATGTTGGCCAAGATCAACAAGTTGTTGAAATAGTTCATCAACATTTGTCATGTTAAAATTGCCTGCTAAAGCTAAGTTTCTTGTCTTCCAATTATTTTGACGTAAAAATGGGTGACACTGCTCAATAGTGTTCTCTCCAAAAGTTCCATATCGCAAATGACCTAAATATAATTCTCCCGTAAAAGGAAGGTTTTTTTTCATCCATTTGCAGTCACTTAATTTTTGAGGGTTACTTTTTTCTAGCTCAACAAAACGCCTGTTAACCTGCTTAAAAAGGTCTTGAAGTGGGTTTGCAGCAATAGATCGTTTTCTACTAATATACCTCTTGCCTGGCTCTATGTCTAACTTAACATTAGCTATTCCAACACCATCTTGACCTCTATTGTGTTGTTTTTCCATAAGAAGGTACATTTTATTAAGACCATAAACTGAAGAGCCATATTTTTGTTTGTAAAAGTCTAATGGCTTTAACAATCTTAGTAATGCAATACCACATTCATGCTTTATCGGTTCACTCATTTATTCGTTTTTTAGTAAAAATATTTTATCTAATTATTTTATTTAACTCTTTTAGTGATGGGTTTACATATGTTACACCATCAATAATTATTGTAGGAATAATTCTTTTGCCTTTATTAACTTCTTCCACAAAGCTTTTGGCCTGACTGTCTTTGGTGATGTCAACATATTCAAATTTTACATTTAATGAATTAAAAAAGTTTTTAGCAACAATACAATCAGAACACCAATCAGCGCCATATACTTTAATTGTCATAGGCAAAAAATTTAAAAGTTTTTTTTTCTTGTAATATTGTACACTCTTGGCAGTGAGAAAGGTATGTAAAACGATATGGCTTAGATATTTCAAAACCTTTAGGTACTACTTTAAAACTTTTAGAGCACTCCTTAACACCATCTAATGAAAATCTTTCTATTCTATAATTTTCATTTTCACTTTCTATTGTGAACCATGAACTAGCCCCTATTCCTTCAATTAGTTGAGCTTTATTTGAAATATTTGCAGGTTTATTTTTCATATACTTTCAATGCTTGAAAAATAAGAAACTATTTTGGATTTATGTACTTGTTTACAATTAAACTCATCTACAACAAAATAATTTTTATTAACAATACTCACATTTCTTTTTGGTGAAGGTGTTATACAAAAAGGAAAGGTTAATCTTATTTTAGTGACAAAAGATGGAACTGATATTCTAGCAATATGTGAAACAAATCTTGAACAGTTTGTTCCATTTAATGTAAATGGGCCATATCTAATAATCCCTCTTTTTTGTATGTTTTTAGAGATGGAAAAAGCTTTCTGAAAATTTATTTCTGTGCAAATCGAAGCGTACATTTTTCCTTCTCCGTGTGTAGACTTTATATTGTATACATGTAATAAAATAGATTCTAAATTAATTATTTTACCTTTTTTAATTACTGGATCTATCACCGATAAATCTGAATCAGTTTGCACATCTCTAACTCTACCAAAACCCTTTGGAGTATGATATCTCCCGAAATCAAAATAAAGTGATTTTTTATGTGTATAATCAATAAGTACAAGAGCAGAATGACCTACTCTATATTTTCCTTTATTAGCAAATAGTCTATCATACCACGCCCCTGCTGCACATACCATTCCCTCAGGCCAGGCCAAAATTATAATTGCCCCATCTTTCATTATTCATTCTTAATTGTTTTTAAAATAACTGTTGGATCTTTTGTAAACTCCTCAATAATTTTAAAAACATTTAACACTTCGTTTTCTGTGTTTTGACAATTAATTGTAATTAGTCTAATAAATTTTACTTTTTTAAATGTTCCAAAGCCAATCATTAGTTTGTTTTTTTCATAAAGTTTTTTGCATAAATCTTCTGGGTCAAAGTTTTTATAATTAAAACAAATAGACAGAGAGTTTTTAAAACTGTATAGTTTATAATGAGGGTGTTCTTCAACGTATTTTCTTGCAACATTAGCTAAATTAAATTCTTGGTCTATAATTTTTTTAATCCCAATTCGTCCAATTGATTTCCATAAAGTCCAGAACTTAAGTGCATTATTTCTTCTTCCGCACTCTAAAGACAAGTGCCCCAAATTATATTCTTTACCGTGTGTTTGATATAAATAATCGGCATTACAATCGAAAGATTCATACAAATACTGCTTATTTTTTACTGTTAAAACAGAAGTACTTATTGGTGCCCCCAATGTTTTGTGTGCATTAAAACAAAATGAGTCTGTCTGCTCTATACCCTTTACTAAAAATTTATATTTGTCCGAAAAAATTACTGTACCACCAAATGCTCCATCTAAATGCAGCCAAATATTATTGTTATTACAAATAGGTGCTAAACCTACAATATCATCGAAAGCACATAAAACAGTCGTCCCTGCAGTAGCATTTAAATAAAATGGAATTAACCCTTGCTGTTTGTCTTTTGCAATCTGTTTTTTAAAATCAACTACTTTTATTTTGCCAAATTTGTTAGTTTTTAAGTACCTAATATTTTCTTTTTTTATACCAGAAAAAGAAACATTTTTTGATATTGAGTAATGTGAATTTTCAGATGTATATACAATTAGTTTAGATATATCATATCTTGAATTTTTAAGCGCTTTGTCTCTTGCTAAAACTAAAGACATAAAATTACACATACTTCCACCTGTTGGAAATGTACCACCCGAATTCTCACCATAGCCTATGAGATTATAAATTTTTGATAAAACTTCTTTTTCAATAGCAACTTGTGGTCCTGCAATTTTATATGTAGCCATTGAATTGTTTAAAAAAACCGCGAGCAGATCACCTAATACAGCCTTACTGTGCCTTCCTCCATAAAGCTGATTGAAAAATAACTTTGAGGATGATTTGGGGCTTTTTTCTAGCAATTCTTTTAACGTGTTTTCGAACTCAACAGGATCATTTGGGTTTTCATTTAAGCTAATATCAAAAAACTTATGTAAATTTTGCGGTTCAATATAATGATTGGGCGGCAATATTTTCTCTCGATCAAGAAAATGATTGATAAGCTTGTTAAACAATAACAGGTCTTTTTTGATGTTATTTGACATTTGTATTTAAAAAAACAAAATTAGAAAAATTGTTTGCTCTAAAATCATCAAAATGGATAAGTTAATAATGTGTTAATAATTAAACAGCTGTCTATTATGTAAGTATTTTGTATTTTTGCGTAATGTTAAAAAATTGGGCGTTATTATTTTGTTTGTTTTTTGCTTTTAATAGCAGTGGTCAAATACTAATAAATGAATACTCTGCTGCTAATTATGCCGCATATGCTGATAATTATGGTGAGTATGAAGATTGGGTAGAATTATATAATCCAACTGGTAATTCTATAGACTTAAATGGTTGGTTCCTGACTGATAAAACAGCAAACCCAACAAAATGGACCTTCAGCTCATCAGTAATTATTCCGGCAAATGGTACTATCGTGATTTATTGCTCGGGCAGGGACGAAATTGTTGGCGGAAACATACATAGTAATTTTAAAATCACACAAACAAAACAAAATGAAACATTGCTACTAAGTGATTTAAATTTAGTATTTCAAGACTCAGTTAATGTTGTGCCTCATCAAGACTCCCACTCAAGAGGTAGGCAAACAGATGGAGCTGCCAGTTGGGGGGTTTTTGCAAATGGGGGCACGCCAAATTCTAGTAATGTAAGTGCTCTTGAAGAATATGCTTCAACACCTGTTTTTTCTCAAACTAGTGGTTACTACAACGGAGGTATAACAGTATCGTTATCATCTCCTGATTCAAACGTAACAATATACTATACTACTAACGGTGATTCCCCAGATAATAATTCAACAGTTTATAATACACCTGTTAGTATAAACAATACAACAGTCTTGAAGGCTGTCGCCTATAGTTCAAACGCTAGTATCCCTTCTAGCTTCATTGATTATCATACTTTTTTTATTAATGATAACCATACTATTCCTATTTTGTCAATTTCTGGCGATAGTGTAGATATGTTAATTGAAGACGGTGTTCTATCTACTGGAGGAGGTTGGTGGGGTGGAACATCACTAGAACCTCGAGGAACCATCGAATGGTTTGATCAAAATGGAGTTTTAATTGACAAAGGAACTGGTGAGTTCAATAAACACGGAAATGACTCCTGGGCTTACGATCAAAGAGGTTTTGATTACATTATGAGAGATCAGTTTGGTTATAATCATGCTTTGCAAGATGAAGTTTTTGATACAAAAGACAGGGACAAGTTTCAAAGAATTATTGTTAAGGCAGCTGCGAACGATAACTATCCTTTTTCTTACGGGGGTTCAGGGGCACATATTAGGGACGCATACATTCACCACTTATCTCAACTTGGTGACCTAAGATTAGATGAGCGGTCAACCAAATCATGTATTGTTTATCTAAATGGTAATTATTGGGGGGTTTATGAAATAAGAGAGAAAGTAGATGACCATGATTTTACAGACTATTACTATGATCAGGATAAAAACAACTTACAATATTTAAAAACATGGGGAGGAACATGGACAGAATATGGTGCTCCTAATGCGCAAACAGATTGGGACAACTTTGTTGATTTTGTGGATAATAATCCAATGTCTATTCAGGCAAACTACCTACAGGCAAAAAGCGAATACAATATGGGTAGTCTTATTGATTATTTTTTATTAAATGCTTATGTGGTTTGTCAAGATTGGTTAAATTGGAATACAGCTTGGTGGAGAGGAATGGACCCAAATGGTGAAAAAAAGAAATGGCGATATACTCTTTGGGACATGGATAACACTTTTGATCATGGAACTAATTATACTGGTATTCCTAGCTCAGACCCAAATGCAGAACCTTGTGACCCCAGCACTTTAGGAAACACTGGTGGACAAGGACACGTTCCAATATGGAATGAGATGTTAACTAACCAAGAATTTCATGATGATTACATAAACAGATGGCAAGATTTAGCAAATGGGCCTCTTTCTTGTACATATATGATTCATATTCTTGACAGTATGATTGCTGTAATTGAACCTGAGATGCCAAGGCAAATTGCCACATGGGGAGGGTCATATGCTGGTTGGCAAAACAACGTAACAGATTTAAGAAATTTTATTTTAGCTAGATGCGACAGTATGAATTCTGGTTTTGTTGATTGCGACACAGCAATAACTGGTGTTTTTGATGTAACAGTTGAAATTATTGGAATTGGAGAGGTTGAAATGAGTAACAACAACTTGATAAATAATTTTAATACGCCTTTTACAGACGAGCGTTTTGGAGGTATTGACCTTCCTTTTGAAGTTAAAAGTGGTAATTTTAGCCATTGGGAAGTAGTTTCTTCTACTGCATACACTTATGACCCTGATATTGACACACTAGTAATAGACCTTCAAGATGATGTAATTATAAGGGCATATTTTGGAGAGACTAAGGACATTGTTTATGAGGTAATTCCTTCTGGAACAACAACATCAATAAATATTAATGGTAATATTATTAACGTTTTCCCACACATGGACTCTCCGCTTGTTGATGAAAATATTACTTTAGCACCTGTTATTGATCCTAACTACGGTTTTGAATATTGGGATTCTGATAGTAGCGTAATTTTACCCTCTACATTAAATGAAAATGTTTCATTTGATGTTATTGGCCATGACACTATAAAATTAAACTTATATCAAAAACCAACAATTGTTTATAATGTAAACCCAGCTGGAACTAATACTTCTATTAATGTAAATGGAGTAAATATCAATACTTTTCCTTACTCCACAAATGTATTTATAGACGATTTAAACACTCTTAACCCCAACATTGACCCTGACTACAGTTTTGCTTCGTGGACAACAAACTTCAATAGTTTGCTAAATGGAGGCGCAATGAACAATTCTTTTTATGGACTTTATAGCGACACAATAACACTAAACATTTCATATAGCTCAGCATTTATCTCTGGAAATGATACTATTTGTGAAAACACAAAGGAAGATGCTGAAGTAAGCGTGTTTTTTAATGGAGTAAGCCCATATACATTTATATATTCCATTAATGGTGAAGCTCAGACTCCAATTACAACATCTATTAACCCATATATAATAAAGACAAAAACAGCAGGTAATTACACCTTAATCTCTTATGTAGATGCAAATGAAATGGGTGTTACAAGCGGTGAAGCCTATGTAACCACACTTACACCTCCAACAGCTGATTTTATAGCAAATCCTGACACAATGTCAATAATATATACTTCTTCTCAAGCTGTTGATAAGTCAACAGGAAATATTATTAGCTGGATGTGGGACTTTGGAGACAACTCAGCGTATTCAATACAAAACCCTTATCATACATATAAAGATTCAATCGCTATTTATCAAATTACATTAATAGTTGAAGATAATCAAGGGTGTTCTGATACAACACAAAAACTTGTGACTATAACAGATGAGCATTGGCTTTATATACCTAACTCATTTACACCAGATTTAGATGGGATTAATGACAAGTTCTGTATAAAATTTAATGGAATAAGAAAAAACACATTTTATATAAACATCTTTGATCGCTTCAGCAACCTTGTTTTTTCCACATCAAATATCGACGATCTTTCTTGCGAAAAAGGATGGAATGGCACACATTATCAATCAGGAAACGATGTTCCGATGGGGCTATATATTTGTCAAATTTATTATCAAGACTTTGACGGATGGAAACATCAAGAAATTTCTGAATTAACAATTATTAGATAAGTCAAATTTAATTATGCTATTGTAATTGTTTATCTAAATTGCAAAAACTATATTTGCGGCAAATTCAAAAAAATGTCTTCGTTCCAAGAATACAAAAAACTAGATCTAGCCAAAGCTCATAAAAATATTTTAGAGCAATGGCAGAAAAATAATACATTTAAAAAAAGTCTTGATAAGCATAAAAACAAAAAAAACTTTAATTTTTATGAAGGCCCTCCTTCTGCAAATGGAATGCCTGGTATTCACCATGTAATAGCTAGAACGCTAAAAGACCTTATATGTAGATATAAGTCTCTCAAAGGATACAAAGTCAACAGAAAGGCCGGATGGGATACCCATGGGTTGCCAATAGAGCTTGGGGTAGAAAAAGAACTTGGTATTAATAAGGATGATGTCGGCTCTAAAATATCTATAAATGAATATAATAATGCGTGTCGATCTAACGTCATGCGGTACAAAAACTCATGGGAAGACATAACAAAAAAAATGGGTTATTGGGTTGATTTAGATAATCCGTACGTAACATATGAAAACAAATATATTGAGAGTGTTTGGTGGCTCTTATCTAAACTACACGAAAAAGATCTGCTGTATAAGGGGCATACCATACAGCCCTTTTCACCAAAAGCAGGAACGGGTTTAAGTACTCATGAGCTAAATCAGCCTGGTTGTTATAAAAATGTAAAAGACACTTCTACAGTTGCGCAGTTCAAAATAAAAAATAATAAACTTTCAAGTTTTTTATATTCAAATACTAAAAACGATATTTTCTTTTTAGCCTGGACAACAACCCCGTGGACATTACCTTCTAATACCGCACTTGCTGTTGGTGCAAAAATTAATTATCTTTTAATAGAAACACTTAATCAATACACAGGGGAACAAATATCTGTAATCATTGCTAAAGATCTAGCCCAAAAATATTTTCCTGAGAAAAATTCAGACCTAAGCTTTAGTGATTTTAAAAAAGGAAATAAAAATATTCCTTTTAAAGTATTAGATATGTTTAATGGTAAAAAATTTAACGGGTTGTCTTACGAGCAATTATTTAAATATGAACAACCTAAAGACGGTGATGCATTCAAAGTGGTTCTAGGTGATTTTGTGACCACACAGGACGGAACAGGTATTGTTCATATGGCACCTAGTTTTGGTGCTGATGATAACAGAGTTGCAAAACAAAATGGTATAGGTACCTTAACATTAGTAGATAAACAGGGTAAATTTTTAAACACTGTAACTGACTTTGCCAACATGTATGTTAAAAATGAGTATTATGAAAAAGAAGAAGAGAGGCCAAAGTTGTCAGTTGATATTCAAATTGTAATTTACTTAAAAGAAAAAGGATACTGTTTTCATTCGGAAAAATATGAACATTCATACCCACATTGTTGGAGAACCGATATGCCTATATTGTACTATCCGCTCGATAGCTGGTTTATTAAAACTACAGCATTTAAAGAAAGAATGATTGAGCTAAATAAAACTATTAACTGGAAACCTCATTCTACCGGAGAGGGTCGTTTTGGAAAGTGGTTAGAAAATTTAGTGGATTGGAATTTATCTCGCTCGCGATTTTGGGGCATCCCTATTCCTATTTGGAAATCCAAAAATGGCGATGATGAAATTTGCATAAGCTCATTAGAACAACTAAAAAAAGAAATTGAAAAGTCTATTTCAGTAGGCTTTATGAACAAAAATGTTCTAGAAAAGTTTTCCGTTGGTGATATGAATGATGAAAACTATACAACGTTTGATCTACATAGACCCTATGTTGACGAAATTGTTTTAGTATCAAAAAATGGTAGTCCCATGTATCGAGAGATTGACCTAATTGACGTTTGGTTTGACTCTGGTGCTATGCCATACGCTCAATTACATTATCCTTTTGAAAATAAAGATGTTTTTGAACAAAATTTTCCGGCAGATTTTATTGCTGAAGGTGTTGATCAAACAAGGGGTTGGTTTTTTACACTTCATGCAATTTCTAGTATGCTTTTTAATTCTGTTGCTTATAAAAATGTTATTTCTAATGGATTAGTTCTAGACAAAAATGGAAACAAAATGTCCAAAAGACTTGGTAACGCTATTGATCCCTTTAATGTAATAAACAATTATGGTGCAGACGCGACAAGGTGGTATATGATTTCCAACGCTCAACCTTGGGATAATCTAAAGTTTGATGAAGAAGGCATTATTGAGGTCCAGAGAAAATTTTTTGGAACCCTATATAATACTTATTCATTTTTTGCCCTTTACGCTAACATTGACGGCTTTACCGGCCTGGAAAAAAAGATTCCAATTCAAACTCGTAATGAACTTGATCGTTGGATTCTTTCTGAGCTTAACACATTAATAAAGCAAGTTGAGAATAGCTATAATGATTATGAACCAACATCAGTAACACGTTTGATACAAGCTTTTGTAATTGATAAATTAAGTAATTGGTATGTTCGATTAAGCAGAAGAAGGTTTTGGAAAGATAAATACAGTATGGAAAAAATTGCTGCGTACCAAACCTTACATGAATGTCTATTAAATATTGCAATCATTTCTTCTCCTATTGCTCCATTTTATACTGACCAATTATTTCAGGATCTCAAAAAATATTCTCACAATAAATTTAGTTCTGTTCATCTTTCTGACTTTCCTGCTGTAAATGAGGGCTATATTGACGATAATCTTCAAAGAAGAGTTGGCTTAGCGCAAAAAATAACATCTGTTGCTCTTTCTTTAAGAAAAAAAGAAAAAATCAGAGTCAGACAACCATTACAAAAAATAGTAATACCCATACTAGACAAAAACACAAAAGAAGATATTGAAGGTGTTTCTGAAATCCTAAAGCATGAACTTAATATTAAAAAAGTTGAAATAATTGATGAAACATCAATGTTTATAAGTAAAAAAATAAAGCCCAACTTTAAAACACTAGGCCCAAAGTATGGCAAGGATATGAGCTTTATTTCCAAAAAAATATCTGAATTTAATTCTGAAGACATTAAACTTTTAGAAAGAGATAAAACATACAAGATTACAGACAAAATAATTTTAGACATCAATGATTTTGAAATTAGTGCCGGTGACGTTGAAGGATATAGTGTAAGTGCACATGAAAACATAACCGTAGCGCTAGACATTGCAATAACAGAAGAATTAAAAGACGAAGGGTTAGCCAGGGAGTTTGTAAATCGGATACAAAATTTGCGTAAAGAAATTGGTTTAGAAGTTACTGATAAAATAAATATCAGTGTGGAAGAAAACCATATATTGTCAAAAGCGATTAAAAATAATTTCTCTTATATTTGTGAGGAAACTTTGGCTTTAACATTAAATTATAAAGAGAAAAAAATTGCTAAAGGCTCTGAAATACAGCTAATTGAAAACTTAAAAGCAATTGTTCTCATAGAAAAAAACTAATTATGAAAGAAAAAACTACATATTCAGCTAAAGAGTTAGAGGAATTTAAAAAAATCATTTTAGCAAAGCTAGAAAGCGCTAAAGAGGATTTAGCTATTTTAAGAGCCGCAACAGCAAATGACTCCGATAATGGCACTGAAGATACATCTCCATCTTTTAAGGCTTTTGAAGAAGGCTCTACAACTCTTTCTAAAGAAGAGAATGTCAAGCTTGCTGAAAGACAAGCAAAGTTTATAAGAAGTCTTCATAATGCATTAATACGAATTGAAAATAACAGCTATGGTATTTGTCGTGTTACTGGAAAGTTAATTTCAAAAGAACGATTACGACTTGTTCCTCATGCAACACTTAGTATTGAGGCAAAAAATGCACAATAAATATTTTGAAAAAATTATTTTTTGTTTCAATATCGCTTGTTTTTTTAGATCAAATTTTAAAAGTTTGGATTAAAACCAACATGCTTATTAATGAATCTTTTAAGATGTTTAATCAGGACTGGTTCGTTATAAGATTTCTTGAAAATAATGGTGCTGCTTTCGGTTTTTTAGGAGATTCAGGTGTGGCCACTAAAATAGGGTTGACATTGTTTAGAATAATTGTGGTAATTGGTGGTATCTACTACATAAAAAAAACTATAAAGCGTCTTTCTGGTGGAGCAATTATTGCTCTCGGTCTAATTATTGGAGGTGCTGTCGGGAATATAGTGGATTCTACATTTTATGGAATAGTTTTTACTGAAAGTGAAGTGTATAATCCGTGGCTAGTAAATCAACAAGAGCCCGCCAAAATTTTTAATGAACAAAAAGGATACTCTTCAATTTTTCAGGGAAAAGTAGTTGACATGTTTTCTTTTAAAATTTTTCAAATTGACCTGCCACAATGGTTAGCCGTACCGATTCCTTTCTCAGATAAGACTTTGCTTTCTATTTTAGAGGGGTATGACAATGTTTTTACTTTCTTTGAGCCCGTCTTTAATCTCGCTGATGCAGGAATTTCAATTGGTATTTTTATGCTTATCTGCTTTTATCGACATGAGTTTTAGTATTGCTTTTTGCTTGACTTTGTATATCACCATAAATTGTGCCCTTTAACCCTACCTTTTCAGATTTATTTTTTAAATACTTATAATTAAGTTTTCTTAAAAAAGAAAGTGCTTTAAAATGAAGCAGGCTTTTTACTGATGGTTGTATGTTTTTTCCCCAAGTTTCAGGAAATTGATATTTGTATTTTTTAAAAAAAGGAGCAAAAACATAAATAGCCTGGTCTTTTATTTCATCTGAATAATAAGAAAGTATATCGGTCTTTTTACCAACTGTTTTATTTGCGACGGGCAAGGGTCTTGGATTTTTGATTCCTGCTTTTTTTAAAGCTTCAATGTAATCGTTTTCAATGTTTTCATATCTTATAACGTAATCACAATTATCAATAGTTAAGCTTGCTAAATTATCATACGGCTGCCTAAAATAGCGCACAAAATACTGCTGAAAACTTGCGCCTTGTTTATGTATATATTGAAACCTTTGCCTGTGTTTTTTTGTTATATGACCACCATTTTCAGTAAAAAGTTGTGGATTTGTAAAGTTTCCCTTAGCGTTGGCTTTCATTTTTTCATAACCAGTTACAACTATCTCCATAGGATTTCTTAAAACCGCAAAAACAAAATATTTTAATTCTTCTACTGTTGCGTTTTTTAAAAATTCATAATATAATGAATGTTTAGATAATCGCGCCTTGCCCTCATACATTAGGTTTAACTCCTTTGAAATAGCTGAAGAAGCGGAAAAAGGAAGGCCAACAAAAACAAATTTATACTTATGGCTAATGATCATTTACAGTAATTTATTTCTAATTAGATATTCTGCAATTTGTACGGTATTAGTTGCGGCACCCTTTCTTAAATTGTCTGAAACAATCCACAATTGGATACAATTTTTTTTTGTAAAATCTCTTCTGATTCTGCCAACAAAAACATCATCTTTTTTTTCACTTATTAGCGGCATAGGATAAACATTTTTATGGGGATTGTCCAAAATAACTAAGCCAGGGCCCTCATGTAAACATTGTCGAACCTCTTTCAACTTAAAATCATGTTCAAACTCAATATTCACACTTTCTGAGTGCCCTCTAATAACAGGTACACGAACAGCAGTGGCAACAACATCTATATTCTTGTCTAATATTTTTCTTGTTTCATTAGTGAGCTTCATCTCTTCTTTTGTATATCCATTGTCTGTAAATTCGTCACATTGAGGTAGAATATTTTGATATATTTGATGAGGATACGCTTTATCTACCAACGCCCCATCTTGTTCTTGTTGTAGTTGATCGATTGCTTTTTTTCCTGTGCCACTTACCGCTTGATAGGTAGAAAGAACTACACGTTTTATTGTATATTTTTTGTGTAATGGAGCAAGGACCATCAAAAGCTGTATCGTTGAGCAGTTTGGATTGGCGATTATCATATCTTTTTTTGATAATTGTTTGCCATTAATTTCTGGAATAATCAATTTATGCCCCTCAGACATTCTCCAATATGATGAATTATCTATTACCTTACAGCCTGCCTTTGAAAATTTTGGAGCCCAAGCTTTTGAAACATCTGAGCCTGCTGAAAATAGTGCAATGTCAATTTTCTGATCTAAAAGTTTTTGATTTAATGGTTGAACTGTTAGTTGCTTTCCATTAAATAAAAGTTTTTGATTTAGTGACTTTTCAGAGGCAACTAGAATTAAGTTAGATATCGGCAGTTTAAAATTAGATAAAACCTCTATCATTTCTTTTCCTACCATTCCTGTTGCTCCTATAATTGCTATTTTCATATTGTAAATTAAAAAATCAAAAATACTATATTTACAGGCCACTATAAAAAACTTTTAGAATTTTCTATAAAGTAAAATGCTGAAAAAGACTAATAAAGGATAAAAATGCGAGATAAAAATAAACGTTTGTTATATACAATAAATAATTTGCCGAAAACAAACGGAGTATACTTATTTTATAATAAAAAGGAAGAGGTGATTTATGTTGGTAAAGCAAAAAATCTAAATAGTAGAGTTGGGTCATATTTTAAAAATAAGCGGGCTAAATTAGACCTTAAAACTCGTGTTCTTGTAAAAAAAATAGAAAAAATAAATTATGTGGTGGTAAACACAGAAATGGATGCTTTGCTATTAGAAAATAATCTTATAAAAAAACACCAACCAAGATATAACATCTTGCTTAAAGATGGAAAAACCTATCCGTGGATATGTATTTCTAACGAAAGTGTACCAAGAATATATCAAACGCGAATTATTAAAAAAAATATGGGGGAATATTATGGGCCTTACGCGTCTACTAAAGTTGTAAAAGCTTTACTAAGTTTTTTCTCTGATATTTTTTACGCACATGGTTGGACCCCTTTTTCATTCCTCAACCTATTGCTTACTTTACCAATCCAATTAATGATCTTGCTTGTTTTGGAGACAGTGTAACCTTTGGATACAACTCTGAGATACCAATTGTCAGTGGAATTCCTATTGGAGATCAGCTTATAGATAGTGTTATATGGTCTGTAACAAGTCCTTCAGGAGGAACTACTATATACAATTTGTCACCTGGAGATGATTTACAAATTTTAGCAAATGAGGTCGGTACTTGGATTATTCAAATTGAAATCTCAACAAATAAAGGATGTTCTAAAATGTACTCTGATAACATTATTGTACATAGTTTACCAATTGCAGACTATACAATAACACCAGATTCTTCATGTGTTGGAAATGGATTAACCTGTTTTGATGCCGATTCCTCAATTAATGGTAGTGGAGGCTCTATTATCGACTATTTTTGGGATTTTCCATCACCTCCTGCAAACATTTCAAATTCTTCATCTAACCCAGTATGTGTACAGTTTTCAAATAATGGTAATTGGTTTGTTGATTTGATTGTAATTGATCAAGTTGGTTGTCGTGATACAATTAGAGATACTGTTATTATTAGTGATTCTATGACTGCATATTTTGAGGCAACTACAGCATGCTTTGGAGACTCCACACAATTTACTAGTTCATATCCATTTAGCTCTTCTAATGCAAATAATTGGAGTTGGGATTTTGGAGATGGTGTTGGAACTTCTAATTTACAAAATCCAGAGTATACATATAGTGCTCCAGGAGATTATCCTGTCACTTTAATTGTTTGGGATAGTACTTATGCGTTAGGTGCATGTATTGATACAATTATTGATACGGTTCATGTAAATCAATTGCCAATACCTTTATTTACAGCAGATACTGCATGCTTTGGAGACTCCACACAATTTACTGATGGCTCCATTATTGGTGAGCCGGGATCAAGTTTATCGCCTTTGAGAAGTTGGTATTTTGACACAGACAACTTAGTTGATGCTACATCTCTTAATCCTCAAAATTTATTTGACACATGTGGATTAAATATATTAAACATTGTAATGGGTGTTTCTGACGACAATAATTGTTATAATGAAGTAACACAGAGTATTACTATTTCATGTCCTCCAGATGCAGCATTTACAATTGGTGATGCTTGTATTGGTGATTTTACCTACTTTGAAAGTATATCTAATGCAGGGACATTTAACATTGTAGACTATAGCTGGTATAATGCAAGTTCGGGAACATATAGTCCTACTTTAGATAGCACATTAAATTATGCAACATATATTTTTGATAATATAGGAAACCAAGACTCAACAATGCTATTAATTAGTGATCCTTTTGGATGTAAGGATTCTATTGTGAACTACGCATATGTTAGAGATATTCCTAATGCAAATTTTTATACTACTGAGACAAATTATTGTAAAGGGCAAGAAATACATTTTTTTGAAAATAGCTTTACGACAGGAATAATTCAAACTACAAATTGGACATTTGGGGGTCTAGCAACTCCTAATATAAGTAATGATCCAAATCCTATTATCACTTTCCCCTCTTATGGTGATTGGCCTATTACTCTGACAGTTACCGATGATTATGGATGTGCAGATGATACCTCATACATGATAGAAATTGATAATTTACCAAATGTAAACTTTTCTTGGGATAGCTTACCAGGACAAGCCTGCGTTAATGACTCTATATGCTTTTATAATCAATCTACTCAGTCAATAAATGGAAATCCTTTGATGACATGGTTATGGGATTTTGGAGATGGATTACCATCTAGTAGCTTAACTCCATGTCACTTATTTGATAGTATAAATGAATTCCAGGGAGAATGTGTCTTAGTTGATTTAACTGTAACGGACTCTTTAGGTTGCTCTAACAGTACCACTAATTTAGTTACTATACATCCAATTCCTTACATAGAAAACTTCTATGTTGAAGATGGTATATGTGAGGGCGATTGCTTCACTTTACAGGAGTTTAATCAATTTAATATAGATAATTGTATAGACGATGAAATATCAAGTTTAATATGGGTATTTAATACAGATACTATTTCTACATTTGACTCTTTGCAATACTGTCCACCTGCTAATTTATCAACAGATAGTTCGCATTTTATAAAGTTAATAGTAGAAACTGATTGGGGATGTACTAATGAACATACTAAAGTTGTAGAATATTGGAAAAGACCTGAAATAAATATAACGTCTATTCTTTATCCTGATGGAAAATGTGGTGATAAATTACCATTTAGATTTGAAAGTACGCCTGCATATTTTGATACTTTAGCTGTATTATTTACAGATCCTATAAATACAGCTAATAATGTATTATTTGATAACCCTAATTTCAATCATATTACTCCAAACCCAGGTGTATTTAATTTAAATATATATCTCGAAAACACTATAAATACTCAACAAAAATGCTCATTATCAAAAGATACAATAATTACAGCTTATCCGTTGCCAAAAGCTAACTTTACTCCATTTGATTATAGTTTTTGCTATCAAGAAGATACACTAATTAACTTCTTTGATTCATCATATATAATAAATGAGGGTATATTTGAACAGTATACTCCTTATACAACCGAAATTACTAGCTGGATATGGGAAATTAATAGCCCTGACCCTAATAGTAATCCAATAATTAAAACTACTCAAAATATTTCTCATGAATTTGCTGCCTTAAACGATAGCGCGACAATATATTCAGTTGAACTTGATGTAGTAACAAACTATGGATGTAGCCAGGATACATCAACAACATTAAGAGTATTACCTACTCCAATAGCTGATTTTTATCATCCAAGACAGGATCTTCCAAATTATGGAACATATATTTTAAACGGAAGTAATTCAACAAACTCAATTGGAAATTATGCAAATCCATTGTACTATAGCTACAATTGGCAAATTACTGATGGACCAGAAAATATTGTGAATATATTAAATACTCAAGGAGATAATGGTATAAAATATTTTCCTGATGCTGATTCACTTTACTATCAATTCAGTTATTTCTTATATGGACAAAATGATTCAACAGAAATTTGTTTAGAAGTTCAAGATAGATTATATGGATGTA
This sequence comes from uncultured Bacteroidota bacterium, assembly GCA_902627575.1. GTDB lineage: Bacteria > Bacteroidota > Bacteroidia > Flavobacteriales > BACL11. The sequence continues at coordinate 24,976 of CACOJQ010000006.1, forward strand.
AAGATACTTATTGTAAAAATGTAAAAGTTGAAGCTTGGGGGGAACTATTTGTTCCAAATGCATTATATCCTGAATCAGGTGACATTGGATCAAGTGTATTTTTACCAAAGGGTAAATCTTTAACAGAATATAACCTTCAAATTTTTGATAAATTCGGAAACCTACTATGGGAAAATGATGAAATAAATGAACTTGATGGCTCACCTAAAGTTGGTTGGGATGGAACTTCTAATGGGAATCTACTTCCAAAGGGAACGTATGTATGGAAAATATATGCGAAATTTATAAATGGACCTTGGAATGGTGTAGATGGAAATAATAAAAAAACAGGAACAGTTTATTTAATAAGATAATGAAAATGAGGATTTTAATTATAATTACCTTTATTAGTAGTTTAGTATACGGACAAGACCCATCATTTTCTCAAATTGACCTGAACTCAATGTACATGAACCCTGCTCTTTGCGGTTCAAGCGGATATCCTAAGTTTCTTATTACAAGAAGAGAACAATGGAAAGGAATAAATGGAAGCGGAAATCAAATTGCTATTGGAGGAAACTCTCCATTTACAAACTCATTAGTAGAGGCAAGTGCTGGACTATACGGAGACAACAATAGAAACGGAGGTATAAAAGCATTTAATTTTGGTATTTCATATATAGCTGAAGATAACATAATAGATGAAGATTTAGAAGGTGGCGTGTTCATTAAAAGGGCTGATTACTCTGGATACGTATCCTTTTTAGTTAAACTTGATAATATTAGATCACTGAGAAAATATAGATGGTTACAAAAGAAATATATGCAATTTGGGATGTCTTTTGGTGGAACCACATTTGGTTTAGATACAGAAAATCTTATTTTTTCAAATATGATAGATGCTTATGGAGGAACATATCCTTTGGTAACTAATTTACCCTATAACAGCAGTGAAAAAAAGATATTTCCCAGATTCAGTACTGGAATTGTTTTTAGCATGTTAGGAAATAATTCTTCTACAAAATTAAATAAAACTATAGTCGGTTACTCATTTCAAACACTAAATGAAAATTTCCAATTATCAACTTCAATATCTAAAAAACACACTTTTCATTTTGAACATAAAGGAAGTATACCGGCTTGGAAGCAAAAACTTATTCCTCATTGGAAGATATTTGGAAAATCTGAACACTACAATACAGATGGATGGACGTCAAGAAAATATGAAATTGGACAATCATTAGATATTGGACAATATAGTCCCTTAGAAATAGGTCAACTTTTTAGATTCACATCCAATTTACACAATGAAAGAAACGATCTTCATTTTCAAACATATATTCCCTTTATTAGACTAAATCTTTTTGGAAGAAATCATGGTTATCAACTATCTTACATATATTACGAGTATGAAAGAGCTATAAACAATAAAGAATGGCTATACATAGGTAATACTGGAACTACTCATGAAATAAGTCTTATAATACATTTATGGGGTGGAAAGGGAGCTTCAGAATGTATAGAACATGGAGTTATTAAAAACAATGGGCTTTTTCAGGACCTGAGAAATAATGGAATGCTAAGACAATAAAAAAACCGAGATATTATACTCGGTTCTTTATATTATATGTTTTATATATAAGAAATAATATATACTGAAAGGATAAATTTTAAAGTACATCACAATCTTCAGCTGCTTTTTCTGCTGCCTTCATATAAGCTTCCTCGTCATCAGTATTTTTATACTTCTTTTCATGCTTTATTGAAATTTCTTCACATTTTTTTACAGCTTCTTCATCTTTATTTTGATAAGCATCACACAAACAATCAATAAGTTTTTTAGCATCAGATTCAGGAGTAACTACAACTTTATTTTTTTCTTTGGATTTATCTTCATTACTGCAGGATACTAAAAGTATTGAAACACAAAAAATAGTACCAAAAATTGTCATTAATCTTTTCATTTTTTCTTAATTTTTTAATTTTTCTTACTCATATGGCTTTTCAGAATACGCCCCGTTTATTTAAATGGTTACTAGACTCCATTTTATATAAAAAAAGCGAGCTTAAGCTCGCTTTTAATAAAATTATTATTCTTCGCAATCTTCTTCGGCTTTTTCAAATCCTTTTTCATATGCTTTCTCATCCTCTTCATTACCTTCATATTTATCCACATGTTTTTTATACATTTCTTCACATTCTTCTTCTGCTTTTTCTGCATCATCAGAGTTGTATGCATCACATAAACATTCTCCATATTTTATACCATCTGCTTCAGCACCACCACATGATGTTAAAACAACTGAAGCACAAAATAATAATCCAAAAAGTGTTGTTAATTTTTTCATTTTAATTTATTTAAGTTTTTTCTTACTCTTATGGCTTTTCAGAATTCGCCCCGTTTTTATAAATGGTTTCAAGACTCCATGTTAATTTTTTATTATTTAATTATCGCAATTATCATCAATATAATCATCTTGTGCATCATCGTAATCATCTATCCATTGTTCTCTGTCATCATCAGAATCAATAGCATCAAAGGATTTTAATTCAATTTTACGAATATCCATTCTAATTTTCTCGATTTCAATTTGATGATCTAATATTTGCTCTCTTAATTTAAAAACTTCTTTTTGTATATCAGCCATCTCTTTTCTATCACTTTTGACATCCCAATCAAAATCATTATAATCATCGTAAAAATCATCAATTTCATCTTCAAGATCATTTATCTCCTCTTCAATTTCATAGATTTCACATAAAAGTTTACCTGCTTTGACTCCATTTTTATCTGGGTCACTTGAACCACATGATGTTAGAAAAAATAGATTAATTACTAATAAATAAACAAGGATTTTTAAATTTTTCATATTTTTTTTTTCAAATATACATTTTTATTCGACTAACAATATTATATGTATCACTACTTATTAACATACTAATGAAACAAAAGTAGTATAGTAAATGCTAATAATTAAAAATCATTCATTTTTTGTATAATTGCATTAATACATTTTTTTTAAAAAACAAATATGTTTAATAAAATAAAACTTTTCTTTTCTAACAAAAAAAAGGTTCTAATTTTATCATCTTTCATTACGATATGCCTTTTTACTACTCTATATTTTTACTTAATTTCAAATCCTAAGAACTTAAAAGTAATTCCTAAAGAGGCTCAAGCAGTTATAGTTATTGATCCAGTATCAATTTTACAAAAGGGTAATTTTCAGCAAATTTTAGAAATAAATGGTATAAAGAATATAAAAGAAAAATCAGAAGATAATGAAATAGCAAAGAAATTAAAACAAGACTTAAATTATACAGGAATAAATATCACTTCAGATATTTTTGGATATCTTATTATCGATAATAATGCCGAAGTATACAGATGCTTGTCACTTTCTATCAAGTGTGCTGATAAATTTGAAAAAAGTTTTGGCTTTTTAATATCTCAGATACAAGATGTATTTCAAACTGAAAATGATCAATTAAAGTTTAAAATCAAAACTAAAAAGAGTTTTAAATATGCAGTTGCTGACAATAATAAAATTGCACTCGCTTGGGACAATGAAAAAGCTGTAATAGTTCAACCAATATTAGAAAATAATTTTTTGAAAAATAAAGCTATTGAGTTAATGGAATTAAAGCAAGAAGATCAAATAATAAACTCACAAGAATTTAATAATTTTTATGACAACAAAAAAGAGTTGAGCATCTGGTTATCTACTGAGAATTTAGATGGACTAAAGCAACAATTAAATAGCATATACAGTGAATTTAAAAATGAAATTTCAAATAATATTAAAAGTAAAAAACAAAATGATGATTTAAATACCTTCATGGATAACGTATTAAAAAATAATTACGTTTCTATGTTTTTATCTTTTGAAGAAAATTATGTTTCTTTTAAAATATCATCTAGTTTGAATAATAGCATGCAAAAATTAGTCGATGACTATAACATAATGAACAATAATTTTAATGAAAAGCTATTAGACTACTTCCCCAATGAAAATATATTTTTAACTACAATATCATTGAATCAAAAAAAATATTTACAAATTATTGATAAATTTTTTAATTATTTAGAGGAAATGAATCCCAATATTAAAGGTTTGTTACCATTTAATCCTAATAATGATTTGCTTAATACATTTAATGAAAGTATGATTTTTACTGTTCATGGGCTTGACACATTAAATGTAAAGAGAAGAGATTATAAAAATGATAAGTATTATTTTACTGATGATGGCTTTGATTACTATATTGAAGAAGCTTACACATTTGAAAATATAAAAATACCAAAATTTAGTTGTGCTTTTGATATAAAAGACAAAGAAAAATTTCTAACTTATTTAGATACATCAAATGTAAATAAAGAATTTTCCAATGTATATTACACGCAATATGTTGATGGGGTTCCATTTTATTTTCATCTCAATAATAACAATATAATTTTTATTACTAACGATACTGAGCGAATTGTTCAATTTGCTTCAAATGAACAAATTAATTCAGATAGTATCATTAGTAATACTAATAATGCTATTAAAATTAAAAAAAACTATCTTTATGGTAAGTTAGATATTCTTAATACTTTTAAAACAGCAGGAAAATACTTGCAATTTAGTATTGATGAAAATATAAATAAAATAAAAAGTGAACTAAACACTTCATCTAAATTAAGTGATGTTAAAAAGCTTAAAAAAAACTTAAACAGACTTAAAAAAGCTAAAAATAATTTTGTATACATAGACGAAGAAATAAATAAATTTGCTAATAAAATAGGTGAAAATATAGAATATGAATTTTCAGATATTAATACATTTGAAATCAGATTAAATACTCCAGTTAATGGAAAAAACAGTCTAAATAACTTATCACTTGCGTTAGCAGAGACACTAATTTACTTAGATACATTCAAAACAATAAAATATTAATACTAACTAAACTATAAAAAAATGGATAAAATAAAACAATTCTTTAATTTTAAAAATATGACAAAAAAGAAAAAAATAATTCTTTTTGGTTCAGTATTTTCAATAATTGCATTCGCCGTAGTCTTTAATTTTTCAAGTTCAAGTTCAGATGGAATGAAAGTAATTCCTAAAAACACAATAGGTGTTGCTATCATTGATTTTGGAGCTATCTACAACAAAGCAGATATAGACGAAATAAGAGAGTTAGATCTTGTTCAAGATGCAATTAAAATGCTTGAAAAAGATATTGATGATGATAAAATTATTGATATCATAAACGATCCAAATGAGTGTGGAATTGATGTCAAATCTGAAATGTATATTTTTTCTTCAGTAGACATGCAAAAGCAATTTGGATGTATATCTATTGGTATGGATGATGTAAAAAAGTTTGAAGATATTTTAGATGAATATGCAAAAGAAATAGGTAATTTTAAAATAGAAGAAAATAAAGATGAGAAATATAAATACACCATTCTTGACAATGAAACAGCTGTTGCATGGGATAAAGAAGTTCTTTTGTTAGTAAATAAAGTTAATGATGAATCCTCTAACTATTATGATTATCCGGACTATCCAGACTATTATGACTATGAAATACCGTATTCAGCAATAAATGATTATGACAATTATGATGATTATTATTATTACGAAAAAGATTATGAGGGCTGGAACTACGATATAAATGACTATGAATATTCTATAGAATATTCAGAAAGTGAATTTTATGCAGAAAAAAGACGTTTGAAATCATTACAAAAAGAACTTGAAAAAGAATACGAAAATGCCATAAAAAATTATGAAAAACAAGTTGAAAAATACGAAAGAGATGCCGCTAAACCAGTAATTAGTGAAATTGAAAGATTAATGACTTTAGATTCAGACGAAAAAATTACAAAAAACTCAAATTTTAAAGATTTTTACTCAAACAAAACAGATATCTGTTTATGGTTATCAACTGATTTTGCTGAGGATATTGTTCCTAAAAAAGTACTATCTATGGGTCTAAAGCAGGTTAATGAAATCCTTGAAGAAAGTGATATTGAGACTGAACTTTCAGTTGAGGATATTTTTGACAACAGTGTTGAGTTATTTTATAACTTTGGCGATGGAAACATTAGTTATAAAACAGCTATTTACCTAAATAAGAACGTAAGAGGTTTAGTAGAAGAGATTTCTGGTATAGATCCAAAAGAACTTTCAGTTGAAACAGTCATAACATTTGATGACAGTGGTAACAATAGTTTAAATGCAATAATTATGGGCGTTTATAATGTTGCAATTAAAGTGGGTGATGAAATGATGGGAGATTTTTTTTATGATATCTTAGATGAAATAGGTTATAATAGCACCAAAAGCGATATAGCACAACTATAGTTATCAACATTAATGATTATTAACTTAGATAACATTAAACCTTCATATATGTCAGAGTCTGAAGTATCAGGCTCTGACATTTACTTAAAAAAAAATATAAATTTAGAAAGCGGAAAAAACTATCTTTTCAAAGCTAATTCAGGTAGTGGTAAATCTTCGATACTTAACTTCATTTACCAAAGTAATGAAAACTTTGAAGGATCAATTCAATACAAAAATATTAGATATAAAAACAAAATTGACATAAGAAAAAAATTCATCTCTTATGTTTTTCAAGATTTTAAACTTTTTGGTAATTTAAGTGTTTGGGAAAATATAAAGATTAAAAATAATTTAACAATCCACAAAACAGATGAAGAAATACACGACTTATTAAATAAAATTGGTTTAGCTAAAAAAAAAGATAGTTTGGTCAACAAACTATCTATTGGTCAAAGACAAAGAACAGCAATAGTAAGATCTCTTTGTCAACCATTCAAATTTCTTTTACTTGATGAACCATTTAGTAATCTTGATGAAGATAATATTAAAATAATAACCAAAATATTAAATAACGAATTAGAGAATCAAGATGCTGGTTTAATAGTAACTACTCTTAATAATAAATATTTTTTTAACTATAATAAAATATTTAAACTATAAGATGATCTGGAAACTACAATTTAAAACATTTTTACCATTGCAGCTGTTAGGCTATGCTATTACTCTATGTATTGGAGTTATTATTATTCTTACAACATACAACATATATAGTGATCTACAGCCAATATTAAAGGAGGAAACAGATGTTTTTGGAAATAATGGAGTTGTTATAAGCAAAGAAATAAGCGATGTTTCTACAGTTATTGGTGGATTTAATTCAATAAAAGGAAATATTGTAGATCGAAGTAGCATTTATTTTAACACTGAAGAAATTAATAATTTTAAAAAACAATCATTTGTTAATGATATAAGTTTTTTTAATACAGCATCTGGATTTAATATCTATTTATATATCAGTGATCTTGGGCTACGTACAGATATATTTTTTGAGAGCATACCAGATAAATATTTAGAAATTGTTAATGAACAGAACAAAAATCTTTGGAAATGGGATGAAAAAGAAAAGTTTATTCCAATAATTATTCCTAAAGATTATATTAAAATACTTAATCTTAGCTATGCAGAATCAAAAAAATCAAGTGGCATTCCATTACTTTCATATAATTCTGTAAAATGGATGAAAGGAGAGGTAGTTTTAAAATCAAGATTTGGAAAAGAAAAATTTACATGTCAGATTGTTGGGTTTACTGAAAAAGTTAACTCTATTTTAGTTCCAAACGAATTTTTAATTTGGGCAAATGAAAATTATGGAGATAAGCAGAAATCAAAGCCAAACAAGCTAATTGTAGAATTTAATAATACATCCAGCCCAGAGATATTACAATATTTAAAAGATAATAGTTATGAAATCAATAAAAAAGACATCGAGTTTAATAAATTAATAAATATTTTCAAGATAGCATTCATACTAATATTTGTTATAGCTGCGGTAATAATTACTTTATCAATATCTTTTGTCTTACTAAGCGTTAATTTAATTTTTCAAAAAAATAAAAAAACACTAATCAACTTATATAACATAGGATATAATTTGCAAAAAATATCATTTTTATATAAAATTATAATAAGTGGCACAACATTAGTTTCAATAATTATAGCTTTAATAATAAGTAGTTTAGTTAGAAATACATATCAAAAAAATTTAATTAGCTTGTTTGATATAAATTATATTGAAAATAATACTCCCACAATAACACTTTTAGCATCAATCTTATTTATATTATTATTAAATATTATTATTAAAAAAAGAATCAAAAAAATAATAATAAATTAAAAAAGACCATATAATGGTCTTTCTTTTGTAGCGTGAGGCAGATTTGAACTGCCGACCTCAGGGTTATGAATCCTGCGCTCTAACCAACTGAGCTACCACGCCTAATTAATTTGCAAATATATTTTTTTAATTTATTATAATTTCCATTTTTGTAATAATTTAGCTTCTACCCATCTCATTAAGTATTTTTGTATAATTCTTAAGAGTTCTTAAGATAACTACAATAAAAATAATAGTTGCCAAAAAATATAAACTATTATTTTCTAAATAAAATAAATCAAAGGAAAAATAATTTCTAAAGAACTGTATATATATAAATCCTATAACCGCTGACAATACACTAGAATATTCTCTCCTTAAAATACTGACAAATGAAAACGGGACTCTTGATTTCTTAAAATTTAATGAAGTTGGAAAAAAAGCTGAAATAGAATTTGACCATAATGTATATTTTTCTCCAAATTTACGTTCTAAAAATCGTTCTTCAGCAAACATAATTCTTTCATAATAAATCCAGAATAATAAAGATAAAATAACCACGAAATATAAGTTAAAAGTACTGATTGATATACCTAACCAAATCAAATAATTGCCTAAATAAAGTGGATGTCTAATTAAAGAATAAATACCCATAGTATTTAACTCTTCCGCAACTTGTGACTTGGTATTTCTTCCACTCGTACCTCTGGGAGTTGTGCCAATTGTGTAGAATCTAATTAAAAAGCCAACACAACTAATAAAATATGCACAATACAAAGTTATGCTAGCTGTATTTTTTTGTAAGGCTGTGTAATCAGTATAGTACATAAAAGGTAGGGCAATTAAAAATAATATTAAAGGGAACTGACCACGATACTTAAATAAAAAATTGCCTTGTTTTTCAAATGAATTTAGTAATGACATAACTCTTATTTTATTGCAAATTTATTAAAACTTAAATGCTGTGTAATTAATAATTAAATGATTTACATAAAATATTAAATATAATACAATAACTACTAAATTTAATATCTTTACAAATCTTCAAGTAAAAATGATTTTGAGATTAAATACAAAAAGATTCTAATTTATGAAGAAGCTACATTTATTTTTGTTAAAATCCTTTATTAAACCCTTTTTATTAACTTTTTTATCAACTGTATTTTTGTTATTGATGCAGTTTTTATGGAAATATATTGATGACCTAGTTGGTAAAGGACTAGAATTTCATCATATAGCTGAATTACTATTTTATGCTTCAGCAAGATTTATACCCATAGCTCTTCCAATGTCAATACTATTATCTTCTGTTTTAGTTTTCGGAAAACTTGGTGAACAATATGAACTAGCAGCATTAAAATCTAGCGGAATTTCTCTTTTTAGAATTATGATGCCATGCTTATTGCTTTCATTTGTTTTAGCAATAGGATCTTTCTTATTTTCAAACTATATTATGCCTATAGCAAATTTAGAGAATGCCACGAAAATTTATGAAATACAAAAAAAGAAACCTACATTAAATATTAAAGAGGGGGTATTTTATAATGATTTCGAAAAATTCAATATTAGAGTTGAAAAGAAAGAAAATAATGGAGAAGATTTAAAAAATATTCTAATTTACAACAAAACAAACGAACTTGATAACAATCATGTGATTACAGCTAAAAGAGGAAGAATGGAGTTAACTAAAGATGAAAAAGTTTTAGAACTATCTTTATTTGACGGTTACTCGTTCCTGGAAGTAACAGACCCAAAAAACAAAAATGAATTTAGACGCACAAATTTTAAAAAAAATTTAGTTAGAATAAATCTTGAAACAATAAATACATCAATTAATGCAGATGAATTATATAAGGGACATTATGCAATGCTAAATAATTTTCAATTATCAAATGCCATTGATTCTCTAAATGAACTTAATTCACTAAAAATTCAAACTTTTAAGAAAAAGATTAAAAACGAATATTTTGCTAAAAAAGATACAATAAATAATCCAAAAAAAAAGCCTAAAAGTATTTCTAATTTAAATTTCGAAAAACAAAAATATAATATATCAATAAATAAAATTAGATCTCTCAAATCTTTAGCTAGGGTTAATAAAAATAATACAGATTATAAACAATTAGTAATTGTAAGACACAAAATAGAGTGGCACAGAAAATTTAGCCTTGCCTTTGCATGCATAATATTTTACTTAATTGGAGCTCCATTGGGATCAATTATAAGAAAAGGAGGATTTGGTTTACCTGTACTAATATCTGTACTATTTTTTGTTTGTTATCATATTTTAAATATGATTGGAGAAAAATCTGCTAGAGAATTATCTCTTCATGCATATGAAGGAATGTGGCTAGCTAACATAATTTGTATTCCATTAGCCATTATATTAACACTAAAAGCAAAAAATAATATTCAATTATTTGATTTAACAAGAATAAAAATATTATTAAATAGATATAACTTTTTTAAAAAAAAATAACATAATTATAGTAATTTTGCACTAATAAATTAATGGTAATGGAATTTAACACAATTGAAGAGGCAATTGCAGATATTAAGAAAGGTAAAGTTGTCATTGTAATTGATGACGAAAACAGGGAAAATGAAGGAGATTTTGTCGCGGCTGCGGAAATGGTCACTCCTGAAATGATTAATTTTATGGCTACTCATGGAAAAGGTCTTATTTGCACCCCCTTACTAGAAGAAAGATGTGACGAGCTTGATCTTGACTTAATGATTGGTAAAAACACAGCATTACACGAAACACCATTTACTGTTTCTGTAGATTTAATAGGTGAAGGCTGTACCACAGGTATTTCCGCATATGACAGAGCTCAAACCATCAAAGCTCTCACAAATAAATCAATTAAATCAAGTGATTTTGGCAGACCGGGTCATATTTTCCCTCTAAAAGCGAGAAAAGGTGGAGTTCTAAGAAGAGCTGGTCATACCGAAGCCGCAATTGATCTTGCAAGACTAAGTGGTTTGTATCCAGCTGGAGTAATTGTTGAAATATTAAATGATGATGGAAGTATGGCACGAGCTCCTGAATTATTTAAGATTGCAAAAAAATTCAACTTAAAATTCATTACCATAGAAGACTTAATAAAATATAGACTAAAAAACTCAACTCTAATAAAAAAAGAAGCTGAAGTTAATCTTCCTACTGAGTTTGGAAACTTTAAAATGATTGCGTTTAGACAAACAACCAATAACCAGCTACATTTAGCAATTTTTAAGGGAAAATGGTCAATAAAAGATGAAGTACTAATAAGAGTACATTCATCGTGCGTAACAGGAGATATTTTTGGTAGCTGTAGGTGTGATTGCGGACCACAATTACATCAATCACTAAGACAAATTGATAAAAATGGACAAGGTATTGTGATTTACATGAACCAGGAAGGAAGAGGTATTGGTTTACTTAATAAACTAAAAGCATACGAATTACAGGAAAAAGGTTTAGATACCGTTGAAGCAAATTTAGCATTGGGATTTAAAGCTGATCACAGAGATTATGGTATAGGTGCTCAAATTATTCGAGAAATGGGCGTTTCAAAAATACAACTACTCACAAATAACCCAAAAAAAAGAATAGGGTTAAGTGGTTATGGTATAAAAATTACAAAAACTGTTACCATAGAAATTAAATCTAATGAATATAATTCTAAGTATCTCAAAACTAAAAGAGATAAAATGGGACATAATTTAAAAGAATTAAATGCATAAAGAGCCTATAATTTTAGGTATTGAATCTTCGTGTGATGATACATCTGCAGCAATCTTAAAAGGAAGAAAGGTATTATCAAATGAAATAGCAAATCAGAATATACATTCCCTTTATGGTGGTGTTGTTCCAGAAATCGCATCTAGAGAACATCAAAAAAATATTGTTCCTGTAGTTGATATTGCAATAAAAAAATCTGGTATTAAAAAAAGTGATATAGATGCTGTTGCGTTTACGAAGGGACCAGGACTCATGGGTTCATTACTGGTTGGTAACTCTTTTGCAAAATCGTTTGCAATGGGAATGCAAATTCCTATAATCTCAATTAATCACATGAAAGCTCATATTCTTGCACATTTTATTGATGAAGGAAATAAGCAACCTAATTTTCCATTTTTATGTCTTACTGTTTCTGGTGGACATACACAAATTGTTCAAATAAATTCATTTAATGAAATGAAAATTATAGGAACAACCATTGATGATGCAGCTGGTGAGGCATTTGACAAGTCTGCAAAAATTTTAAAATTAGAATATCCAGGTGGTCCCTTAATCGATAAATATGCCAAACAAGGTAAAAAAAATGCATATAAATTTGGTAAACCTAAAGTTAAAAATCTTGATTTTAGCTTTAGTGGTCTCAAAACATCCATACTATATAAAATTAATAATGAAGTTAAAAAAAACCCTAGTTTTATTGAAGAAAATATTGAAGATTTATGTGCATCAATTCAATACAGTATAATCAACATTTTGTTAGAAAAATTAGAAAAAGCAATTGAACAGACACAAATAAAACAAATTGCAATAGCCGGAGGAGTTTCAGCAAATTCATATTTAAGATCAAGACTTCAGCATTTATCTGACGATAAAAAGTATGATATCTATATTCCAAAATTTGAATATTGTACTGATAATGCTGCAATGATTGCTATTGCTGGGTATTATAAATATATAGAAAAAAAATTTTCTAATTTAGATGAAATCAGTCAGGCTTCTCTTAAATTTTAATTCTTTATATACTATTAAAGAATGATAATGTAGTAAATAATGCCTCCTCTAACTGTTTTGGAAACTCTTTTGAGTTATAAGGATGAGAAACATTAAAAACATGATCTGCATCTTTAATTATATGTAAATCAGTACTCTCATTCCAACTTTTCATATCGTATGCAGATTGAAGTAAAACTGTTGTATCTAAATCTCCATGAATTTGTAAATGAGGGATTTTAATTTTTTTAAGTGCTAATCTTATATCCAAATTTTCTCTATTACTAGAGCAGTCTTCAACAAACTGATAATATAAAGGCATATTTTGTTTTGTTCTACTGTTATAAATATAAGTTACGTTATTTTTTTTCCATTTATTCATTGTTTCATTAAATAATATCTTAGATAATAAATCAGAAGGCGAAGCCCAACTTACAACACCTGAAATACGCTTATCTAATGATGACTTTAAAATTGAAATTGACCCTCCTCTACTATGACCTAACAAAAAAACTTTTGGATTTTGTAGTTGATTGTTTTTCTTAGAAAAAAAATCTTCTTGATGATTTAACTTAAAACTGTAGTATACCCAATCAATAACACATCCTAAGTCATATAATTCTTTAGAAAAATTATTATTACCAAATGCTTCTAAATCAACAAAATTTTTAGAATCGTTTAAGGTGGTTCCATTATGAGAAAAATTAAATTTAACAAAAGTATACCCTGATTTAGCAAAAAATTTTGCTATTTCATTAAATGGCCCCCAATCTTTAAACCCCTTGAATCCATGAGAAAATATAATTACTTTGCAACAATTAAATTTAGTTGAATTCAAGCTAATAGTATCAATTAATATGGGCTTGCTATCAGAACCTTCTATTGTGACTTGATTTTGACTAAAAAGTTTGGTAGAAATCACTTTTAAAAATAAAAAATTAAGCTAAAACTTCAGCAACCTTATCCGCTGCTTCTTGTAATAAAATAACTGACTCAACTTCTAAACCACTGTCCTCAATTAATTTCTTTGCTTCATTTGCATTAGTTCCTTGTAGTCTAACAATTAAAGGAATATCAATATTTCCAATATTGTTATAAGCATCTACTATTCCTTGGGCAACTCTATCGCATCTAACGATTCCACCAAAAATATTAATTAGTATCGCCTTAACAGAATTATCCTTCATTATAATTCTAAAAGCTTGTTCAACTCGTTTTGCATCTGCAGTTCCTCCAACATCAAGAAAGTTTGCTGGATTACCTCCCGCCATTTTAATAATATCCATGGTAGCCATTGCAAGTCCAGCACCATTAACCATACATCCAACATTGCCATCAAGTTTTATAAAATTTAGACCATATTCACCAGCTTCAACTTCTGTAGAATCTTCCTCTCTTTTATCTCTTAATTCGAAAAAATCAGGATGTCTAAATAATGAATTTCCATCAATTGAAACTTTAGAATCAACAGCCATAACCTTTTCATCAGATGTTTTTAAAACAGGATTAATTTCAAACAATGATGCATCTATTTCATAATATGCTTTATACAATGCAGAAACAAAACTAACCATTTCTTTAAAAGCTGTTCCTTTTAAACCTAAATTAAATGCAATTTTACGACATTGGAAAGATGTTAACCCAACTTTTGGGTCAACTTCTTCATGAAAAATTAAATGAGGAGTTTTTTCTGCTACCATTTCAATATCCATTCCCCCCTCCGTAGAATACATAATCATATTCCTTCCAGTTGATCTATTCAAAAGTACTGACATATAATACTCAGATGTTTCATTCTCACCAGGATAATAAACATCTTCAGCAATTAATATTTGATTAACTAATTTTCCTTGCTTCGATGTTTGTGGAGTAATTAACCGCATTCCAATCATCTCATTAGCAATCTTTCTTACTTGATCAATGTTTTTAGCAAGTTTTACCCCTCCACCCTTTCCTCTTCCACCTGCATGCACTTGAGCTTTTATTACCCACCAGTTTGTTCCAGTTTCTTTATGTAATTTTTTTGCAGCATCAACCGCATCATCCGCTGATGACACAACAATTCCTTTTTGAACTCTGACCCCAAAACGATTTAGAAGCTCTTTTCCTTGATATTCATGTAAATTCATGTAGTTTATTTTTTTAGCAAAATTAAATGATTGATTTAAATAAACAACTTCAATTTGAATTATTTGTATCTTTGTAACGTAAAAAAAAATAATGAAATTTTTTATAATATTTTCTGTAATTATATTCTTTCCTTTTACCTTATCTTGTCAGTTTAATGCTAAAAAAATTTATAAAATTGAAATAATTGATGAAGAACCAATTATTGATGGAAATATTAATGAAAAAGTATGGCAAAATTTAATGATAGCTAAAAATTTTACTCAAATTACTCCTCAAAATGGAAAAAAAGAAAGGAACAATCAAAAAACTGAAGTTAAAATTTGTTACGATACAAAAAATATTTATTTCGCAGTAAAAATGTATGACAATTCTCCTGATAGTATTTTAAAAGAATTATCACCAAGAGACGAAGAAAATAAAAATTTCGATGCTTTTGGGATATTTATTGACCCTTTTAATGATGGTCAAGTTGAATACAATTTTATGGTAACAGCTGCTGGAGTTCAAATTGATAGAAAATTTTCAAAGTCAGGTATTGATGAAAATTGGAATGCAGTATGGAAGTCTGCAGTAAATATAAATTCCGAAGGATGGACTGCAGAATTTGCTATACCATTTTCTCAATTAAGATTTTCTGAAAATAATGATAACTGGGGATTAAATATGGCTAGAACTATAAGAAGATATAGAGAAGATTATAGTTGGAATCCAATTGATATAAAATTTACAGATTATGCTTTACAAGCGGGAATATTAAAAGGAATAAAAAATATAAATCCTCCTACTCGACTGTCGTTTATGCCTTATGCTTCCATATATGCAGATTATTATTCAGGGGAAAAATCATATCCATATAACTATGGAATGGACCTAAAATATGGAATTAACAAAAGTTTTACACTAGACATGACGCTTGTTCCAGACTTTGGTCAAACAGTATCTGACGCAATGGTTTTAAACCTTTCCCCGTTTGAAGTTAAATATGAAGAAAACAGACAGTTTTTTAATGAAGGAACAGAACTATTTAATAAGGGAGAAGATATGTTCTATACAAGAAGACTTGAAGATGACTTAATAAATGCATCAAAAATAACAGGAAAGACAAAAAATGGGTTAGCAATAGCAATACTTAACGCTATAACCAATAAAACTAATATAGATCCATTGACTAACTACAATGCCATAATTTTAGATCAATCACTTGGAAATGGTTCTTCTGTGAGTATCATGAATACACACATGATTCAAAAAGGCAGTTATAAGGATGCAAATGTCACTGGAGCTTTTACAAGAATAAATAATGAGGAAAACTCTCACGTTTTTATTGGCAATTTAAAAATGAGTCAAGAATATGAATCTGGTGAAACCACTAGAGGATATTCTGGAAAGCTTGGTGTTCAAAAAATAAGTGGAAATTATCGGTATAATGTTTATTCTTTGTTTAAAGACGCTAAATATAATCCTAACGACTTAGGTTTTCTGTATACAAGTAATGAGATTATTAATGGCTTGGAACTAAGTTATAATCAATTTAGTGAAAGTAAATACCTTATTGATTTTGAAAGTGAGATAGAAATTGAACATAAAAGCTTATTTTCAGATCAAAAATTTATTGATTTGGAATTAGAATTTGAACAAAAAGCTACACTAAAAAACTATACAACAATTTTTTTAAAAACAAATCTTAATCCTTATGAAAAAAATGATTTTTATGAATCAAGATCTGGAAATTTATTAAATCCATTAAAAAGATCTAAATCGATGTATTTTGGAGGATGGATTTCTACCGATTATAGAAAAAAAGTTGCATTAGATTTTGGAGGTGGATACGGTCTAAAACCGCTGTATAATGGATATTTATACAGATGGAGAATTGCTCCAAGATTTAGATTAAATGATAAAATATCGATGCGATATATACTTTCAATAAAAAAAGAAACCAATGACGTTGGATTTGTAACACATGATACGCTTCCTTTTCTAGTAGAACCCCCATATGTTGATTTTATTTTTGCTGAAAGAAATGTAAATATGATAACAAATGTTTTTAGTTTCAATTATATTTTAAATAACAAAATGGATTTATCAGTTAAACTTCGTTACCATCTTGACCAAGTTAGAAATCTTGAGTTTAAAAAATTAAACGATGATGGTTACCTATATGAATCAAATTATATTGGCAATCATGATATTAATTACACGACATGGACATCAGATATTATCTTTAATTGGTGGTTTTTACCTGGAAGCCAAATAAGTTTAGTATGGAAAAATGGTATTGATAATACAGAAAATTTTATTATAAACCATTGGATCGATAACCTTAACAATTCATTAAATATTGAACAACAAAATAGTATTTCTCTTAAGATTATTTATTATTTAGATTACCTTTACTTGAAAAATGATAATAGCTAAAAACATAAAATTTTCATATGGTAATCTCAAAGTTCTAAAAGATATTAGTTTAGAAATTAATAAAGGTGAATTTATTTCTATTATTGGTTCATCTGGTGCAGGCAAAACAACATTATTAAATATTTTAGGCACATTGCAAAAATTACAAGATGGATCATTAAAAATAAATAATCAAGAAATTAAAAACCTTAATGACACTCAATTATCTAAGTTTAGAAATGAACAAATTGGTTTTGTTTTTCAATTTCATAACTTGTTACCTGAATTTACTGTATTAGAAAATGTTTGTCTGCCAGCACTAATCAATACTGTAAA
Source organism: uncultured Bacteroidota bacterium (assembly GCA_902627575.1). Lineage (GTDB taxonomy): Bacteria > Bacteroidota > Bacteroidia > Flavobacteriales > BACL11. The sequence goes on from CACOJQ010000006.1 coordinate 42,746, forward strand.
TAAAGTAAAAATTGAAGAGAAAGCTAAACAAATACTCCAAAGTTTAAACATGATAGATAAAATTAATCAAAAGCCAAATGAATTATCTGGAGGGGAACAACAAAGAGTATCTGTAGCAAGGTCATTGATTAACTCACCTACAATTCTTTTAGCAGATGAACCTTCGGGAAATCTTGACTCTAAAAACGCAAAGGATTTACACAATATTTTATTAAAATTAAACAAAGAAAAAAAACAAACTGTAGTAGTGATAACACATAATAATGATTTAGCTAAACTTGCTGATAGAGTAATAAAAATAGAGGACGGAAAAATTATTTAACCAAAACGTTAATAATACAGTTAAAAAAACTAATTTTGCGCTTTGATGAGTTTTCAAAACCCAAAATTGCTTTACGCACTACTTGCAATTGCTATCCCATTAATAATTCATTTATTTAATCTTCAAAAAAACAAGAAAATTTACTTTAGCAGTATACGTTTTTTAAAAGAGATAAAACAAAAAAAACAGCAAAGAACTAAACTTAAAAATTTATTAATTTTATTGAGTAGAATATTAGCAATAAGTTTCCTGATAATTGCATTTGCAAAACCATTTGTTCCTGTAAAAAAAGAAAATACAAACCATAACATAGTTGTATATATTGATAATTCGCTAAGTATGGATATTGATTTTGGTAATGGTAATTTACTTGAAATTGCAAAAAATAATGCCAAAGAAATAATCAAATCTTATTCTGATCAACATAATTTTTATGTTGTTTCAAATAATTTTTCTCTCAATAATAATTTTGAATACAGCAAAAAAGATATTTTCTTACAGATTGATAAAATAAATCCAACATACAAGCAAAAAAGATTTGAAGATATTATTAATAGAATAAATCTTATTACAAATGATACATATCATTTATATTTTATTTCAGATTTACAAGAAAAGACACTTAAATTTGATAAAACAAAACCAGAACTTGCAAACAAAGTCACATTTATTCATTTAAAAAATTTAAATCTACCAAATGTCTGCATAGACAGTGTAATAATAGAGGAGCCTATTTTTAAATATAATGATAAGATAACTCTTCGTGTTCAGCTCAGTAACTCAAGTAATAACAAAATTATAAATGAGCCTTTATATCTTCACCTCAATGACAAACAAAAATCTCAACAATATATAAATCTTTCTCCTTTTGAGAAAAAAGATATCTTATTTAATTTTATCGAAAAAAAATCAATAATAAGCGGTGATATAAGAACACAAGATAACCCTATTTCATTTGATAACAAATTATTTTTTACCATAAATAAACTTGATAAAATTAATGTTTCAATAATTAACACTAAAAACAAAAAAAATTGCTTTCGTGATTTATTTAAAAATGATACAAGCATGTTTTTATTTAATGAATTTGAACTAGAAAACATTAATTATAGCCTACTGCTTAAACAAGATTTAATCGTTCTGAACGAAATTGAAGAAATTTCAAGTGGATTATTAAATACATTAACTACTTTTTTAAACAAAGGAGGAAGCTTACTAATTGTCCCTCCTCCTAAATTACAAGATTTTCAGAGATTTAATACTCTTTTATCTGAGTTAAAAATAAATAATATTAAATCAACTTCTGTCAATGATTTAAAGATTAATAATTTTGTTTTAGAAAACGATATTTATAAAAATGTATTTACAAATAATGATTTAAGTAAAGTTGAATATCCTAATAGCTATAAACATTACAAAATAAACAAGAATAATGTATTTAATGAAATTATAAAATTCGCTAACAAAGATCCGTTTTTAGTCAATTATAATTTAAAAAATGGAAGAATATATCAATTTACAAGTCCTTTATCTAAAGGATATAATAATTTTAAAGATCATGCATTATTTGTGCCTACATTAATAAATATTGCAACATCTTCTTCCAAATTAACACCACAATACTACACACTAGGCAAAACTAACTATATAATCTCAAAAGAAAGAACAAATAGTATACAAAACGTTAGAATAGTTGGAAACAATATTGATATAATTCCAACAATTATAAATCAAAATGGAAAAAATTTAATTGATCATAATAAACAAATCACAGAAGCTGGTGTATACTCAATTAGTTTTGATAATAAAATTAAAGAAAAAATTGCTTTTAATATAAATTCATCAGAAAATAAAATTAAAACTTTAGATAATAAAAAATTAACTGAGCTCAACAGTAAAAATAATTTAAATTTTATTAATTCTGATATAGAATTATCTAATAAAATAAAAAATATTGACAGCAAAGAATATTGGAAAATAGCACTAATTCTATCTCTCTTATTCTTTGCTATTGAAATATTACTTATTAAAAAAATTAAAATATGAAAATATTAATTAAATCTGCATTAATAATTGATCCTCAAAGTAAATATCATCAAAAAAAAATGGATATACTTGTAGAGAAAGGTAAGATTCAAAAAATCAAAAAATCCATCAAAATTGATAACAAAAATAAAATTACTGAATACAAACATAAAAACTTACATGTTTCACCAGGATGGTTTGATATTCATGTAAATTTTTGTGAACCTGGATACGAAGAAAAAGAAACAATTTTGACTGGAAGTAATGCTGCTATAAAGGGTGGTTTTACAGGAGTCATGTTAATGCCAAACACAAAACCTTACATCGATAATAAAGGTATGCTAGAATTTATTAAAAATATTTCAAAAAGAAATATATTAGATATTCATGTTGCTGGAAATATTACTAAAAACTGTGAAGGAAATGATATTGTAGAAATGTATGATATGTATAATTCAGGCTGTAAAGCGTTTACAGATGATAAAAATTCATTGAGTAGAAATGATGTTATGAAAATTGCAATGCTGTATTCAAGAGATGCCGATTTTTTAATTATGAACTATGCATGTGATACAAGTTTAGCTAAAGGGCACATGAATGAGGGAGAAATAAGCACTAAGCTGGGATTAAAGGGAATACCATCAGTTGCAGAAGAAATTATGGTTGACAGAGATCTAAATTTATGTAAATATACAAACAGTAAATTACACTTAAGCTATATATCAACAAAAGAAAGTGTCAATAAAATAAAGAAGGCAAAATCATTAGGTTTAAAGGTAAGTTCTGATGTTACAATTCATAATTTATTTTTAACTGAAGATTTAATTAAAAATTTTGACACAAGATATAAAGTTTCACCACCACTTAGAACAAAAATTGATAATTCAAGTTTAATTAATGGTCTTAAAAATGATGTTATAGACATAATATCAAGCGATCATACTCCAATTAATGAAGAATATAAAAAGACAGAATTTGATAATGCAGAAAATGGAATCATCGGACTTGAAAGTGCATTTGGATTATTGGGTAAGCATATAATTCATAAAATAGGCATTAGTAAACTAATAGAAAAAATATCGATAAATCCACGAAAAATATTAAATATTGAAGAAGTTATAATTGAAGAAGGAAGAGAAGCAAACATGACTCTTTTTGATCCAGATGTTGAATGGTTATTTAATGAAGAAGATATAAAATCAAAATCAAAAAACACCCCATTTGTTGGAGAAAAACTAAAAGGAAAAGCACTAGCAGTTATAAATAATGGAGAATTAGAAATATGTTAAAAAGTATTAAATTTCCGAACTACTGTACCATCATCGTAGATAAAAATAAGAGCTTTATGACGCATATAATCTTTATTAACAACTTCTCTTCCCAAAATATCTGTAACTTTAATTAACTTATTTTTTGATCCGTCTAAGATTTCAATACTAGAAGATGTTTCTCTGCTTTCATAAAGAACTAAATCATCTACAGCAGCTTCAATTAAACTACCACCGTCAAGATTTTGACCTAAACGAATACTATCAGAAGCAATAAATTTTAGCTGTACATTATTACTTAGCGAAACATAATCCTGAACTCTAAAAGCAAATTTTCTCCAACTTATATCAGAGCTTATATTGTCTTCAACATAAACCCAGTTAGTACCATCATCTGTAATCATCACTTGCCACCAATCAGCGCCTGGATTTGCACCACTATAAGGACTATTTGTATACCATCTGTAATATGAAAATGCAGGGTTTACAAATGCTGACAAATCATATGTAGGTGAATATAATGAGGTATGTCCTGCATCAACATCATTTGTTCCTAGACCATCTTGTGCTGAAGATGCGTTACCAGTGAAAGCACATTGAGTGCCACCGGAAGTATTTTGAGCATCAGTTTGACAAATAGTACTTGGGTCACCGTATACTCCGTAAGAAGGAATAGGAACACCTATTTCCCATATACCTGTGGTTGCATTATCATCAAAACCTCCGGTTTGCCAAAAACCAAAATTACCATCAAAATCTTCAACTTGCATAACGTCATATCCTACTAAAATGAAATTCGGAAGATTTGCATCTTTTAATGGAATAAGATTCGCAGCAATTGGAGTAACCGCCGATTCATTTCCAAAATTGTCAGTTAAAGACAAATAATAAGAAATTATTGTCCCATTAGGTTGAGAAGGAATTGACACGCTGAGAGAATTGACTCCGTTCATTGATAAATTTGTCCAGGAGCTTGCATCGTTTATTTTATAAAAACAATTTGTAGATCCAAGAGCCCATGGATAAGTTAAAGATACGTTTGCATTAACAGTAATTGGTGTATTCGCATTTGCAACTTGAATAGGATTATGAGATATAACAGCATTAGATAGTAAAGTAATGCCATGTAAATTAAAAGCGCTGACAATAGCTAAGTCGTTTGGTGTTCCATTACTTAAATCAGCATCATTATCATCAGCATATAAAACTTCTAATAAAATATCAGTATATATTACCCCTTCATCTCCATCAGGCCCATCAACACCACTATCATAAGTATATTTAAATAAATCTAACATTTGATTCATACTACCTAAGTTTAAATACAAATCCCAAAAAGCACCTGCTATTATTTCACCATCTGCATGAACTTCCCCAACCAAGTCCTGAGGATATACTTTTCTATCTTGATCATATCTTCTGACAAAAATTGTTGGGTCTAGTAAATCCCACCCATATCCAAGAACGGGATTATCAGTTAGGGAAATAGCCCACACATCAGCAAAACCTTCGTTCAAGCCACCATTAGACATTCCACCATTCCATCCAGAACCGTTGTATCTTCCGCTATTAATAGCGTGACCATATTCATGATATACAACATCTGGTAAATTTGCTGTTGCATGACATCCTCCTCCTTGAGCATAAAAATTTATAGAACTACCATCAAAATATGCATTACAATTTCCAGAAACATCAATATTTGTTTGCATAGGATTATCTAAGCCAGTATACGTAGGGAAATAATATTTCATATGGTCATGTATTTCATTCACAGCCCAATAAGCTGTTCTTTCCTGTATTGAAGAATTAGAGTTATCAAAATTGATTAAATTAGTGGGTGAAAGATTTTCATAAATGTCAGGAGTAACACCATTTGTTTCAACATTAGCATATTCTCCTTCTAATTTATATCTAATAACTGTTCCAAGTGGTGATGGTAAAAATACTTCTCCGTTGTTGTCAGTGAAGTAATTAATATTTGTATTTTGATCTATAGCTTTTAAATATTTGAACTTTTCAATGGAAGATGAATTATAAGGATTAGATGTATATATTTCTCCAGAAACAGTAGAGTTACCAGATGGAGGAGCTTCATACATAACCATATTTTTACGCATTAACAGTTGACCCGTATGAGCATCAACATAACATAAGTAATTAGCTGGTCCATGATCAATTGTTGTAGAAAAAGTAGCTTGATAAATTAAATGATGTTTATAATCTCTATAGACAGGCACAGCTAAGATTTTTAGTTCATCTTCAACAATTATATTAGTTATCGGATTTAATATATTTGAAGTTGCACTATTAATTACTTCATTTATATCTAAAATAGGATTGACATCTAAATTAATTTCATTAAATAAATCAAGTCCAAAAGAAACTATTTTATTATCATTTGTAAGTTTAGCATACAGACTGCTACCTATTACTTCTAAATTGTTATGATATTGAATAAATTTCTTTGTAATATATTTATCATTTTTTATAGAGTAAGACTGTCTTAAATCATTTGGTAGGATAAAATTATTATTGATTAAAAAATCATGAACACTATTAATTTGAATAGGTGAACCAAATGCTCTATGTGGAAGCTGATTTTGTTCATTAAAAATAACAAACCAGTTTGGATTATTTTCTTGAAATTGTTGCCACAAACTACTGCTTCTTAGTAATGATTGATATTGATCATTAAGTGGTTTCTTATCTTTGACAAATCTTATCTCGTTTTCATCATAATGACTATGCGTAATAGCAGATAAACTAAATAAGAAAAATGTAAATATTAGTAGTAAACAAGTTTTTTGCATATTATTTTTTTTTGTAAAAATAACAATTAAATCTCAATACATTGACCGTCAAAAGCTAGCTTTATATTTTTTGGTAATTCTTTGTTAACTTCATTATGAAGCCCCATGTAATGAGAAATATGTGTTAACAAGGCTCTTTGGGGCTTTAGGACGCCTAATAGATCCAATGCTTGATCTAAATTAAAGTGGGAAATATGTTCACTTTTCCTTAATGCATCAAGTACAATTAATTTTGCATTTTTCATTTTTTCAATTTCACAACTATCTATAAAACTTACATCAGTTAAATAAACAAAATCATTTATCCTAAATCCATAAACTTGCATTTTATAATGCAGTGCTTTAATTGGTATAATAGAAGTATTGTTAATTTTAAATGTTTTATTACTAATATGATTAATAATTACTCTAGGAGTTCCTGGGTACTTATTCTCACTAAAAACATAAGAAAACTCTTTTTTTAATGCATTACTAGTTTCTTTAGTGCAATATACTTGCATGTCTTTTTTTAACTTATAATTAAACGCTCTAATATCATCCATACCTGCAGTATGATCTTTGTGGTGATGAGTAAATAAAATAGCATCAACTTTTTTTACATTTTCTCTTAACATTTGTTGTCTAAAGTCTGGACCAGTATCAATTATGATTGTTGTATCGTCAACTTCAATCATTGCTGAAGAACGTAGTCTTTTATCTTTAAAATTTTTTGACATACAAACACTACATTCACAAGCAATAACTGGAACACCCTGTGAAGTACCAGTACCTAATAATGTTATTTTCATTGATAAATTTAAAGTTTATGTAAAATTAGTACATAAATTTCTATATTAGTTAATATCTATTATAAATTTGCATTTACATAAAATAATAAGTATGACCAAAAATGTAATACTGACAGCAGGACAGAAAGCACTACAAATAAATTTAGATGATAAAATTTATGGATCATTTGTAGAAATTGGAGCTGGTCAAGAAGTGGCAAGAAACTTTTTCAAGGCTGGATCTGCGTCAACAACAATTGTAAAAACAATGTCCGCATATGATAGAGATTTTTCAGATGCCATATACGGGAAAGAGGAAAATGGAAGATATGTTTGTAAATCAAGATTAGAGAAAATGCTTGATCATGAATATAGATTACTTAATGAAAGACTAGATAGAGGAAAATATAAAGAAACCAAATATTTTACGTATGCAGATACTATTTCAACTACTAACTACTCTAAAACTACTCAAGGGCATGGTTGGATCGGGGTAAGATTTCAATCTTCAGCAAATGAACTTCCTTCGGATTTCATTATTCATATTCTGCTTCATGACCAAGATGCTAAACTTCAGCAGGAAACCATTGGAGTAATTGGAACAAATATATTACATGCATGTTTTAATGAAAAAGATCCAAAAGAAATTTTAAAGAGAGCATACGATTCTTTAGGAAAGGATCAATTTGAAATTGACATGGTAGAAGTTACTGGACCAGCTTTTAGAAATATTGATAATAGATTACTAAGTCTTACTTTAGTAAAAGAAAGAATGACTAATGCTGTTATTTTTACACCTGACGGAAAAAACAAACAACCATCTGACATTCTTTACAAAAAAAATATACTTACAATGAGAGGTAGTTTTCGTCCAGTAACTAAGGTAAATATAGATATGTTGGAAAACGGACTCAAAAAATTTAAAGAATCAAAAAAGGTAAATAATGAAAATATTCAAATTTTATTTGAAATAACATTAAGTAACTTAAAATCTGATGGAGAGGTAGATGAACAAGACTTTCTTGATAGAGCTGATCTTTTATGCTCACTGGGTTACCCTGTTATGATATCTAATTACAAAAAATTCTATAAGATAATCGAATATCTTTCTCAATTTACAAAATTAAGAATGGGAGT
>CACOJQ010000007.1 GCA_902627575.1 uncultured Bacteroidota bacterium
TTATATGCTGCTTGGTCAGTACAACCGTAGTCTGCGTTACTGCATCCATCACTAGTTAGGAGCCCAGACCTAAAATTGTTTATTGCAGCAATCATTCTGGTTTTTTGATCATTTGTAAAAATATTCATACACCCATCGTCTGTATAATCCATATAGTTCATAAACATGTCACCAGCTGCTCCATTTCCGTTACAATTCGAAGTTGATGGAAAATTAGGACACCCATAATTTGATCCAGAGTGTTCAGGGGTGTCACCGCAAAAATCATTTCCACAATTACTATCTCCCCAAATATGTCTCAAATTAAGCCAATGTCCTATTTCATGCGTTAATGTTCTTCCTTGATCATATGGTGATGTAGCGGTTCCCATATTTCCAAAATAGGCATAATCACAAACGACTCCATCAGAGCTTGCGGCCCCTCCAGGAAATTGAGCATAACCTAATAACCCCCCAGAAAGATCACATACCCAAATGTTTAAGTAATCAGAAGTATTCCAAGCATCAACACCTCCAGAAGAGCTATATTTTACTCCGTCATTAGTACTAAAAGAAGATTGTGAAGTTGCTGTCCTTGTTATGCCATTTGTAGTGTTTCCGCTTGGATCTTCAGAGGCTAAACAAAACTCTATTTCTGTATCGGCAGCTACAGATAGAAATGCTGAAGGTGTATTTATTGTATCTGCGTTTAGTCTTCTAAAATCTTCATTTATTATGTCTATTTGTGAAAAAATTTGTTGATCACTTATATTTTCGTTGCTATTGTAATAGACAACATGTACTACAACAGGAATAGTAATAATAGAGGATTCTGCCTTACTGTTATTTTTAATCCAATTTTGCAATTTAATTTCATCGGATTGCATTTTTTTTAAAAGGGATGGGTTTTGCTCTATTTGTTGAGAAAGATATTCCATTGTCCCACAATTTCTTTGCTGTGAGAAACCATTAATATTTTGTAATAGTAAAAAGATTAATATAAAACTCCTTAAGAATTTAATTTTTTTCATGTTACAAATTTAACTAAAAGATTTTACACTTAATTTTATACAACATAATTAAATTATAAAAATTAAGACAACCCTTTATTCGTTATAGATAACATCTAATAATGTTTGACCAACAGCATTTAAGGTTTCTCTATTGACATTCTGCATGTTGTCATTATGTGTGTGCCAGTGTTTATTAAAATTAGTTATAGTAGCAGGGTCATACTCAATAATATCTATTGTTGGTATTGTTTTTAAAATCATATTTACATATAAATGATCATCTACAATAGGACCTGTATTTTCAAAAATAAAATATTTTTCAAAACCTAATTGATGTCCTTTTTTCCAAACTTTATTTAAAATATGTTTTGCATAAGTTCTTGATATTTCTTCAAATCTAAAGGTGGCATTTTTTGCCCCAACCATATCAAGCAAAATCCCATATTTAGCGGTGTAGTTTTTTTTATGTGGATTTTTACTCCAATACTGAGAGCCTAAACACCATGAATTTTCCATTTTTGGATATTCTGATTTTTCTGGCTGACCATAATCTTCAGCATCAAAAAGGACAATATCAATACCAATGTTTGGAGGTTGTAAACTAAACTGTCTTGCCAACTCAATTAATACAGCAACACCACTGCCTCCATCATTGGCACCCAGTATAGGGTCTTTTTTATTTTTTGTGTCATAATCAGCAATATGCCTTGTATCCCAATGAGCAAATAAAACAACACGATTTTTTTTATTGGGATTAAAGCTTGCGATAATATTCTTTAATGTGTGTGTTTTACCGTCATAAGTTGTTGTTGGCGCAGTCTGTACTATTACATTTGAGCAATATGAGTTCAATTTTTTTTCTAGCCATAGGGCACAATTTTTCCAACCAACACTGCTCAAAAAACGAGGGCCAAAAGAGACTTGCTTTTCAATATAATAGTATGCAGAATCAGAATTAAATTTTGGAATACATACATTAGCTGGTTGCGTATTTGCTAATGGGTTGTAATTAAACATTGTAGTATCCATACAACCAAATACTTTTGTTGTATCTTTTTGTTCTTGTTTAATTTCATGTTGTTCTTGTTTAATTTCATGTTTTTTATCAGCACAAGAAAAAAAAGCAAAAAAAGTTAGAGTGAATAAAAGACATTTTTTAAACATGAAGTTATTTTTTAAATTTCCATGTTGAACCTTCTCTTTCATCTTTTATTTCGATATTTAAATTTTCTAGTTCATTTCTGATTAGATCCGAAGTTTTGTAATCTTTATTTTTCTTTGCCCTATTTCGAAGCGTTAAAGTTAAATCAATTAAATCATTTGTAAGATCATCGCTATTATTTTCACTATAATCAATTAAACCTAGAATATTAACAACAAAGCTATTGAACAAGTATTTTAATTTAGTTAAGTCTTTTATTGTAATATGTTCTTTTTGCTCTTTTAAGAGGTTAATAATTTTAACTCCTTCAAACAAATGCGCTATCAGTATTGGGGTATTAAAGTCGTCATTCATCGCTGAATAGCAATCTGACTCAAGTTTATCAACATCAACTGTTGAGCTTTCTGAAGCAGTTAATTTATCTAAATTTTTACAAGCATTCATTAGCTTGGCCAAACCTTTTTCTGCTGCTTGTAAAGCTTCATTTCCAAAATCAATTGTACTTCTGTAATGTGCCTGCAGTATAAAAAAACGAATTGTCATTGGGTTATAAGCCTGATGTAATTTTTCATGCTCACCACTAAAGAATTCATTTAAATTAATAAAATTAGCAAGAGATTTGCCCATTTTTTTACCGTCAATAGTAACCATATTATTATGCATCCATATTTTTGCTGGATTGCAGTTGTTGCAAGCAAATGATTGGGCAATTTCTGCTTCGTGATGCGGAAAAACTAAATCTATACCACCACCATGAATATCAAATTTTTTTCCTAAATATTTTTCACTCATTGCAGAACATTCCATATGCCACCCAGGAAATCCCTCTCCCCAGGGGGATTGCCATCTCATAATATGTTCTGGGCTTGCTTTTTTCCAAATTGCAAAATCAACTTGATTGCGTTTTTCAGACTGTGCTTCCAATTTTCTAGTTCCCTCCAGTGTGTCATCTAAATTTCTTCCAGAAAGTACACCATAAGCAAATGAAGAATTATATTTTTTTACATCTAAGTATACTGAGCCGTTTATTTCATATGCAAATCCATTTTTGATAATTTTTTTTATCATTTCTATTTGCTCAATTATATGACCTGTAGCTCTTGGCTCTATTGAAGGCGATAAACAATTAAGTTGATACATAGCTTTATGGTAACTGAGAGTATATCGGTGTGCAACCTCCATGGGCTCTAATTTTTCAATTTTTGCTTTTTTTGAAATTTTATCTTCACCTTCATCACCATCGTTTTCTAAATGCCCTGCGTCTGTTATATTTCTTACATATCTAACCTTATAATTAAGGTGCTGTAGATACCTGAAAACTATATCAAAAGTAATTGCAGGTCTTGCATGTCCAAGATGCGGATCCCCGTATACAGTGGGGCCACAAACATACATGCCTACATGATTTTTTGTTACTGGCTTAAAATCTTCTTTTTTTCTGCTTAAGGTATTGTATATTTTGAGGTTATTATTCATTAACAGTTTTTTTTTGATATTTATTTGTTAAATTTTTTATCATGTCTTTTGTCATTTTTTGTAAATCATATTCTATTTTCCAACCCCAATCTTTTTGAGCATGATTATCATCAATAGATGATGGCCATGAATCTGCGATTTTCTGTCTGAAATCTTCTTTGTATGATATATTAAATGCAGGCAAGTATTTTTTGATCTCTTCACTTATTTCTTCAGGACTAAAACTAATTCCGGCTAAATTGTAAGACGAACGTATTTTAATTTTTTTTGACTCCGACTCCATTAGTTCGATTGTAGCTCTTATAGCGTCTTTCATATACATCATTGGAAGACAAGTACACTTTTTTAAAAAACATTGGTATTTATTGTTTTTAATTGCTTGGTGAAAGATTTCTACCGCATAATCTGTAGTTCCTCCGCCAGGCTTTCCTTTCCAACCAATTAAACCCGGATACCTTAAACTTCTAACATCAACATTGAATTGGTTCCAATAGTACTCGTTCCACCTTTCTCCAGCTAGCTTTGAAATACCATAAACTGTATTTGGTTCCATGACGGTATACTGTGGTGTTTTATTTTTTGGTGTAGTTGGTCCAAAGACAGCAATAGATGATGGCCAAAATATTTTTTTAATTAAACCATATCGTGCTAAATCTAAAACATGAGATAGAGACCTCATATTTAACCCCCACCCAAGCTCAATATTTTTTTCAGCAGTGGCAGAAAGAAGTGCGGCGAGCAAATATATTTGCGTAATATTATGTTTTTTTACAATTGACCCAAGTAATTTCTCATCCATAACATCCATTTTTTCAAATGGACCTGAGTTCATTATTTCATATGATGATGGTTTAATGTCTGAAGCAATAACATTATTTTCTCCATAAATCTTTCTTAAGGCTATAACAAGCTCGGTTCCAATTTGCCCAGAAGAGCCGATTATTAAAATTTTTTCCTGCATAAGAATATTTTTACAAATATAACATTAAACTAATTTTCATCAATAATTTATATATAGAAAAACGCTAAAGATTTTATATCTTTACAAAGCTTTAAAAATTATAAATTGGACCCAAATTCTGGAAAAAAAGGAATGTTTAATAAATTAAACAAAGAGCAGGCTCTTGATTTATTAAACAAAGAAAAGTTTAAACGAAAAACTGTCTCTTTTTACAGATATGTGAAAATTGAAAATCCATCTAAATTAAGAGATGATTTATATTTAAACTGGAGTAGTTTAAAAGTTTTAGGCCGTATTTATTTAGCTAATGAAGGAGTTAATGCACAAATCAGTGTTCCTGAAAATAATTGGGATACTTTTGTTATAAATGTTCTTTCATATAAATGCTTTAAAGACATCAGATTTAAAATTGCTATTGAAGATGATGGAAAATCTTTTTTTAAACTTACTATAAAAGTAAGAGAAAAAATTGTAGCTGATGGTTTAGACTCATGTGAATATGATGTCACCAATGTAGGTAAACATTTAACTGCAAAACAGTGGAATGACGCAATTGAAAAAGGGGCTACAGTTGTTGATATGAGAAATCATTATGAAAGCGAAATAGGCCGTTTTAAAGGAGCTATCTGTCCTGACTCAGAAACTTTTAAGGAGGAGCTGCCCAAGGTAAAACAAATTTTAAAAGGTCAAGAAGAAAAACAAGTACTTCTTTACTGTACAGGAGGAATAAGATGCGAGAAGGCTTCTGCTTATTTGAAACACCATGGGTTTGAAAATGTAAATCAACTACATGGGGGTATAATTGATTATGCAAGACAATTAAATCAAGACAAAAGTTTAGAAAATAAATTTGAAGGAAGAAACTTTGTTTTTGATGAGCGTAGAGGAGAAAGGATTTCGAAAGATATAATTAGTAGTTGTCATCAATGTGGAGAACCTCATGATATTCACGTTAACTGTCATAATGTTAATTGTAATCTGCTATTTATACAATGTGAAAGGTGCAAAAAAAAATATAAAAAATGCTGTTCGTTAGATTGTATTGAGGTCTTAAATATGCCTATCCACAAACAAAAAAAATTACGAAAGGGCAAAAACAATAAGAAAATGTATTTCAGTCATAAAAAGGTGCAATTAAAACTAAAGACAAATGATTAGAATCACAAAGGAATTTAAATTTGAAATGGCTCACGCTCTTTATGGGTATGATGGACTATGTAAAAATATACATGGTCATTCATATAGACTCTGGGTCACTGTTAGAGGTAAAGTTAAAAACGAAAACAATCATGCTAAAGACGGAATGGTGATGGATTTTAATTTTCTTAAAAAGATTGTTAAGCCTGAAATAATAGATAAGTATGATCATTCTTTTGTGATAAACGCCAATTCATCTCATGCCAATATTGATTTTTCATCCTTTGAAAAAGTTTTTTTATTACCCTACCAGCCAACATCTGAAAATTTAGTTGAAGATTTTGCTAATAGAATAAAAGCAAAGTTACCTGAAGGTATACAGCTGTATAAAGTTGTTTTATCTGAGACAGCAACATCTTTTGCCGAGTGGAATTACAAAGATAATTTGTAGTAGCAATCATCTTAAATAATTTTTTTAAAAATATACTAAAATGTCTATTAAGCATTAGTAAGTATTTCATATTTTTGTATTAGAAAAATTAACACATGTCAGTATTTTTAATTTTAGTAGTTGCCTTCCTATTAATTGTAACATTGGTACAGCTTTTGCGTGTAAGCGAGTTGTTATCTAAAATAAAAAACCAAGACGTTAACGAGGTGTCAGATAACGATAATAATACACAAGGATGGTTATTTTTAGTTATCGGTTTTGGTTTTATTGCTTTTGTTATTTGGCAGATGGTTAATTGGAGCCATTTATTGCTGCCACCAGCAGCATCTGAACACGGAGTTCAAATCGATGGACTAATGAATATTTCTATGACTTTAATTTTAGTTGTGTTTTTCGTTTTGTCTCCAATGCTATTTATTTTTGCATACAAGTATAGAGGTAAAAAGTCAAGAAAGGCTTACTTTTTTTCTCACAATAATAAATTAGAAGTTATTTGGACAGTAGCTCCAACAATTGTTTTAACAGCATTAATTATATATGGACTAAAAACATGGGATAGAGCTATGAACGTTGAAGTAACAAAGAATACAAAAATTATAGAAGTTTATGCAAAGCAGTTTGGTTGGACTGCAAGATATTCTGGTGAAGATAACGTTCTAGGAGATGCTAATTTCAGACTTGTTAGAGGGCCAAATGTTTTAGGGGTGGATATGCTTGATCCACATGCTGCAGATGATAAAATTACAAGAGAAGTGCATTTGGTGGTAAACAAGCCTGTAATGCTAAAGTTTAGATCCCAAGATGTAATACATTCCGCTTATTTACCTCATTTTAGGGTTCAGATGAATTGTGTTCCGGGAATAATTACACAGTTTGGGTTTACTCCAAATAAAACAACAAAAGAAATGAAAGAACAAGAAGGAGATGAGTTTGATTATATTTTATTATGTAATAAAATATGTGGAGGGGGGCACTGGAATATGGGAATAAAGTTCATTGTTGAGACGCAGGAAGAGTATGACGCGTGGTACGCAAAACAAGAAACGCTAGGTAAACAGTTATTAACTCTAAAATAATATAAAATGTCCGGACACCACAAGGAAAATTTTATTACAAAATATATCTTTAGCATGGACCACAAAATGATTGCCAAACAATTCTTACTTACAGGAATGTTTATGGCAATTGTAGGAATGTTAATGTCAGCCATTTTTAGAGTTCAACTTGCAAATCCTGGTGAAAGTTCTTGGTTATATAGTCTGCTTCCTTCTGGCTGGACTAATGCAGATACAGGAGCTTTAGACCCTGATAAATATTTAGCTTTAGTGACTATGCACGGAACTATTTTGGTCTTTTGGGTTTTGACAGCGGCTTTATCTGGCACATTTGCAAATTTTTTGATTCCGCTTCAAATTGGTGCTCGGGATATGGCTTCTGGCTTTATTAATATGTTGTCTTATTGGTTTTTTTTCTTGGCTACAGTTATTTTAATGTATTCTGTTTTTTATGATGACCCTGAAACTGCTAATATTGTTGAAGGCCCAGCATCTGGAGGGTGGACAATTTATCCACCACTTAGTGCACTAAAAGACGCTATACCTGGATCTGGGGGGGGGATGACATTGTGGCTTTTAAGTATAACAATTTTTATTGTAGGTTCATTACTTGGAGGTCTAAATTATATAGTTACGGTATTAAATTTGAGAACCGTAGGGATGTCTATGAAAAGACTTCCTCTTACAGTATGGGGCCTTTTAATAACAGCTATTTTAGGTGTACTTTCTTTTCCTGTTCTTCTTTCATGTGGATTACTTCTTCTTTTTGACAGATCGTTTGGAACGAGTTTTTATTTATCTGATATAATTATAAATGGAGTTGCTCTTGACTATGAGGGAGGTAGCCCTATATTATTTGAGCATTTATTCTGGTTTTTAGGCCATCCGGAGGTTTATATAATTTTACTTCCCGCTTTAAGTATTGTTTCAGAAGTTATATCTGTAAATTCAAGAAAGCCTATTTTTGGCTATAAAGCAATGGTTGGAGCATTATTTGTTATAGCATTTCTATCTTTTATAGTTTGGGGACATCATATGTTTATGACAGGTATGAGTCCGTTTTTAGGATCAGTTTTTACATTTACAACACTCTTAATTGCTATTCCATCAGCTATAAAAGTTTTTAATTATCTAGCTACACTTTGGCGAGCTAATATTCGTTTTACACCTGCAATGTTATTTGCCATAGGAACTGTGTCAGCTTTTATAACAGGAGGCTTAACTGGAATTATTCTTGGTGATAGCGCTTTAGATATAAATGTTCATGATACATATTTTGTTGTTGGCCATTTTCACATTGTAATGGGTTTATCTGCTATATATGGAATGTTTGCTGGGGTATACCATTGGTTTCCAAAAATGTATGGTAGAATGATGAACAAGAATCTAGGTTATCTTCATTTTTGGGGAACATTTATATGTGCATATGGGGTGTTCTTCCCAATGCACTTTTTAGGCCTTGCAGGACTACCAAGAAGATATTACAGTAACGAAGCTTTCACAATGTTTGAAGGGTTAAGCGATATAAATAGTATTATTACCTTTTTTGCTTTAGCAGGAGCAGCTGTTCAAGCGTTATTTCTTTTAAACTTTTTTTATAGTGTTTTTAAAGGCCCAAGAGCCACTCAAAATCCTTGGAAATCCAATACTCTTGAGTGGACTACACCAGTTGAGCCTATTCATGGAAACTGGCCAGGTGATTTGCCCGTGGTTCATAGGTGGGCATATGACTATTCTAAGCCTGGATCAGAAGAAGATTTTATTTTACAAACAGAACCGCTAAAGGAAGGGGAAAAGGAACATTAAGTATATGTCTATAGCAATAAACAATAAAGAAAATACGGATATTAAAAAAATAATATCAAGTAAAAAGCAATTTCTATGGATTGCAATGGGATCTATGGTAATGTTTTTTGGTGGTTTACTTTCAGCATTAATAATTGAAAAAGCTGATTTAAACAACTGGCAAGCCTTTGTTTTACCAAGTTCATTTACTTATAGTACTGTAATAATCGTTTTAAGCAGTTTACTCTTTTTCTTTTACAAGATGCTTTTAAAGAAAAAAAAATCTGTTTTTTGGTTGTTATTTTCAATATTTATATGTGGTATTGGATTTACTTTTTTGCAGATGCAAGGATGGCAGTATTTGTTAGATCAAGAGATTAAATTTGTCGGCCCAAAATGGAATAAGGGCGGTGGTTTTTTATACGTTTTAACATTAATGCATATGTTACATTTATTTGGAGGTATGATTGCAATGTTAGTAACGATGTTTAAAGCCAAAAGAGGGTCGTATACAATGAAAAATTTTTTAGGCTTAGAATTAGCATCTTCGTATTGGCATTTTTTAACGTTATTGTGGTTAGTTATATTTTTCTTTTTAAAATCTTATATGACAGGTTAATAAGTTTAAAATAATAATTATGAATGAAGAAATACTAGATGAAGCTTTAGTCAAAGATCATAAGCCTGCTTGGAGAGGAGGAGATTTACCTTTTAAAACTAGCTATGGAAAAATGATGATGTGGTTCTTTTTAATCACCGATACTCTCACTTTTTCTGCATTTTTAGCAGCTTACGGTTTTAGTCGATTTAAATTTGCAGATATATGGCCTGTACCTGAAGAAGTATTTACTCATTTTCCTTTTATGAAAGGAGAACACCCTCTATTATTTGTTGCTTTGATGACTTTTATATTAATTATGAGCTCCGTCACTATGGTGTTAGCGGTAAATTATGGTCATAAAATGCAAAAAAATAAAGTTATTCTTTGGCTTTCATTAACAATAGTGGGAGGAACTGCCTTTCTAGCTTCTCAAGCATGGGAGTGGGGGCATTTTATTCATGGGGATAAAGGTGCAATTGATACTAAGTCAGAGTATGTAGTTCATATAGCTCAAGGAGAAAAGCTGTCTTCTATTTATGATTTGATGGAGCTCGATAAATACTCTTACAACCAAGATCAGCAAATACAAGTTGAATCAGTAATAAATAAGTTAAGGGAAAAGTCTGAATACAATATAAGAACTGCAAACAAAACATATTTGTCAAACGAAGAGTCAATCAATTATCTTGAAAATAATGCTACTCAAACGATTTTAGGGGCAGATTTAATTAAGAATGAATATGGCCATCCTCTTTTTGCTGATTATTTTTACTTTATAACGGGCTTTCATGGTTTTCACGTTTTTAGCGGTGTAGTTTTATTAATTATCTTATTAATAAATGTTATAAGAGGAACGTACGAACGTCGGGGGCATTATGAAATGGTTGAAAAAATAGGCCTATACTGGCACTTTGTTGACTTGGTTTGGGTATTTGTATTTACGTTTTTTTATTTAGTATAATATTAAAAATTTTAAAAAATGGGTGAAAATAGAAAAGGTAACTGGTGGATCTGGAAAGTGTTTTGGATATTACTTGGTATAACTGCTATTGAAGTTTTTATGGGAATACTTAAAGTTAATGAAAAACTTCCTGAAGCTTTTGTATATGATACATTCCTTGGTCTGGCATGGATAACTCACACGTTTATTATTTTAACTTTAATTAAAGCGGCCTACATAGTTATGACTTTTATGCATCTTGGAGATGAAATTAAAAGTTTTAGATGGACAATACTATTGCCAGCATTTATTTTAGTACCATATTTATTATTTATTATTATAGTTGAAGCTACACACAATATTTCACTTTAATGTATTATGCGTAAATTAGTAATAAATAAGCAGTTTAGGTTAGTTCTTATATTGGCAGTACCTATATTAATTTTGCTAGTAACTAGGTGGCACGTCGTAGAAAATCTTTTGCCAAAAATATCTGAAAAAGATAATTTACCAACACTTGCTAAAATCACAGAAGAACCTATACCCTCGTTCCAGTTTGTCAATCAAGATTATGATACAATTACAAATGAATCATATACAGATAAAATATATATAGTTGATTTTATTTTTACAACTTGTCCTACAATTTGTCCTAAAATGACTTATCATATGAGACATTTGGTAGAGGAATTGGAAAAATATGACAACGTTGCCTTTTTGTCTCACACAATCAATCCTGAATATGACACCCCTGATGTTTTAAAAGAATATGCACAACAGTTTAGTAATAAAAGAAAAATTAATATGTCTCGATGGAATTTTGTGACAGGAGAAAAGGATAGTATTTATAAAATTGCTAAATCGTACTTAACTATTGCAGGTGAAGGAGAGGATAATGTAAATCATGCCGATTTTGGTTTAGTTCATAGCGGAGATTTTATTTTAGTAGATAATAATGGAATAATTAGATCTGGATATGATCATGTAGGTAATCCAATTGGATCATATGACGGAACAAGCGTTCAAGCAGTAAAGGATTTAATTGTTGATGTTGGTGTTTTGGTAAAAGAAATAAAGAGAAATGAGAAAAATAATACAAAATAAATTTATATTAATGCTTACATTATTGTGTGTGTTTGCAAATAATGTTTTTACACAATGCGCCATGTGTAAAGCTGTAGTTGAAACTAATCTTGATTCTGGAGATACAAAAGGAGCCGGATTAAATGACGGAATATTATTTCTTATGGCGATACCATACTTTTTAATGTTTACTTTTGGACTTTTTTATTATTTAAACAAAAGAAAAATAACTGAAAAAGCACAATGAAATATGATTGTTTATTTTGGACAATTATTAAAATTTAAACTGTCAATTACTGTAGTTTTTTCAGCTGTTTGTGGATACCTAATTGGATTCGATTCTTTTAATCTGCAACATTTTTTATATTTAGTTATTGGAGGCTTTCTTGTTACCGGTTCAGCAAATACATTTAATCAAATAATGGAAAGGGGTAAGGATAAATTGATGAAAAGAACTTCAGTTAGACCTTTACCTCAAAAAAAATTAAGTTACATTAATGCTTTAATTTTTGGTATTATTATTGGTGTCATAGGATTATTAATGCTAAACAAGATCAATCCCGAAGATACTTTTTACGGACTAATGTCCAAAGCTGCGTTTTTTGGGCTATTATCAATTTTTTTATACGTCTTTTCATATACTCCTTTAAAAAGGGTTTCTACCATTTCTATTTTTGTCGGCGCTGTTCCTGGTGCTATTCCTTTCTTGCTCGGATATGTTGCTGCAACAAATAATTTTGGCTTAGCTGCAGGATTTCTTTTTGTAATTCAATTTTTATGGCAACTGCCTCATTTTATTTCTATTGCATGGGTATTAGATGATGAATATAAAAAAGCAGGCTTTAAAATGTTATTTGGAGGTAAAAAAAATAAATTTCCTGCAATAATTTCTATTTTAACATCTGTTCTTTTAACCTTAGTGTCTATCATCCCCTTTTTTTATATTAAGGAATTAAATTTATCTTTATTTGCGGCCTCAATTATATTTTTTTTAGGCTTTTTGTTTACTTTAAAATCTATTTTTTTGTTAAAATATAAAGATGATTTATCAGCAAGAAAACTCATGTTATTTTCTTTTGCTTATCTTCCTCTAGTTCAAATTACTTTTGTTATTGATAAATTGTTGAGGTCTTACTTTTAAATAGAAATAAATTTAAAATTAAAGTCATCAGCATGATGAAGGCAAGTAGCTGATGAGTCAAAGATAATAATAGTGGAGTTCCCATGACAAGGGTTAGAATTCCAAAAACCATTTGCATAATCACCACTAACAACAATAGGATTATAGCTCTTTTTTGAATCAGTGATAAAATCTGTTTTTTACTACTTACAAAAATATGAATAGTAAAAATCAATAGTATGAAAGCAAGTGTTCTATGAACAAATTGTATTCCGGCTAATCCTTCAACAAAATTTGTCCAAAAGGGAGACATTGCATACACGGAATCAGGGATCCACTGATCTCCCATTTTTGGCCATGTATTATATATTCTACCAGCTTTTAATCCAGCAATAAACGCTCCATAAATTATTTGCATAATACTTAACAGAGCAAGTATTTTTAATTTTTTAAAGATTAATTTATTTTCATCTTTGATTGTTGGTAATAATAAAGGTAATAATACCCAAAATAAATAACCACATGTTATAAATGCTGTCGTTAGATGGACAGCAAGCCTGTAGTGACTAACATGCGGATTATCTACTAAGCCACTCTTTACCATCCACCAACCAAAAAATGCCTGTAAAGAACCAAGGCTAAATAGTAGTAATGACTGTAACTTTAGTTTTTTTGTCAGTCTTTTTTTTATTAAAAAATAAAAAAAAGGGATTATAAAGACGAGCCCTAATAAGCGTCCAATCATTCGGTGTAAATATTCCCAAAAAAAGATGAATTTAAAATCTTCAAGAGTATAGTTGTAGTTTATTTTTTTAAATTCAGGTGATTGTTTATATAGTTCAAATGTTTCATTCCATTCAGTTTCATTTAATGGCGGTATTGAACCCATAAATAGACTCCAATTAACCATCGATAGTCCAGAATCGGTTAGTCTTGTAATTCCGCCTACAATAACCATTATAAATATTAGGAAAAAACCAGAACTAAGCCAAATTATAACAGATTTATCTTTTTGCATTGAGACGATAAATTTAAGTGTAAAATGGAGAAATCATAACATATACGACAACGCCTGTAATTGTAACATAAAGCCAAATAGGAAATGTAATTCTAGCGATTTTTTTATGATTAACAAATTCTTTTTGAAATGCCCGAACAAAGCTAATTAAAACTAGTGGAATTAAAGCAATTGATAACAAGATATGAGATATTAATATAAAGAAGTAGAGGTATTTTATAGTATCAGTTGTGTTATTGTTACCAAATTCTGTTGGATCAGTTGTCATGTGATATGCAATGTACATAACCAAAAAAACTAATGAAAGCGCAATACATGATTTCATCAGTCTTTCGTGTAATTTTATTTTTCCAGACTTTATTGCAATTAAAGCAACAATTAATAAGGAAGCTGTTACTGCATTAATTGTAGCGTATATGGGAGGTAAAAATATTGGTAGTTCATAATCAATTCTTACTCTAAATAGAATAGCCACAACAACTGGAATAGCAATAGAAATTAAGCGGATTAAAAGACTGTAGCTTTGTTTTTTATTTATTTTAATTGAATTATCCATTGTCAACTTTTTTGTTAACTTTTGAATTTAATGATAACTCTTTCAATTGTTCCTGTGAAAGAAAAGAGGGAGAATTAATCATTGTGTCTCTTCCAGAGTTGTTCTTAGGAAATGCAATAAAATCCCTAATATTTTCTTGTCCACCAATTATAGCACATAATCTATCAAATCCAAAAGCTATACCTCCGTGAGGTGGAGCACCATATTCAAATGCTTCCATCAAAAAACCAAATTGCTCTTTTGCTTCAATATCTGAGAATCCTAAGTGATTAAACATTATTTGTTGTAGTTCTTTATTGTGTATTCTTATACTTCCCCCACCGATTTCATTTCCATTTAAAACTAAATCATAAGCATTAGCTCTAACCTTTTCTGGCTCTTTTTCTAACAGTATAAGATCCATTTTTTTGGGAGCTGTAAATGGATGATGCATAGCGTGATATTTTTCAGTTTCTTCATCCCATTCTAAAAGTGGAAAATCTACAATCCAAACAGGGGCAAATTTTTCTGGGTCACGTAAATTTAATTCATTTGCAAGATGTAACCTGAGTGCCCCTAGAGCTTTTCTAGTTTTATTTTTTTCTCCAGCCATAACAATTAGCATATCCCCATTATCACTGTCCGCTATATTTCCCCATTCTTTTTTGTCTGCTTCATTAAAAAATTTATCTACTGAGGATTTCGTTGTATCATCTTCGTGAAATTTACAATATATAAGACCAGAGGCTCCTATTTGGGGTGTTTTAACAAAGTCAGTTAATTTGTCAAGTTGTTTTCGAGAATATTTTGCCCCCCCTTTAACATTAATTGCGGCAACTAACTCTGAGTTATCAAAAACACTAAAGCCTTTTTTTTGACATAAATCAGTTATTTCAACTATTTTCATTCCAAATCTTAAGTCGGGCTTATCAGTTCCGTATTTTTCCATCGCTTCTTGATAAGTTAATCTGGCAAATCTTTTAGGCTTTACTCCTTTAATGGATTGTAATAAGTGTTGAGTCAAGCCTTCAAAAGTATTTAATACATCTTCTTGAGTTACAAATGACATTTCACAGTCTATTTGGGTGAACTCAGGTTGTCTGTCTGACCTAAGGTCTTCATCTCTAAAACATTTCACAATCTGATAATATTTATCGATTCCAGATACCATTAGCAATTGCTTAAATGTTTGAGGTGATTGAGGAAGAGCATAAAATTGACCTTCATTCATTCTGCTTGGTACAACAAAGTCTCTGGCTCCTTCAGGAGTAGACTTAATTAGATAAGGAGTTTCAACCTCAATAAAGCCTTTTGTATCTAAATATCTTCTACTTTCAGATGAGACTCTGGCTCTTAAAATTAGCTTATCTTTTATAGGATTTCTTCTTATATCAAGATATCTATATTTCATTCTGAGTTCTTCTCCGCCATCAGTATCATCCTCTATTGTAAATGGTGGTGTTTTGGAACGATTTAAAATAGTTAGTTCATTTACCTCTATTTCAATTTCCCCTG
Organism: uncultured Bacteroidota bacterium; assembly: GCA_902627575.1. Taxonomy (GTDB): domain Bacteria; phylum Bacteroidota; class Bacteroidia; order Flavobacteriales; family BACL11. Next base: position 15,832 of record CACOJQ010000007.1, read on the forward strand.
TATAAATTTTACTGTTTTTGGATTGCCTTTCAATTACCAACCCTTTTACTTGTATTACAAATTCGCGATTTAATTTTCTTGCTTCAAAACACGAAGTTTCATTTTTTTTAACATCAAATGCTAGCTGAGTGATCCCATATCTGTCTCGCAAATCCACAAAAGTCATTCCTCCCAAATCCCTAGTTTTTTGAACCCATCCACAGAGAACTACAGTTTCACCAACATTATCGATATTTAAACTATTACAATTATGGGTTCTTAACATGTCTAATTTTTACATTGCAAATTTAACACATTAGTTTTGTAATTTAGCACTATGGAACTAAATCCTTTAAATGATTTATATTTTATGAAGGAAGCTTTAAAAGAAGCCCAAAAAGCGTTTGACTTAAATGAAGTTCCTGTTGGCTGTGTAATAGTTTGTGAAAATAAAATAATATCTAGATCACATAATCAGACGCATAGATTAAATGACGCAACTGCTCATGCTGAAGTAATAGCGATCACCGCCGCCTCTGGTTATTTAGGTAGTAAGTACTTGTCAGATTGTACAATGTATGTGACTTTGGAGCCTTGTATCATGTGTGCTGGTGCCGCTTACTGGGCTCAATTTAAAAAAATAGTTTTTGGGGCGCGAGACTTGAACAGAGGTTATTTGTCTTTACCAAAAAGCATATTACACCCAAAAACAGAAGTTGTTAGAAACATACTTAGTAATCAAAGCACTAAATTATTACATGATTTTTTTAAGAATAAAAGATAAATAAGCTATTTTTGTTTTAAAATTACATTTGATATGAATTATCCTGAAGAAATTTGCGCACCAATGCGTGCTGAATTAACAGCTGTAGGTTTTATAGAACTTAAAACTACAGATGATGTTACTACATTATTAGAAAAAAAAGAAGGGACACTATTATTAATGGTCAACTCAGTTTGTGGATGTGCAGCAGGAAATGCAAGACCTGCAGTAAAAATGGCCACAGAATTTGAAAAAAAGCCGGACGTTTTTGCTACCGTTTTTGCTGGACAAGATATTGGTGCTACTGCTAAGGCTAGAGAGTACATGTTGCCTTATCCACCATCTTCTCCATCTATCGCGGTTTTTAAACATGGAAAGTTAGTCCACTTTATTGAAAGACATCACATCGAAGGTAGAGCCGCAGAGATGATAGCGGACAATTTAAAAGGCTGCTTTGATCAAATTTGTATATAATAATTTACACAAAAATTATCTAAATTAAAGGTCATATTTTGTCTAAATAATTTAATCGTAGCACTAGTAATCAAAAAATTTGTATCTTGCGGGAATAAATTAAAAGACCTAAAACTTTTTAAATCATATGAAGAAGATATTTCTTTTGACAACATTAATTTTATTCTTTTGTTCAGCTATTTTGACTGCACAACCAATTAATTTGTCAACCTCAAATGTAACAGCTTCAGCTGCTGTGTTAGATTGGGATGCCAGTACCTGTTCTGGCAACGTTGTATTACACTACAAAGAAGCAACAGCCTCATGGCCTGGAACCTCTGTTAACCCAGCTGTTTCACCTTTTTCCTTATCAGCATTATTAGCTGACACTGATTATGAGTGGAGAGTTAAGTGTGCTGGAACATCAGGCCCAAATGCTTGGTCAAACACACAGCAATTTACTACTTCTTCATCTGGGCCAACTATTGATAGTGCATTTATTACTCAGCCGATTTTATGTTTTGGAGGTTTCGCTAACGATGAAATGCAAATAAATATAAATCAGACTGTGCCTTCAACATCATACTCATGTGTTATTGGTTTTTATGCAGGAGCTACAACATATTTTATCTCATATGAAAGTACTAATCAAACATCTTCTACACAGCTTAATTTAAATGCATTCAATCCTAATGTTAGTTATTTTGTAAGACTAGTTGATTCAACTGCATATTATAATGGTAATGGAGGTACTGGTAGCGGCTCAAGTACTGTGGGGGTTTATGATGAGTTTGGACCACTTGTTTTCACCCAGCCGCCACAACTTACAGCAACAACGTCCGTTGTTTCAAGTAATCAATGTACTGGCGATTGTATTGCAGAAGAAAATTTATCAATTTCAGGTGGAACAGGGCCATATTCTTTTACAGTTAACTCTGGGGCAGCTATAAATTTACCTTCTGGTGTTTCAACATATTCTTTTGTTGCACTATGCAATGGCACGTATGATATTATTGCTACGGATTCAAACGGATGTTCTACATCCCCAACAACAACTTCATTCACTATTGCTCCAATAAGTCCAATTATACCAAATGGTACTATAACTGTTTTTAACCAGAATGGTTTTAATGTTTCTTGTAATGGAGCTAATGACGGTTCTATTTTTGCATCTGCATCTGGTGGAACAGGTGCTTTTACCTATTCTATTGATGGAGTTAATTTTCAATCATCTTCGACTTTCTCATCATTACCAGCAGGAAATTATACAGTTACATACAAGGACGCTAATGGTTGTATTGAAACAGAAGTGTTAACTTTAAATGAGCCTCCACCACTTTCTGGAACTGCAAGTGTAAATCAAGACGTTGATTGTTATGGATTTGCAACGGGACAACTCATTTTTTTAGTTGATCAGGCACAGCCAGGAACACCAGCATACCAGTACTCATTAAATAATGGCTTAAGTTATCAAAGTTCAAATATATTTACAGCATTGCTTGGAGATAGTACGTATGCCGTCATGATTGAAGACAATAACGGCTGCCAGTACACTTCTAGTGTTTATCTCTCACAGCCAACACAAATAAATTATCTTTCTGTATTATCTGATTATAATGGTTTTAACATATCCTGTAATGGTCTTCTTGACGGTGATATACTACTATCTGCTAATGGAGGTGCTTCTGGATTTACATATTCAATTGATGGAAGTAATTTTCAAACATCAGGAGCTTTTAATGGATTGTCTGCTGGTGCCTACACAGTTGTTTATAAAGATACAAATGGTTGCACAGCCACAGAACAGGTAACACTAATTGAGCCTGGGATTTTCACAATTCCCCTTACGGTTAGTAACAACATTCTTTGTCCACAAGATTGTACAGGTGCAATATCCATCAACCCATCAAATTCTGTAGGTCAAGTTTTATACAGTTTGGATTCAGGAATACAACAAACTACACCATATTTCTCCGGTTTGTGTGGCGATATTACTCAAGGCTCATATAATCTTAATGCTATAGACGAAAATAGCTGTGTTGCAAACACTATTTTTTCAATTAATGAGCCCCCTGCTTTTGTGTATACAACATCTTCTACTGATGAATCATGTTTTCCTCCAAATGGCCAAGCACAAATTGATGTAACTGCAGGAGGAACAGGAGGTTTGTCTTACAGCTGGAATACTAATCCGCAACAAAGTACATTTGTTGCAAACAATTTATCATCCGGAAATTACCTTGTAACTGTTACCGATGGAAATGGTTGCTCTTTTTCGGAGTCTGTGTCTGTTGGTTTTTCACCAGCTTTCAGCCTTAACTTTACAACTGTATCTCCTTGTTTAGGACCTAATAGTGGAAGTGCAACTGTTTTCTCTTCAGGTGCAATTGGAAACCTATCATATCAGTGGAGTGATAACAATGGACCTATAGCTACAGGTTTAACAGCAACTCTAAATAACGTTCCAACTGGAACATATTTTGTCAATGTTACAGATGCTACTGGTTGTGCTATTTCAGCAAGTGTAGATATCAATGACCCAATAAATCCAATAAAATTTGACACTATTCTTGTATCTCAAAATAGCTGTTACGGAGTTGATGACGCACAAATAGAAGTATTTGCATCTGGCGGTCAACAACCATATTTATATTCAAATGGATTGTTAAATTCACCTCAAATTAATCCTGTATTTGGACTGTTGGCACCAAATTCGTATACTATAACTGTAGCTGATGATAATGGATGTTTTGTAGATACTATAATTGATATCATCTATCCTGCTTTACTTGAGATAGACAGCACACATTTTACTAATGTTTCTTGTTACGGAGCTGAGGATGCTGAAATATTAGCAATTGATGTTTTAGGAGGAACGGCTCCTTTTGAGTATTCTGTCAATGGGTCAACGCATTATACAAATATGGCATACTTTAACGGATATGGACCAGGCACGTACACCGTAGAAGTTTATGATGTAAATAATTGTGTTGCTGCAGATTATATAATAATAAATGAACCCGATGAATTATTAGTAGACATTACAACGTCTGGTTGGGTTTTTAACGGAAACAGTGGATTATATAGCTATCAAATTAAATGTCATGGAGATAATTCTGGATTTGCTGATTTAGTTGTTAATGGAGGAACAGGTCCATTTATAAAAAGTATGTATGATGCGGCTACAAGTATATTAATAAATTCAACATATGCAAATTCTTTTAATGACATCTATGCAGGAGAATATATTTTTGAAATAACAGATATAAATGGATGTATTTATTCAGAAAATATTTTATTTAGTCAGCCAGATCCAATTTCCCATTCATTTGTTCCAACTCATGTTTCATGTGAAGGGTGGAATAATGGTTCATTAACAGATATTGTTACTGGAGGTGTTGGAAATGCAAGCTCTTATGAGTACATGTGGGACACAGGAGATACTACATATACAATTAATAATTTAAGTGTTGGAACATATACTATAACTGTAACTGATGAAAATAATTGTGTTTCAGACTCATCATTTATCATTAATGATGACAACGCACTTTCTGTAATTCAATCTTCACAAGATGTAACTTGTTTTGATTATTGCGATGGAGAAATTACAGCTTTGGTTTCTGGTGGAGCACCTAATTTTGATATGAACGGTAACGCTGTATATCTCTATTCTTGGAATGATATTTTATCTCAAACGACTCAAACAGCAGTTGGTTTATGTGTAGATAATTCGACAAATAGTACAGAATACACTTGTTTAGTTTCAGATGCTCAGGGTTGTATTGATTCTATTGTTGTTTCAATAACTCAACCACCTAAGCTTGAGGTTACTGCAATAGTTACATCTAACTACAATTTACAAGATATTTCATGCTATGGTGCAAGTGATGGATCATTACAAGCTTCATCAACTGGAGGAAATTTACCTTATGATTATTTTTGGTCAAATAATTTTGATCAATTTAATGTTTTAACATCTAATAATACAAATTTAGCGGCAGGAGACTATACTGTAAATGTAAAGGATAGTAAGGGTTGTATGGATACTACATTAATTTCTCTATCTGAACCATCTGAAATGATGCTAACGGTTACACAAACAAATGTTAGTTGCTATGAAGTTTTTGATGCATCAATAACCGCTGAAGCAAGTGGAGGAACCCCTTTTAATGGAATTCCTCAAACTTACAGTTATTCATTTTCAAGTGGTTACAGTGATCAAGTTGATATATCAACAGATAATAACTTATCACCGGGGATTTATACCGTTACAGCTAGTGACCAAAATGGCTGTTCAATAGAATCTGAATCAATTTACATATCTCAACCATCCGAGGCATTAACATTAGAATTAAATACTGAACATGAAAGTTGTAATGCAAATGATGGTGAAATAAATTCACTTGTTGAGGGAGGTACTACACCATACAGTTATTTGTGGAGCACAGGCCAGAGTTCATCAACACTTAACTCACTTGCTCCTGGCGTTTATCACTTAGAGGTAATTGATAATAATGGATGTATTGTTTATGATACAGCTAGAATTATTGCTAGCGATGAGGTGTTTTTACCTGGAAATATTTCATCTATCGACACCACAATATGTCTCGGTTCAGATTTTGTTTTAAATGTTGATGAAAAGCTAGGATTCACATACGTATGGTCACATGAAAATGAAATTATTTTTAATAGAACAGTTAATAGTATTGTAAATGATCAGGCTGATATTATTGTAACACCATCTAATTCTTTGGATATATATACTTTAACTGTTACAGATCCATCCTGTGCATCATCCTATGATATAATAGCAACAGTGAATGTTAATTTTATTGACCCATTAATAACTTCAAACCCTGATGTTGAGTATGGTGATTATCCTGTTGTTTTGTCTGGAGAAAATATACAGCTTTCATCAGATAATATAAATTGTGATGAATATAATTGGCAATGGGATGACAATAGTGAAGTTAATAATAATGGAGATCTAAATATATATAATTTAGAATCCTCTGGCTGGTACTACTTATATGTTACAGATTCTTATGGCTGCAAAGGTTATGATTCAATTTATGTAGTTGTTGGAGTGTTACCATATGATGCGATTACGCCTAACAATGACGGATATAATGACACATGGTCTCCAGTAGATATTGAACAATACGAAAATGCATTAGTGCAAGTATTTAATAGGTGGGGAGGACTGGTTTTTGAATCTGTTGGTGGAGAACAATACATCCCATGGGATGGAACTAATAATGGTGAAGAACTCGTAGTTGGAACATATTATTATATTATTGATTTGAATACTGGAGATGAACCTCAAACAGGTCCAGTAACAATTATTAGGTAACATGAAAATTTTAAATATGAAAAAAATATATGTTTTATTATTGACAATCTTTTTTGTTAATACTTTGTATTCCCAACAATTACCTCAGATTACTCAATATATGAACAACAGTTATGCAATAAATCCTGCTGTGGCAGGAATGCATGATTACTATCAAGTAAATACAACAATTAGAAACCAATGGTCCGGTATTAAAGATGGGCCTAGAACAAATCTTATTAGCATCCACGGAAGACATAGTGAAAGTATAGGTCTAGGAGGTGTTATTTACAATGATATTACTGGACCTACTAGTAGAATAGGTTCTGCCGTTTCCTATACATATAGATTATCATTAAATAAAAACACGGATCTTTCTTTTGCTTTACAGGGGGGGTTTACTCAATTTAAAATAATAAAAGATCTACAAACTGAACACATCAATGATCCATTATTGCAAGGAGGGGATATTGTAAGAACATTGCCTGACGCAACTTTTGGAATTAATTTAAATGGTAGTAATTGGTATTTTGGAGCGGCTTTACCTCAATTATTGAGTTCTGAACTGAATTTAATGGATGATGATGTTGCAAAATTATACGATCAATATAGCAGTGACGGTAAATTGGCTAGGCATATCTATATTTTAGGTTCATATATACATAAAATCAATCCCAACACATCTTTAGAGCCAAGTCTTTTTATAAAAGCAGTTGAGGGTGCGCCTACACAGATTGATTTTGGTGTTAAGTCACAATATAGAGATTTAGTTTGGTTAGGGATGAATTATCAAGCTAACAATGATTTATCTTCTTTAGCTGTTTTATTTGGATATAATATTAATAATAGATTCAATATTGGGTATTCATATGCATTTCCTAGCCCAACATATAGTAGTTATTATTCTGGCTCTCATGAGTTCATGCTGTCGGTTAAATTAGTGCAATAGATACGTGCTTATAAATTAAAAACCCTCCATAAGTGTATTTATGGAGGGTTTTTTATTTTGTTGTATAGTGTTAGTTTTATACAACCCAAAACAAGTATTACGACATTGCAATAATAAAACATAAAACAAATACAATTCATTATTCATTATTATAAATGTCAACATCCTTATGTTAATTTTATTTTGATATAATTTTTAATTAACATATCATATCTTTGTAATAAGTTACAACATATTTTTATTTATAATAATATGAAAATAGCAATACTAGGTACAAGAGGTATTCCAAATAATTATGGGGGCTTTGAGCAATGTGCAGAGTATTTGTCTGTTGGTCTTGTTGAAAAGGGCCATGAAGTTACTGTTTACTCTCCACATTTTCATCCATTCCAAAATGATCATTACAAGGGAGTAAAGATTATAAAAAAGAGAAGTCCTAAAAATTTTTTTGGTAGTTCAGCATCTAATTTTATTTATGATTATATATGCTTTAATCATGCTGTAAAGCAGGACTTTGATATTCTTTTACAACTGGGCTTAATAACATCTTCTTTGTCAATAATTTTATGTAGACATAGAGGCAAGGTTATTGCAACAAATATAGATGGATTAGAGTGGAAACGTGAAAAATGGAGTAAATTGATTCAAAATATTACTAAACGACTAGAAAGATATGGTATAAAATTTTCAGATTATTTAATTGCTGACAATATAGGAATTAAAGAATATATTAAAAAAGAATATAACAGAACTGCTGAATTTATCCCATATGGTGCTCTGAAACCAAAAAAAGTTAACCCTGATATTTTAGACTATTACAAGATGAAAGTTAAGTCTTATTATTTATCGATTGCAAGATTAGAGCCTGAAAATAATTTAGAAATGATGTTTGATGCATATCTTTTAAGCAAAAGTAATGTTCCGTATTATATTATTGGCAAACACCCTACTAGATATGGAGATTATTTAAAAGATAAGTATAGAAATAAAGGAATAATATTTTTAGGAGCTATATACAATAAGGAACATTTAGATAATATAAGATATTATTCAAAACTATATATTCACGGCCATTCTGTGGGGGGAACTAACCCTTCTTTAATTGAAGCTATGGCTGCTAGCGCATTAATCGCTGCACATGATAATAAATTTAATCGATCAGTTTTAAAAAATAATGCTTTCTACTTTTCCACACCCCAGCATTTAAGTCTAATATTTAGTAAGAAATGTAGCAACACACACAGGTTGATTCAAAATAACTTAGAAAATATAAATAACAATTATAGATGGCCTTTAATTGTAGATAAATATGAAAAGTATTTTAAAAAAATACTTAACCTAATTGATTAAAAACATATCAGAAGATATTCGATCAGCAAATATTTTGCCTTTACTACTTAACTTAAAAATACTTTTTTCATTTATAATATAATTTTTATTTAGCCATTTTTTGATCGCTTTTAAAAACTTTTCTTTGTATGTTTTGCCAAACCTTCTTTCAATTGTTTTAGTGTCAACGCCCCAAATTGTTCTGAAATTTGTCATTAGATACTCATTGTAATGTTGTTTTTTGGATAAGTATTCAATTGCAAAATAATTAATCGATTTATTGTTTATGCCTTCAATGTATTTTTTATTTGATGAAACATTCCATTTTCTTCTTTTGCCATCAAAAGAATGTGCTGATGGCCCCACACCAAGATATATTTTATTTTCCCAATAAGCAGAATTATGTTTTGCCAAAAAACCTTGTTTAGCAAAATTTGATATTTCGTAGTGTATGTATTTATTTTCTTTTGAAAAATTTTCTATTAAATTAAATTGCTCGATAACTTTATGGTCCTGCAATGGATTTATTTGTTTTTTGTTTATTAAATGAAATAATTTAGTTTTTTTCTCAATTGTGAGGCTATAAGCTGCAAAATGTTTAATTTTTAATTCATTTATTATTGAAAGATTCCTTCGCAATGCATCTATTTTTTGGTTAGGTAGGCCATATATTAAATCAATACTTATATTTTCAAATCCATTTTGTTGAGCTGTAGTTATGCTAGTATAAGCTTTTTCTGCATCGTGTGGTCTATTCATAAATTTTAATTCTGAATTGTTAAATGATTGTACACCAATACTTAGTCTATTAATTCCCATTTTTCTATAAGAAACAATTTTATTTGTTGTTATATCCTCCGGATTACATTCAACAGTTATTTCTACATTTTTTTTAATTTTAAAGTTTTGATAGATTAGAATAATTAACTCTTCTAACTCTTTTTCATTTATAATTGATGGGGTGCCGCCTCCAAAGTAAATTGTCTTGACTTCTTTATTTTTGAAATAATTAATATTTTCAAGTAATTCAGTTTTTATAGATTTAATTATTTCAGGCCTATCTTTTTGTGAAATTTTAAAATGAAAGTCGCAATAACTACATCTTTGTTTACAATATGGTATATGTATATAGATTCCGGCCATTTTCTTTTAAATTAGTTTTTCAAATTAAGCATATTTAGTTAATAAAATTAATCCTTTTATTATTTTTGTTGTATGAATGAAAAATACTTAAAAAGCTTATCTGAAGAAGAAAAATATATTTTAAAAGATAAAGGAACTGAAAAACCTTTCTCGGGTGTATATAATGACTTTTATGATGCTGGTGTTTTTATATGTAGGGCATGTAAGTCTCCATTATATGAGTCTAACACGAAATTTAATTCTGGATGTGGTTGGCCATCATTTGATGATCAGATTGATGGGGCTATTAATTGTTATGAGGACCTAAGTGGGGGAAGAGTTCGTACTGAAATTTGTTGTGCAAAATGTGATGGGCATTTAGGTCATGTTTTTTATGGTGAAAATCTTACAATAAAAAACACACGTCATTGTGTTAATTCACTTAGTATACAGTTTAAAGCTTATAAAAATTTAGAATTATCGACATTTGCAGGAGGTAATTTTTGGTATTTAGATAAATTATATAGAAATTTAACAGGAGTATATTTATTACATGTTGGATATATGGGGGGCAAGATTGAACATGCAACATATGAACAAGTACAATCAGGAAAAACAAATCATTCTGAAGTTATTCAAATATATTTTGAACCATCTATTATTTCATACAAGGATATATTAAGTGTTTTTTTTAATCATTGTGCTTATTTAAACAAAAAGGTAAAACAAGTTAATAATTGGCATAAACCGATTATTTATTTTAGTAGCAAAGAACAGAAAGAACAGGCAGAGAACTTATTATCTTATGAATGTGAAAATACAAGCTCTTTAGCTACAATACAAGTAAAAGCTGAAACAGTTTTTTTTAGAGCTGAGGAAAAACATCAAAATTATATCAACAAAAAAAACGTATAACTATTTTTTGGGCAGCTTAATTGCAAAAGTAGTTCCAACTCCTTTTATAGATCTCAAAACAGAAATTTTTCCTTTATGATATTCTTCAATAATTCTTTTAGATAGAGAAAGCCCTAATCCCCAGCCTCTTTTTTTTGATGTAACACCGGGTTTAAAGATATTTTTAGCAATTGACGGACTGATTCCATCACCCTTATCGGAAATATTAATTATGACATGAGAATTATTTGAGTTTAATTCTATTAAAATTTCACCACTGCCTTTCATCGAATCTACAGAGTTTTTACAAATGTTTTCTATCACCCAATGCAACAATACTGTATTGGCTTTAATTATTATATTTTTTTCTTTAGCCAATACTATTATTTTTATTTTTTTTGGGAATCTTGATTCTAAATAAAAAACAGCGTCATTTAAAAGATTATAGATATTTGTTTGTTTTAGTTCCGGAAGAGAACCTATTTTTGAAAATCTATCTGTTATTGTTTCAAGATGAAAAATATCTTTTTCCATTTTATTAAGTAAGTCAGTTTCTATTTTTTTTTCTTTTAATAATTCTAACCATGCCATTAGTGATGATATTGGAGTGCCTAGTTGATGAGCGGCTTCTTTAGCCATGCCTGCCCATACCTGATTTTGTTCAGACCTTCTTGATGAGCTAAAAATAAAATATGCAATTATTATAAAAACTGTAATGAAGCCAAGTTGGTAGAGAGGATAAAAACGTAAACGACTAAGCATTCGAGAGTCTTTATAATAAACCAATTGTTTATTTCCATTTGGTAGGTTAACCTCAATAGGGTCATAACCATTATTTTTGACTTTTGATAATTGCTTTTTAAGAAAACCGTCAGTAATGGCTTTTGGTTTAATTATACCAAAACTAATTAAAAAACTATCTATTTTGGTATAAACTTGAAAATTTCGATATAGTAAAATCTGATTTTTTTCATCAACTAACATTACAGGTATACTATTATTATCTTGAATTATTTTACTTACAAACGGGTCTGGTGTATTATTATTAATCTGGTAATCAATGGCTTTTGCCATCAGCTCAGCTTTTTCTCTCTCTTCGTTTTCAAGTTCATTAACAAGAATATTGGTTACAAAAAGAGATATTATACCGATTAATAAAGCAGCTGCAATTAGTATAAATTTCCATCTTTGTTTTTTTACGTATATATCCATATTAATTAAATTCAGGTTCCCATTCAATATCTATTTCATCATCATCGGTACTATTATTATCTAGTTTATTTAATATTTCCTCATCATAAATTTTTCTAATATTTGTTTTTTCTTTTTCTATAGTTTTCTTTATGTCTTCTAAAAATTTAATTTTATCAAGGGTTATTTTTGGATTTTCAGTATCTCCTCTCATATTAAAATAAACAGTATTTAATATTTTTCCATCTTTTTTTTCCTCTCCAAATTCTTTAATTGTTGTGTTTTTTTGTCTAAACTTACTTGATAAGAGTTCAGAAAGTAATAAGGTTACATTATAATCTATTTCATTGTTGAATGAATGAGTACCTGAAATATATACTGATAGCGCAGAGGACTTAATTTCCATAGCAGGTATTTTTACTAGCTCATTATCAACTTCTATACTATTTTCCAAATTAGAAAATCTTACATGTTTTAGTTCATCTAAACTTATATATCCAGATAAACTTTCTAGAGGTTTAAAATCAATCAGTTCTCCTTTTTCTATTGATAAATAAGAATTAATTTTCAAATTTTTTGTGTTTAAAATATATTGTGGCCCCCAAGATGCATCTACAGATAATTTAGCACTTCCTATTCCTTTAATATTTTCAGGCAGAATAAATTCTTGACCATAATTGTTAAAGGCATTAAAAGAATTTCTAATATTTATTTTACTAACATTAATGTTAGCGTTTAATTTTAAATTATTTGGCTTTGTTTCTCTTAAAATAAATTCCCCCAAAATACTACCGTCCAGGATTTCTCCATTTATGCCTTTAAAATTAATTTCACCATTGTTATATGTTAAGTTTCCCGAAATATTAGATGCAATTATGTTATCATAAGAAAAATTGTCAATTTTAATTGATGTATTAGATGTAATCCATTCAGGCATAATTTTACTACTTGTTTTATTTTTAGATTTTGTGGTTGATTGAGAATTTAATTCACTTAACGTCATTAGCTCTTGAAAGTTAGTGTATATTGATTTAGCAGATCCATTAACAAATATTTTTGGCTTCACTTTCAAAATATAGCCGATAAGATTTTTGATTTCACCATTAAAATCAATATCTGTTTCCGAAATAGTTGACGATGAAGATTTTACATAGAACACTTCATTTGTTATTTTACCATCAATATTTTTAAACGAAAATTTCAGCGGAAACTCTTTGTAAAAAAATTCTACATCTTCCAATTTTATTTTTGATGTATGATTTGCATTAAGAAACATTTTTTTAAGCCTATAATCAAAAGCAATATTCCCTTTATAATTACTTTCAGCATATAATTTCCCTTTTGTGGAAAGGAAATTAGTTTTATTAGAATACTTATTTAATTCATTAATATCCCATAAAGACTGAAAAGATGCATCTAAAAAATAATCATTTAGATTAGATAAAGAAAAATCTCCATTAATATATCCGTTTTTTAATTTTCCTACAAAATTATTTGCTGTAATTTCAGTTGTATTAAAACTTTTCTCTGTGCCATTATTGGCAGTTCCGCTCATCGACATTTGGTTTAAAATAAATGTACTAGAATTTTTTTTAAAAGAACCATTTTTAATATTATACTCCATATTAAAATAAGGATTATCATGTTTACTAAAAGTTCCTGTAATTCTGTTATTAAATGTTATAATACCATTAATATCAAATGGGATAAAAAGCTTTCTAATATTTTCAGGCAGTACAGAAATCAAGTTTTTGATGTTTTCCTTCTTTGCAACAACCATAAGATCAAGACTATCATAATCAATGATTTTACCTGACAATTTCAGATTGGTTTCGTCAATTTTAAAGTTTAAATTTGATATGGCTATTAGTTTTTTGTTAAGTGATGTATTTGTGGAAAAATCAAATTTTTTGTTGAACATATATTCTGTGCTATCAATTTTTAAGTTTTTTGATACCCCGTTTGTAGTAATATTATATTTCTTTTTATTATTGATTAAAATTATAGCTTTCTCTAAGACCCAATTTAAATTTAATCTATTTGGCTTTTTTATTTCTAAACTAGTGTTTAGTAAAGATACCTTTTTGATATCAATATTGTTTTCTTTTGTTTTTGACGATTCTTTTTTGAAAATATGGTAATTTGGTAAATTTTGATCATTGTATTTTATATTTATTTTTCCGTCACTAATGATTATATTTTCAAAATTATAATTTCTGTTAATTAAGTCGATTAAACTAATTTCTACATATGCTGTTTTTGAAAAAATTAATGTATCATTTTCAAACCCTTTTGGTTCTTTTATTAATAAATTAGATATACGAACTGATGCTTTGGGGAAATTATCATACAAGGTAAGTTCTATATTTTCTAAAGTTACAACAGTATTGATTTTGTCTTTTAATTTTTTTAGTATTTCATTTTCAATTTCCTCACTAAAAAATTTTGTTATGATAATAAATAAAACAAATATTACGCATATTATAATAAATAAAATCTTTATTATTTTTAAAATTGTTTTTTTTAGTTTATTTCGATTGATCATTTTTAATATAAACGTAATAAGTTGTTTTATAGTCTTTTAAGAATATTTATTTCTTCTTCTGTCAAAAATCTGTGTTTTTTTCTGGGTAAATTTTTTTTAGTAATGCCTGCTAGTAAGACTCGGTCCAAACAAACAATATTGTAATTCAGTTTTTTAAATAATAATTTTAAAATTTTAATACCCCCTCTATTTTGTTCAATCCCCAATTCATATTTTTTATTCAAAAATGAAATTGATGTTAACTTATGCTTTTTTCCGTTAATATCTATTCCTTTTTTAAGTGTATTAATATCTTCATTTGAGATTTTTTTATTTAGCATTATTTGATAAACAGATTTAATTTTTTGATTTTTATTTGTGATTTTTTTTGCTAAAAGCTGATCATTTGTAAAAATTAAAAGACCACTTTCAGAATGATTTAGTTTGTCTGTTGGAAATACTTTTTCTCTTTGTGCAAATTCAAAAATATTATTACTAAATTTTTTTTCTTTGTTTATTGCGTTTAAAGCTATTTTTTTCGGTTTATTTAATAAAATATATTTTGATATTTCCGACTTTATTTTTTGATCATTAAACTTTATTTGATCTGAGCTTGTAATTTTTGTGCCCACAGCAACTTTTTTCCCATTAACAGTTATTATTCCCGCCTCAATAAATTTATCTGCTTCTCGTCGACTACAGATTCCCGCATTCGATATAAATTTATTTAGTCGTGTAGATTTTTCAGCTTTCAATTAGATGCATTTAAAGTTAATAAATTTTAAAATACGTTATTAAATAATATGAAATAATATTATTTAAAAATTATTTTATGCTCAACAGACCCATCAGAGTATAAAAAAAATAAGGGCTTATTATATGTTAAATTTGTTTCTTTACCAAATAAATCTGAAATTTTTAAAATGGTTTTTTTAACTGTATTTTGATTATTATTTAAATAAGTTATGTCATGACATGGCAGTAGTGGATATAAAAAGTCAGTTATGAAGCTTGTTGCCTGAATAAATTTTGTGTTACTATTTCCGTAGGCGGGCCAGGAGTGATTCTCCCCATTGAATATTAATTTATCATTGATTAATCCAACCATATCTGCCTTAGGATGCATTTCTCCAGAGCCACAAAGTGTTAAAACTAATGGGTTATTTAATCCAGGACCACAATTATAATTTACTGTAAGATCAGATGTCCCTTGTATACTAACCAAAGGTTCATCAAATTCGTCTATCCAGTCTATATTGTTAATCCCTCCAGCAATACTTATAACACCACTCACATTTGAAGGGTATCCATAATTACCTGCGTCACCTTCAATGCCGTGTAATCCTCCAATATTATTTACAATGTTCTGTACATTAATTGGAGAAGTTGGAAGATCATTAACTTCATCAATATATGCTAGGTGTATAGCTGTTACAGCACCTGCAGAATACCCTCCAACAAAAATGGTATTTGGATCAATTCCGTAATTATTTCCATTATCAAAATCTTTTCTGAAGTATCTTATTGCAGATTTAACATCTGCAACAGATTTTAAAACTGTTTCATATTGTGTTGCATTACTTGTTAAAAATGAAATAATATTAGCTAGTCTATAATTCAAAGAGGCTGTAACATAACCTTTTTTTGCCATAGTCTCACAAAAATCAACACAGTCTGTCATGGTTTTATTACCCCCATAATATGAGCCGCCATGCATATACAAAATTAGAGGACGATTTACTTCAGTATCGCCCTCAGGAGTATATATATCCATAATATGAAAGTTATCATTATATACGTCTGAGTAGTTAACTGTAGTTACATTAACTGAGTTAAAAATTTCTATTTGATATCTTCCATCACACTGAGCGATTAAACTGTTTTTTGAAATAAGTAATAAAAGCAAATAGTAAATTATTTTTTTCATTTATTTTAATTATTAAGTTTTTTTAATTGATACTCAATGTCTTTATTTTCAATTTTTTCAAAAAGATGAGTTGGTTTTTCTATTTTGTGCCCATCATGAATATATATTTTTCCAGCATTTTCCCATTTCATATCTTTTGCATTTAATATTTTTTTTAATTTTTTAGATGTAAAAGGTAAGAAAGGTTCAGATAAAATTGCTAGAGAGTAAACAATTTGAATAGAAATATTCATAATAGTTTTAACTCTTGATTCATCTATGTTTTTTAACTTCCAGGGCTCAGTATCTGCTAAATATTTATTTCCTGTTCTAGCAAGTCCCATGACCAGGCTTAATGCTTCTCTAAATTTAAATAATTTTATTTGAGCGCCAACTTTTTCAGGATATTTGCTGAGTTTCAACAGAACCTCTTCATCAAATTTTTCAGTAACTTCTGCTTTAGGAACTACTCCTTGCCAATATTTATTAATTAGCACAAAGACACGATTAATATAATTTCCATATATAGCAACTAATTCATTATTGTTTCTTGACTGAAATTCTAGCCAAGTAAAATCTGTATCTTTTCCTTCTGGTGAAGTTGCACATAACGCATATCTTAATGAATCTTGTTTTCCTTTAAAATCAACTAGATAATCTTTAAGCCATATAGCCCAGTTTCTAGAAGTTGATAATTTTTTTCCTTCAAGATTTAAAAATTCATTTGCAGGCACATTAGAAGGTAAAATATATTCGCCATGCGATTTTAAAATTATTGGAAAAATTATTGAGTGAAATACAATATTGTCTTTTCCTATAAAATGAATAAGTTGAGTGTCTTTCTCTTTCCAATATGGCTTCCATTTTTTATTATTGTCTTTAGCCCATTGCTTAGTTGCAGAAATATATCCAATAGGCGCATCTAACCAAACATAAAGAACCTTGCCTTCAGCATTTTTTAGCGGAACTTTGACCCCCCAATCTAAATCTCTAGTCATTGCTCTTTCTCTTAATCCTCCTTCAATCCATGATTTACATTGACCTAAAACCTGTTTTCTCCATGTTTTTGGATCGTGTTGTTTTTTTCCATTGACATCTCCTGTTTCTATCCATTTTTTTAGCCAATTTTCATGTTTTTGCATTGGTAAATACCAGTGAGTAGTATTCTTTTTTTCAGGAGTTTCACCACTCAATGTTGATTTAGGATTAATTAATTCTTCTGGGCTCAAAGTTGTTCCACAACTTTCACATTGATCCCCATAAGCATGTATATAGCCACATTTCGGACATTCTCCTTTAATGTAACGATCTGCAAGAAATTGCTTATTTTTATTATCATAAAATTGTTGTTTAGTTTTTTTAACAAATACATTTTTATTATCCAAATTTTCAAAAAATTCTGAAGCAGTTTCGTGATGAACTTTTGATGAAGTACGATGATATATACTAAAATTAATTCCAAAATCTTCGAATGTTTTTTTATTTAAATTATGGTATTTATCTATTATTTTTTTTGGTGTTATACCTTCTTTTTTTGCTTGTAAGGTGATAGCGGCACCATGCTCGTCAGATCCACAAATAAACACAACATCATTTTCATTTAATTTAAGATATCTCACATAAATATCTGCAGGCAAATATGCGCCAGCAACATGCCCAATATGAACAGGCCCATTTGCATATAGTAGAGCTGAAGTTACAGTATATCTTTTAGAATTCATTTTTTATTTAAAAAAAATTATTTTAGCAAAGATAAGTTTTACTATCAAATAAATTGATTTTATGAAAATACCTCAAAAATTACAAAAAGGAGATAAGATTGGTTTAATTTCTACTGCAAGAAAGGTTTTAAGATCAGAAATAGATCATGCTATCAATATTTTTAAGTCATGGGACTTAAATATAGTTTATGGAGATAATTTATTTGGTAGCAATAATCAGTTTTCTGGTTCTGATGAACAACGAGCAAGTGATTTGCAGTGTTTAATAAATGATAAAAGTATCAAAGCGATATTTTGTGCGAGAGGGGGTTACGGTACAGCGAGGATTATTGATAGAATTGATTTCAAGATGTTACAAAGTAATCCAAAGTGGATTATTGGATATAGCGATATTACAGTTTTACATTCTCATCTAAATAATCTTGGGATAGCGACACTCCATTCAAGTATGCCAATAAATTTTAAAAACAATACATCTTCTTCAATAAAAAGTATTCATAATTGTCTATTTGAAACACCAAATAGTATTAAATTAAAATCACATAAATTAAACAAAAAAGGCAAATGTTCAGGTCAAATTGTTGGAGGTAATTTGTCTATTTTATATTCTTTGTTGGGTTCTGCATCTGATTTGGATACAAATGGAAAAATTTTACTAATAGAAGATCTAGATGAATACCTGTATCATATTGACAGAATGCTTTTAAACTTAAAAAGAAATAAAAAATATAATAATTTAAAAGCTTTAATTGTAGGAGGTATGACTGACTTACATGATAATGAAATACCATTTGGAAAAAGTTATGAGCAAATTATTTTAGAATATTTTGATGAGTTATCAATACCAATATGTTTTAATTTTCCATCGGGACATTTAAATGACAATAGAGCAATTAAACTTGGTTGTAGTGCTGACTTAGAAATTACAGAAAAAGAAGTTGTTTTTACCCAAAAATAGCAGAACAAATAGTTTATTTTTTCAAAACAACAGGAACTTTAAAGTAATCAGAGTCTTTTTCTGGTGCATTTTTTAATGCATCAGCTTGAGAAAGCGGATCACTCACGACATCTTTTCGTAATAATTTTGTTTCTTCATTAACATATACAAGAGGTTCTACATTATCAGTATTAATTTGTGATATTGTATTAACAAACTCTAACATTTTTTCTAAATCAAATTTAATTTGTTGGCTTTGTTTATGATTAAAATTTAATTTGGATAGTTCAGATAAATTATTTATAAGCTCTTGCGTGACTTTAATTTTTTTCATATTTTTTTAATTGTTCAAAAATAGTATTGTAAACAATAATATTCAATTTTTTTACTTCTTTTTCAGAGATTTTATTTGGATCAATTGGTTTGTGAACCTGCACTCTTGCAAATCCAGGATAACCTTTAAAATATTCTTGAGGGAAAATTTGTTTATTGTCAATTATAGTAATGGGAACAATTTTAAGATTATTTTCGATGGATAATCTAAAAGGCCCATTTTTAAATTTTTTTAAAAAAACGTTTTTGTTTGGTATTCCTCCCTCTGGAAAGATACAAATATTTATATTCTTTGTTAATTTTTCTGCAGCGTGCAAAAATGCATTGTAAGAATCTTTTTTATTACTTCTATTTACTGTTATTGAATTATTTTTAAAAAAATAACCAAATAATGGTATTTTGGAAATCTCTGCTTTACCAATATATTGAATAGGTTTTGGTAGTACAGCATAAATTAAAGGAATGTCAAGGGTAGAAACATGATTTGCACAAAATATATATTTTTCGTTTTCTTCTAGCTTTTCTTCCCACTTCACTATTGGAAAAATGAGTGAAAGCCATATTGTTAACTTGCTCCAGTACCTTGATATGTGAGCCACATAAAGTTCATTTTTGAATAATGATGTAAAAATAAATAACCAAGGCAGCAGTAGGAAAAATAAGAACAAAAAAACCATTAAAAACCAAAGCCTCCATATACTACTCAAAATATACCCAATCCATTTCATCTGACAAAGATAAAAAAAGCTATTTTTACAGCATCTTTTTTAAAATGGCAAGAATATTAACAGGCATACAAAGTACAGGTACTCCCCACTTAGGAAATTTACTTGGAGCAATTATTCCAGCAATACAGCTTTCAAAAGAAAATAACAACCAAAGTTTGTTTTTCATTGCAGATCTTCACTCATTTACAACAATTCGAGAGGCTAATAAAATTAAAGAAAACACTTATGCTACTGCAGCGGCATGGTTAGCTTTTGGTTTTGATTCTGAAAAAAATATTTTTTATAGGCAGTCAGATATTCCAGAAGTTTGTGAGTTAGCATGGTATTTAAGCTGCTTTGCAAAATTTAGTAGGCTTCAACTAGCACATTCATTTAAGGAAAAATTGGATCGTATTAAAGATATAAATACTGGCTTATTTACTTATCCTATATTAATGGCAGCAGATATTTTGCTTTATGATGCAAACATTGTTCCAGTTGGAAAAGATCAAATACAACATTTGGAAATAACTAGAGATATTGCATCAAGTCTAAACCATTTTTTCCCAAACACATTAGTCTTACCAGAGACAAAAATTGATGAAAGAGTTATGATTGTTCCCGGAACTGATGGCCAAAAGATGAGTAAATCATACAACAATATGATTAATATTTTTTTGGATGACAAAAAGCTCAGAAAACAAATAATGAGTATAAAAACAGACTCTACGAACATAGAAGACCCAAAAGATTATAAATCATGTAATGTTTTTAACTTATATAAATTACTTGCAAATAAAAATCAAGTAAATGAGTTAAAATCAAAATATATTAATGGAGGGTATGGCTATGGGAATGCAAAACAAGAGCTTTTTGAGTTGATATGTATAAATTATAAAAGTCAAAGAGAAATGTTTATGTATTTAATACAAAACCCCAAAATAATCGAACAAGAATTAAAAGAGGGAGCAAAAAAAGCAAGAGAAATAGCTAGAAATGTTCTAGCTAGAGTAAGAAAAAATGTTGGCTACTGAAC
Source organism: uncultured Bacteroidota bacterium (assembly GCA_902627575.1). GTDB lineage: Bacteria > Bacteroidota > Bacteroidia > Flavobacteriales > BACL11. The sequence continues at coordinate 37,011 of CACOJQ010000007.1, forward strand.
ATTACTTTTTATATTTATTATATAAATCCTTTTGATGATTGTTTAAATCAATCTGATTACCTTTAATAAAAGCATGTTTAATATCGTTTGAAATCATATCTAATGCATCTCCTGTACTGATAAAGAAAGAAGCATCTTTTCCTTTTTCGATAGAACCAACCTTATCATCAATACCAAGGATTTTCGCAGCATCTAAAGTAATTGATTTTATAGCATCTTCGTATTTTTGGCCATAAGTAACAGTGGTGCCAGCAGTAAATGGAAGGTTTCTTAAGCCCATAGCTTCCATATCACCGGAGTAACTTAAACAAAACCGAATTTTATTATTTGAAAGTTTTTTTGCTTGAGTAAACGGCTCATCTATACGGCAGTCTTGAGATTTTGGAAGTCTATGAACTCTATTAATAATGAGTGATATATTTTTTGCTTCTAATAGTGTTGAAACTTCATCACCGTCTTCACCTCCAACAATAGTAATATTTGGAATTTTAAACTTATCAAAGAATTCAATTACATCTCTTATATCGCTAACACTATTAGCGTGTACATATAAGTTCTTTTTGCCGTTAAATAAGCCTTGCATACTTTCCATTCTAAGGTCTAAAATATTGGATGATGAATATGCCTTGGCTTTTAAAAATAATTTACTTAACTCATTAATATTGTTTTGGTATTCTTTATTTTTTTTTGTTTTGCCTGGTTCTGCCCACCAGCCTGTTTTATAATATGAGTTTGGCCAATTTATATGTATTCCATCATCAGCTTTTAATACTGCATCCTGCCAATTTTTGCCATCAAGGTATACAACCGAAGATTGACCAGAGATTAATCCACCCTGTGGTGTTACTTGCGCAATAAGTATGCCGTTTGTTCTGATAGTATTTATAATTTTTGAATCAGTGTTATAAGCAATTAAAGATCTAATGTTTGGATTAATGCCTCCTGTTTCAGCATAATCATGAGTAGCTCTCACAGCGTCAATTTCAGTTAATCCAATGGTTGTATTTGGAGCTATAAATGCTGGGTAAATATGATTATTATAAACTTTATAGATTGTATCAAATGCATTAGGATCTATTCTAATCATGCTAGCGTCAGCCACAATTTCAAACTTACCATTCTGAATGCTGATTACACTATTTTCAATGACTTTTCCATTTCCTAAATGTGCTTTGGCACCAATAAAAAGTATTGGTTTTTGTGCATAGCTTTGCATGCAAAAAGCAAAATATAAAACAAATAACAAATTAGTCTTCATGTTCGTATATAGTATCACAATGATAGTGTTTTTCTTTGTCCGGTTTTAATTTTTTAATTTTTGATTTTTTTTCTTTGCTCATTAATTTGATAATACGCATTTTCTCTTTAAGATCTCTTTTAAAAATTTTTTTGTCTTTTTCAATATCAAACATTAGTTTTCCGTCAACGTATGTTTGCACAACTTTTGCATAAACAGATAATGGATTAGCTGTCCAAAGAACGATATCAGCATCTTTTCCAGTTTTAATACTGCCCATCCTATGATCTAAATGTAATAATTTAGCAGGATTGAGGGTTATGAGTTTCCAAGCATCTTCTTGTGAGGTGTTGCCATACTTAACTGCTTTTGCAGCTTCTTGATTAAGCCTTCTGCCCATTTCTGCATTGTCAGAATTTATAGCGGTAATAACACCAGCATCATTCAATAAAGCGGCATTATAAGGAATAGCATCATTAACTTCAAATTTATAAGCCCACCAGTCAGAAAAGGTTGAGCCTCCAGCACCATGTTCTTGTAATTTTTCAGCCACTTTATAGCCCTCCAATATATGTGTAAAAGTGTTTACATTAAAACCAATAGAATCAGCTACATGTATCAACATATTTATTTCTGATTGGACATATGAATGACAGGTTATAAACATTTCAGAGGTTAAAATTTCAACCAGAGCATTTAGTTTAAGATCTTCTCTAGGAGGAGGAGTATTTAATTTTTCTTTTCTACTTAAATCATTATATTCTTCCCACGTTTTCTTATATTCTTTAGCCCTGTAAAATGCATCATAAAATATTTGTTCAACACCCATTCTTGTTTGAGGAAATCTAATTCGTTCGTAGTCGCCCCAATTACTTTGCTTGACATTTTCACCAAGAGCAAACTTTATAAATTTTGGAGCATCACTTATTTTCATATTTTCTGCGCTTTCCCCCCAACGAAACTTAATTATAGCAGACTGACCTCCAATTGGGTTAGCAGAGCCGTGAAGAAGTTGGGCAGCCGTGGTTCCCCCTGCTAATTGTCTATATATATTATGATCGTTTGGATTGATAACGTCACCAATACAAACTTCGGATGTAACAGCATGACTTCCCTCATTAACACCTCTACTTATTGCAATATGAGAATGCTCATCAATTATACCCGAAGTCAAATGTAAATTAGTTGCGTCAACAGTTTTATATTCTGTATTCGGAAAAAATTTTTCTGCTTCTAAGGAGAACCCAGTAGCTATAATTTTCCCATTAGATATTACAACATCATAGTTTTCTACAATCCCTTTTTCTTCATTTGTCCATACTGTTGCATTATTAAAAATAATATTTTCTTTAATAGGAAGCTTTTCAAAGCCATATGCTTTGTTCGGCAGCCAAATATTTGGTATAGCTAATGAATTATGTTTTTTTGTGATTTTATTTTGCTCTGGATCATCCAATAATGAATCTCGGATCATAGTAAATTCGTAATATGCTCCAGATTTATTTTGGTATCGTCCTGATATTTTATTATTGTAGATTTTTCCAATACCTCTAAAACTACCATTATCATCAAAAATGTTAATATTATTATCAGAAATTGATAAATTAACTTTGTTTGTATCTAGCTCTTTAAAAATAATTAATGGCTTTGATTTCTCGCCTTTAATGATAATTTTAGCATTATTAAATTCATCCGAATTAAAAGTATAATATCCTCGAAAATCGTTTGTTTGTTTTTTATTTACAACATTTTGTTCTCCAAGAACCCAGTTTTCATATATTTTACCTTCTTCAAAAATATCATTTGAACATATGATGAAGTTTGCATGCTTATCTTTTTCTATTGTTCCGCATAAGTGATCGATTTCAATAATTTTAGCTGGTGTAGTTGTTAATGAAGCTAATGCATCACTTTTGTTTAAGCCTTTTTTTATTGCAATTCTAATATTTTTTAAAAAATCTTTTGAATCTTCTAATGAAGCAGAAGTTATACAAAACTCAATATTATTTTTTGATAAGATACTTGGATTATATGGGGCCGTTTCCCAAAGTTTAAGTTCGCTGAGTGTTATCCACTCTGTAGTTTCAGGATTATTAACCTCATATGCTTTTGGAAAGTCTATTGGTAAAATTATTGGTGATTCTGTATCAATTATCTCATTAATCCTTAAAAATTCCTTTCCATTTCCTTTTAGAACAAAATCTATTTCAAATTCATCAGCAATCTTTTGAACTCTGCTGTAATCAAGTTCGTCATTTAAAATAAAAATATTTGGAAGATCTTTGTTTTCAATTATCGCATTGTATGATAAATTATTTTGATTTTTTTGCTCTTCATACCATTCTGTATTTAAAAATGTTTGTCTTATTAAAGCAATACTTCCCATTAATGAATTTGGATATTTTTGTTGTGAAACTCCTTTTTTAAAAGAAAATATTGAAGCGGCTTTAGGTAATAATAAATTTTCACTTTCAGATTTTTGAGATAGTGCTACACATGCCCCTGTCCCTCTAAAAATACCATCTTTTTGATGCGTAAGCACTACACCGAAGCCATTATAAAGGTATGACTTTCTATTTTCTTCACTATTAACATAGTTGTCACAGGCATCAATTTCTGGATGAATAGCCTGATTCCAATGAAATGCCCCTTTTGTGTTTCTTTCGTACTGAGGCCTATAACTATATATATCCTTTTTAATTTTAGGTAGCCCATAGTCTGAATATAAATCAATAAATGACGGATAAATATAATCTCCTTCTAAGTCAAAAACAACTGCCTCATCAGGCACTTTAATATCTGTTGCTTCTCCGACAGAGATTATTTTTTTCCCTTGAATTATTAATACACCATTTTGATATTCTATTTCAGGAGTAGCTATTATTTTGGTGTTTGTAAAAGCATATATCGGAATGAAATTTTCTTTTACTCCTTCTATTGAAAAAACTTCTTGCGCTTGTAGTTTATTACAAAAAATTAAAATTAAAAAAATTTTTAATGTTCTCATGATAACTTAAAGGGGTGAAATTACTAAAATTTAACTAATAATTTTGTTTCTTTGCAACAAGAAAATTCAAAAAAAAATATGAAAACATTTCAAGCAAATCTTATTAACAGTTTAACATTAATTTTAATGCCTCTTTGGGCATATTTAACATATGAGGGGACTCAAGAAAAACCAGAACAATCAATTACAGCATTAATTCCTTTATTTTTGGGTGTAATTCTTTTTTTATGCAATAATGGTGTAAAGAAAGAAAATAAAGTTATTGCTCATATTGCTGTTGTTGTGACTCTTATTGCACTATTAGGTTTATTTATGCCTTTAAAAGCTGCCATTGCTGAAGATAGAACTCTTTCACTTGTAAGAGTTGCAATAATGTTATTTACTGGAATGTTAGCTATGATTACTTTTGTAAGAAGCTTTATCGCAAACAGAAAAAGTAAGCAAGGCTAAAATATGCTAGAAAAAGCAGTACTCATTGGCTTAATAACTCCTACCGTAACCCCTAATCAGGCAAATGAATACTTACAGGAATTAGCTTTTTTAGCAAAAACAGCAGGAGCAAAACCTGTTAAAAATTTTACTCAAAGACTTTTAAGACCAGATAACAAAACGTTTATTGGTAAAGGTAAGATAGAAGAGGTTTTCTCCTTTGTAAAGGGAAATGCTATCGATGTTTTGATTTTCGATGACGATCTTACACCATCTCAATTAAAAAATGTAGAAAAAATATTTAGTGGCAAATGCAAAATATTAGACAGAAGTAATCTTATTCTAGATATATTTGCTAGTAGAGCACAAACAGCTCAAGCTAGAACTCAAGTTGAATTAGCACAATATCAGTATCTCCTTCCAAGACTAACTAGAATGTGGACCCACTTAGAAAGACAAAAAGGGGGAATCGGAATGAGAGGTCCGGGGGAGACTCAGATAGAAACAGACAGACAAATTATTAGAGATAAGATTTCTCTTTTAAAAAAGAAATTAAAAAAAATTGATAAACAAGCCTTTACAAGAAGAAAGGGCCGTGAGCATTTGATTAGAGTAGCCCTTGTAGGTTATACAAATGCAGGTAAATCTACTTTAATGAATAAATTATCAAAATCGGATGTCTTTGCAGAGAATAAGTTGTTTGCAACCCTTGACACTACTGTTAGAAAAGTTGTTATTCAAAATCTTCCTTTTTTGCTGACTGATACAGTAGGCTTTATAAGAAAACTTCCACATCAACTGGTAGAAAGTTTTAAATCAACTTTAGATGAGGTCAGAGAATCAGACTTTATGATTCATTTAGTAGATATCTCAAACCCAAATTTTGAAGACCATATTGAAGTTGTGAACAAAACCATTTCTGAAATAGGGGCTCAAGATAAACCTATGATTTTAGTATTTAATAAAATTGATTCATATACCTACACTAAAAAAGAACAAGATGACTTGACGCCTGTTACTAAAGAAAATTTTTCGTTAAATGACTTAAAGGATTCCTGGATGTCTAAAATTAATGGAAATGTAATGTTTATTTCAGCATTACACAAGACATGTTTTGAGGAGTTGAGAGAAGAGTTATATATTAGGATAAAAAAATTACACGAAGTTAGGTACCCTTATAATAACTTTTTATACTAACTAAACGATTGTAAGTCACATAGCTTTTTATAATGTTTATTAGCTGCAATAAGCTCATTATGAGAACCTCTTTCTTTAATAATTCCATTTTCTAAAACTATAATTTCATCTGCATTTTTTATAGTAGAAAGTCTGTGAGCAATAACTAATGATGTCCTGTTTTTCATTAGCTTTTCTAGTGCCTCTTGAACAAGCTTTTCTGATTCTGTATCTAATGAAGAAGTCGCTTCGTCTAATATTAAAATTTCAGGGTTTTTAAGTATTGCTCTTGCGATACAAATTCTTTGTTTTTGACCTCCCGACAATTTATCTCCTCTATCACCTATGTTCGTACTATATCCTTTTTCTGTTTCAAGAATAAAGCTATGAGCATTAGCTGTCTTTGCAGCATTGATTATTTCTTCCTCCGTCGCATTTATTTTTCCTAGCTTAATATTATTGTAGATGGTGTCGTTAAATAAAATAGAATCTTGAGTAACAACACCTATAAGCTCTCTAAGATTTGTAAACCCAATGTCTTTAATGTTAGTTTGATCAATTAAAATATTTCCTTTTTCTATATCATAAAATCGATTAAGCAAATCAGATATAGTTGATTTGCCACTACCTGATTGTCCAACTAATGCAATCATTTCTCCTTTTTTTATTTTAAAATTTATGTTTGATAATACATTAATTTTTTCATAACTAAATGATACATTTTGAAAAGTAATCTCTTTGGAAAAAATAACTTTTGTAGCATTTTTATTTTCAATTATTTCGTTTTTAGTGTCTAAAATTTCATACACACGTTCTGCAGCAGCAGCACCTTTTTTAATATGGTAATATGATGTTGTAAGTGATTTCGCAGGCGGGATAATTTGTGAAAAAATCAAAATATACCCAATAAATTCTTGACCAGAAAGAGAACTTTGTCCAGTTAGAACTAATTGCCCACCGAGCCACATCACAACAACTAAAACAATTGTACTTAAGAATTCACTCATCGGAGAAGACAAGTCTTTTTTTCTTAAAAGTTTAGTCATTATATTTCTATAGTTAATACTTTCTTTTTGAAAATTAGTATTTATTTTTTTTTCAATATTAAAAGCTTTTATAATTCTAAGCCCAGAAATATTTTCATCAATTATTGATAACAAATTTCCCATTTTAGCCTGTCCTTTATCTGATGATTTTTTTAGTGACTTTCCTATTAATCCAATAATTATACCAGTAACAGGAAATAAAACAACAACGAATAGTGTTAGTTTTGGGCTTATTATAATTAAAGTGATTAAATACACTATTATAGTTAGAGGGTCTTTGAAAATCATTTCAAGAGAACTCATAATACTCCATTCAATTTCAACTAAATCAGATGTCAATCTTGATGTAAGATCTCCTTTTCTTTTTTTTGTAAAAAAAGAAAGCGGTAGAGAAACTATTTTTTTATGCAAACCTACCCTAAGATCATTTACAATGCCATTTCTTATGGGCGTTAAAAAAAATAATGCAGAATATCTAAATAAATTTCTTAAAAAAAATGTCGATAATACTAGCATACAAATAAATAATAATGCTTCAACTTCTCCCTTTGAAGCGATCTTTTCACTAATTAATGCATAAAAATTTTCTTTTACTGAATTTGCATTAAAACTTAACGGGGGAGCTTCAGTTACTGGTTCTTGTGTTTTAAACAAGATTCCTAAGAATGGGATCACCATTGTTAATGAGACAAGTGAAAACAATACACTTAAAATATTTGATACTATATTTAGTATAGCAAAAAATTTATAAGGTTTTATATACTTTAAAATTCTAAAGAAATTTTCCATAGTGTAAAAGTAGTCAATATTACGTATTTTTGGCTTTATGGAAACAACAAGACAAAAAAAAGTATCACGTTTGTTACAGAAAGAATTATCATCTGTATTACAAAAAGAAGCATCACAGTTTTGTGGTAATGTTATTATAAGTGTAACTATTGTTCGAGTGTCAACTGATTTAGCAAATGCTAATGTCTTTTTAAGTGTATTTCCCTCTGAGGAACCATTAAAAATAATAGATTTAATTACAAAAAACAAAGGTTTTTTTAGAAAAAAATTGGGAGAAAGAATAAAAAAACAGTTAAGACTAGTTCCCGATTTATCTTATTTTTTAGATGATTCTGCTTCTTTTGCAGAGAAAATAGATAAGCTTTTAAAAAAATAAATATGATTTTCCCTTTTTTAATTGCAAAACGTTACTTCTTCTCTGCTAAGAAAAAAAATTTTGTGCATATTATCTCTTTAGTATCATTAGCGGGAATAGCAGTAGGTTCAGCTGCTTTGATACTTGTTTTATCTGTATTTAATGGATTCGAGGATCTAATTTTAAAAATGTATAATTCACATGATCCTCATATTAAAATTACGCTTAAGAAAGGCAAAACCTTTGACCCAAAAAGTCTAAAAATTGAACATCAAAATATTAAGGAAAAAGTTTATGTGTTGGAAGAAGATGTATTATTGATGTATGGCTCTCAATTTTCTAGTGAGGAGACAAAAAAAACACAACATATTGCTAAAATAAAAGGTTATTCAAATTATAATAATATTCCGTCAATTGGAAGAGATTTAGCTTTAATTCTTGGAGCAGACACTAGTCATAATAATCCCTCACTATCTGTTTTTGTTCCAAACAGAAATGCAAAGACATTTTTACACAGAGACCCTTCGAGAAACTTTTACAATCCAAGTTTTATAAATAATTTTAATATTTTTAATGTACATCCTGATGTAAATCAAAAATATATTTTTACTAATTTAAAGTATCTGCAAAATATCAGTAAAAGACAAAATCACATTTCTGCAATTGAAATAAACTTACTTGATGAAAATGAAATGGAAGCTGTTCAAAAGAAGCTACAGGCTGACATAGGAGATGATTTTTTAATTGAGAATAGATTGCAACAGCATGAGATGTTATATAAAATTTTAAATACTGAAAAGCTAGCAATATTTATTATTCTTGTATTCATATTAGTTATAGCCTCTTTTACAATTGTTGGATCAGTCTATATGTTAATTTTAGACAAAAAAAAGGACATCACAACGTTTTATAGTTTTGGTGTAACAAAAAATCAAATTAAATATATTTTTATATTTAAAAGTGTTATGTCCTCTTCTTTTGGCGCTCTAATAGGAATAGGCTTTGGTACCGCAATCGCACTTTTACAAAAAAAGCTTGAATTAATTAAAATGGGTGATGGTGGTTTTATAATAGATGCTTATCCCGTATTGTTGCAGACATCTGATTTATTATATGTTTTTTTAACAGTTTTTATTATTGGGCTTTTAGCATCTTGGTACCCTGCAAGATTTTTGACTAGTAAGTTTATTCATTAAATTTAACAGATACCTCATCTAAAAGGGATTCTATTTCATCTTTGTTGTTAGAAGTAATCATTTTAATCCTGTAGTCTTTAAAATGGGAGATTCCTTTGAAATAGTTGGTGTAATGTCTTTTCATTTCAGCAATTCCTAATACTTCTCCTTTCCATTCAATTGAGTGTTTTAGGTGCTGTTTGCACACATCCACCCTGTCTTTAATACGAACAGGAGGCAGATGATTACCTGTTTTTAGAAAATGTTTAACATTGTCAAAAAACCAAGGGTTTCCAATTGCCGCTCTTCCAATCATTACTCCGTCAACCCCGTATTTTGCCCTCAAAGAGGCAACTTTCTCTGGAGAATCTATATCCCCGTTACCAAATACAGGAATATGCATTCTTGGATTATTTTTAACTTCCCCTATCAGAGTCCAATCAGCGTCTCCTTTATACATTTGCTTTCGTGTTCTTCCATGAATAGATATCGCTTTAATGCCAACATCTTGTAATCTTTCAGCAACCTCAACTATATATTTTGTTTTTTCATCCCAACCCAAACGAGTTTTTACAGTTACAGGTAATTTAGTAGCATTTACTATTTCTCTAGTCATTGTTACCATTTTAGGTATGTCTTGCAATATGCCTGCACCAGCACCCCTTAAGGCAACTTTTTTAACAGGGCATCCGTAGTTAATATCAATGAACTCTGGTTGAGCTTTTTCACATATTTCAGTTGCTTTTCTCATAGAATCGATATTATTTCCAAAAATTTGAATTCCTATAGGGCGTTCAAAATCATAAATATCTAATTTCATTGTACTTTTTTTAGCATCTCGAATTAAACCTTCAGATGATATAAATTCTGTATACATTACATCAGCGCCATATTTTTTGCATAAAGCACGAAATGGAGGGTCGCTTACGTCTTCCATTGGCGCTAATAATAGAGGAAAGTCTCCTATGTCAATATTTCCTATCTTTATACCCATTTTCTTTACAAAAATAATTATTAATGCGATTTAAAGCTATTTATAAAAATAAGTCTTCAAAATATAAGTTTTTTTGTTTATTACTATTATTTATTTTTTCCTTTTTGATTTTTATGCAATTTGGTAATATTGCAATTAATTTTTTCTTTGATAGAGATTTAATAGAAAATCAGAATCTAGAGAATAAACAATATGTTAATTCTCTGAAAGTGATGCAATTATTTCTAACATTAGGAATTTTTGTGATTCCAATGTTTTTATACGCCCATTTAATTTCGTTTGATTTTAAATTTAAAAACATAGTTAGGCAAAATGTTATACTAATCATTACAATAATGTTAATCATAGTTCCCTTTGTAGCTATGTTAACCGAATTTAATTTAAGTATTAAAGCTCCTGACTGGCTAAATCAAATTGATGCAGAATCAGATTTAACGATTAATGCATTATTAAAAATGGATTCTAATGTTGATTTTTTATTTAACTTATTAATTATTGCAATTATGCCAGCTTTAGGTGAAGAGTTATTTTTTAGAGGGTATTTGCAACAAACAATAATCAAGTGGACTATATCGCCGCATATTGGGATAATAATAACAGCAATTTTATTTAGTGTCATTCATTTTCAGTTCTACGGCTTAATACCAAGATTTATTTTAGGTGTTTTGTTAGGATATACCTTTCTTTGGAGTAATAATTTGTGGCTTCCTATTATTGCTCATTTTGTTAATAATGCTCATGTATTAATTATATCTTTTATATACAATGATCAAAACAGAATTATGCTCTCGAATAATGTTGACCCAACAACTGGTATATTTTCTTTTCTTGGAGCTGCTTTGTTGATGTATCTATTGTATCAAAGTTGCTATTTTCGAAATAACAAAACACAAAAGAGTTAATCTCTTTTTTCAATAGTTGAGTAGTTAATTTTGTATGCTTGTGCTTTTCTTAGCTCTTGTTTGACGTCTGTAACTTGCTTCATCATCGCTTCACTGTCTGCTTTAATTTGCACTCTCATTTTTGGAACATCAGCAGGCTGCATAGCAGCACGTTGTGTATTGATGAAGCTGATAATTTGACTTACGTCGTCCCATGGATCTTGAATCATATCATCTAACTGAATTCGATGATCACTTCCATAAGTAGCTTTGTCATTAGGCTTACCTATGTAAATGTAACTAACTAGAGATTTTTTCTTTAATTTAGTTACTTCACTAGCTTCAGGTGCTTTTATTTTTACCTTTAGCTCAGTCGGTCTCATAACAGTTGTGACCATGAAAAAGAAAAGGAGCATAAATACAATGTCAGGTAATGATGCTGTTGAAATAGCTGGCATTGATTTTTTTTCGTCTTTTCTAAATTTACTCATTTTCCAGTTTTTGTTATTGGTTCAGCTTCAGATAAAAGTTTTGGGTAATCATCCTGAATAATGTCTCTTTCAGATTCTTCAAGAT
>CACOJQ010000008.1 GCA_902627575.1 uncultured Bacteroidota bacterium
AAATTTTTAGTGATATAATTTAATTTATTAGAAACTATATTGATTTACTTAAAACAATAACATAAAAAAAAGAGGTATTTTTTTATTTTTTGTAGAATAAATTGTTAAATTTGCCGCCCATTTAACAATAGATATATATGCCAACAATACAACAACTAGTAAGAAAGGGTAGAACTAGCATTACCAAAAAAAGTAAATCATTAGCCTTAAAAAGTTGTCCTCAAAGAAGGGGTGTTTGTACTAGAGTTTATACTACTACACCAAAGAAACCTAATTCTGCTCTAAGAAAAGTAGCGAGGGTTCGATTAACTAATGGAAATGAAGTTAACGCATATATTGGAGGAGAGGGACACAATCTTCAAGAGTATTCCGTTGTTTTAGTTAGAGGAGGAAGGGTAAAAGACCTCCCTGGTGTAAGATATCACATAGTTAGAGGGGCTTTGGATACATCTGGAGTAAATGAAAGAACCCAGCGTAGATCAAAATATGGTGCAAAAAAACCAAAAAAGAAATAGTAAATTTATTTTAGATGAGAAAAAAAAGAGCTAAAAAAAGAATTTTATTGCCGGATCCGAAGTTTGGTAAAACCACTATTACAAGATTTGTCAATAACTTAATGTTGGACGGAAAGAAATCTACTGCCTTCAAAGTATTTTACAATGCACTAGATTCTGTAGCTGAGAAAATACAGGAAGAAGATGTGTTAGAAGTTTTTCAAAAAGCTTTAGACAACGTTATGCCACATGTAGAAGTAAGATCTAGAAGAATAGGTGGGGCAACCTTTCAAATACCTCATCCAATCAGAGAAGATAGAAGAATATCTTTAGGAATGAAATGGATGATAGCAGCTGCAAGAAATAGAAATGAAAAAACTATGGAATCGAAGCTAGCCTCTGAGCTTATTGCTGCTTACAAGGAAGAAGGTTCTGCATATAAAAAGAAACAGGATACACACAGGATGGCAGAAGCTAACAAGGCATTTTCACATTTTAGATTTTAGACAATAATTATTATGGCAAGAGATTTAAAATACACAAGAAACATTGGAATTGCAGCACACATTGATGCTGGAAAAACTACGACTACGGAAAGAATACTTTACTATGGTGGAGTCAATCATAAGATAGGTGAGGTTCATGACGGTGCTGCAACTATGGATTGGATGGAGCAAGAGCAAGAAAGAGGTATAACTATAACATCTGCCGCTACAACTCTTGACTGGAACTACAGAAATCAGAAATACCACGTAAATATTATTGATACCCCTGGTCACGTTGATTTTACAGTTGAAGTTAACAGATCATTAAGAGTACTTGACGGTTTAGTTTTTCTTTTTTCTGCTGTTGATGGTGTTGAGCCCCAATCTGAAACTAACTGGAGATTAGCCAATAATTATAACGTTCCTAGAATCGGATTTGTAAACAAAATGGATAGACAAGGTGCAAATTTCTTAGAAGTGTCTAGGCAGGTTAAAGATTTGTTAGGTAGTCATGCTTTGCCACTTCAAATTCCCATTGGAGCAGAGGATGAATTTAAAGGTGTTGTTGATTTAATAAACTTTAAAGGTATTGTTTGGAACGAAGAGGATCAGGGAATGACATTCAAAGAAGTAGAAATACCTGAAGATATAATTGATGAGGCAAGAAAATATAGAGGTCAGTTATTAGAATCTGTAGCAGAATTTGATGATACTTTATTAGAAAAGTATTTTGAAGATGAAAACTCTTTAACAGAGCGAGAAATATTAACAGCGCTTAGAGCAGCAACAATTTCTGGTAAAGTAGTACCTATGATGTGCGGTTCTGCTTTTAAAAATAAAGGTGTTCAAGCAATGCTTGACATGGTTATGGAAATATTACCATCTCCTCTTGATGTTGAAGCAATTATTGGAAAGAATCCAGATAATGATGATGAAGAGAGTAGACAGCCAAAGTTTGATGCTCCATTTTCTGCTTTAGCTTTTAAGATTGCAACTGATCCTTACGTTGGTAGACTATGTTTTACAAGAGCGTATTCAGGTAAATTAGATCAGGGAACTTTTGTTTATAATACAAGAACAGGAAATAAAGAGAGAATTTCTAGGATTTATCAAATGCACTCAAATAAACAAAATCAAATTGATTCTCTAAACGCAGGAGATATTGCAGCGCTTGTTGGATTTAAAGACATAAGAACAGGAGATACTTTGTGTGATTTAAAAAATCCAATAGTTCTAGAGTCTATGGATTTTCCGGATCCTGTTATTGGTATTGCTGTTGAACCTAAAACACAAAAAGACCTTGATAAACTTGGAGTAGCTTTGGGTAAATTGGCGGAAGAAGATCCAACATTTACTGTTAAAACCGATGAAGACTCTGGACAAACAATTATTTCAGGGATGGGTGAGCTTCACTTAGATATTATTGTTGATAGATTAAGAAGAGAATTTAGTGTAGATGTTAATCAGGGAGCTCCACAAGTGGCTTATAAAGAAAGCATTTCTTCATCAATTGAGCATAAAGAAGTATATAAAAAGCAATCAGGTGGTAGAGGTAAATTTGCTGACATAAGATTTGAATTGTCTCCAATAGATTCTAATTTTGAGGGAGATGGATTGCAATTTGTTAATGAAATCAAAGGAGGAAATATTCCAAAAGAATTTATACCTTCAGTTGAAAAGGGCTTTGAAATGGCAATGGCTAACGGTGTATTAGCAGGATACCCATTAAACTCTCTTAAAGTTAGATTGTTTGATGGTTCTTATCACGATGTAGATTCTGATGCGCTGTCTTTTGAGATTTGTGCTCAAATTGCTTTCAAAGCAGCTGCTAAACAATGTAGTCCAAAAATTTTAGAGCCAATAATGAAACTAACTGTAATTACTCCTGAAGAAAATATGGGTGACGTTATTGGAGATTTAAATAGAAGAAGGGGACAAGTAGAAGGAATGGAAGATAAGGCGGGGGCCAAAGTAGTAAATGCTAAAGTGCCGTTATCTGAAATGTTTGGATATATAACTGATTTAAGAACAATAACATCGGGTAGAGCTACATCAACAATGGAGTTTTTTGATTTTGTAGAGGCTCCAAAAAATATCTCGGATGATGTTATCAAACAAGTAAATGGAGAATAATTAATATTTAAAGATGGCACAAAGAGTAAGAATAAAATTAAAGTCTTTTGATCATACCTTGGTTGATCAGTCTGCTGAAAAAATAGTTAAAACAGTCAAAAATTCTGGTGCGATTATTAGTGGGCCGATTCCACTACCTACGCACAAAAGAATTTTTACAGTTTTGAGATCTCCTCACGTAAATAAAAAAGCTAGAGAACAGTTTCAGTTAACAAATCACAAAAGGTTAATGGATATTTATAGTTCGTCATCCAAAACAATAGATGCATTAATGAAGCTAGAGCTGCCAAGCGGTGTTCATGTAGAAATAAAGGTAATATAAAAAGAAAGAAAATGCCAGGTTTAATAGGAAAGAAAATAGGAATGACATCACTTTTTAACAATGAGGGGAAAAATATAGCATGTACAATACTGCAAGTTGGTCCCTGTAAAGTGACTCAAATTAAAACTAAAGAAACTGATGGCTATGAAGCTGTTCAACTTGGTTATTCAGATAAGAAAAAAAGCAAGACAAATAGATCTGAATTAGGTCATTTTAGTAAGTCTGGAGTTGACCCGCTTAAAAAATTAGTTGAATTCAATGCAGATTTTAGTGACATATCTATTGGTGATATTGTTACTGTTGATATTTTTGATGAAGGTGATTATGTTACTGTTGTTGGTAATTCTAAAGGAAAAGGGTTTCAGGGAGTTGTAAAACGCCATAACTTTAGAGGTGTTGGAGATGCAACACATGGTCAACATAACAGATTAAGAGCACCTGGTTCGATTGGTGCTGCTTCTTATCCAGCACGTGTTTTTAAAGGCATGAGAATGGCGGGACAGATGGGTGATAAAAGAGTGAAAATTGATAATTTACAAGTTTTAAGAATTCTTTTGGATAAAAATATGATAGTAGTTAAAGGAGCTGTCCCTGGTCCAAAAAATTCTTATATAACAATAGAAAAATAATGAAATTAGCTGTACATAACATAAAAGGGAAGACAACAAAAAAAGAGATTAGCCTAAGTAATGAAATATTTGGAATTGAACCAAATAATCATGCAATATATTTAGATGTAAAACAGTACCTGGCAGCTCAAAGAAGTGGTACTCACAAAACAAAAGGAAGATCTGAAGTTAAAGGAAGTAGAAGAAAACTAAGAAAACAAAAAGGAAGTGGAGCTGCTAGAGTTGGAGATATCAAAAATCCATTATTCAGAGGTGGAGGTAGAGTGTTTGGACCTCAGCCCAGAAACTATGCATTTAAGATCAATAAAAAAGTAAAAAGAATTGCTCGTAAATCTGCTCTTTCTCACAAAGCAAAAGATAATTGTATTTTAATATTAGAAGATTTTAACTTTGACAAACCAAGTACACGTTCCTATAATAATTTTTTGTCTAATTTTAATTTAGTGGACAATAAAACTGTACTTGTAATGTCAGAGACAAATAAAAATATTCTTTTGTCATCAAGAAATCTTAAAAACTCTCGCGTGGTTTTAGCTTCAGAGCTGAATACTTATGATGTCATGAGTGCGAGTAAATTAATGTTTACAGAGTCTTCTTTTAGTGAAATAGAAAAAATTTATAATAGTTAGTATAATGAGTATTATTAAAAAACCAATAGTTACGGAGAAAATGACAACACAAGCTGAAGTGTATAATCGTTATGCTTTTGTTGTTGATAAAAGAGCAAATAAAATCGAAATTAAAAAAGCTGTCTCTGATATGTATGATGTGGATGTTGAAAATGTTAGAACTATGATCTGTATAGGTAAAAAAAGAGTAAGAGGAACTAAGTCTGGCATGATTCAAGGTAGAACTTCAACGTACAAAAAAGCTATAGTTACTTTAGTAGAGGGAGATTCAATTGATTTTTATAGTAATATTTAAAGTAAGATAAAATGGCATTAAAGAAATTTAGACCTATAACACCAGGACAAAGACACAAAGTAGCACTTACTTTTGATACTATTACAAGATCAAAGCCAGAAAAATCTTTGCTTGTTAAAAAGAAAAGAACTGGAGGTAGAAATGATACTGGAAAAATGACTATTGAAAATATTGGAGGTGGTCACAAACAAAGATATCGACTTATAGACTTTAAAAGAAATAAATTTGATGTGGCAGCTAAAGTCGCTAGTATTGAATATGATCCAAATAGAACTGCAAATATTGCTTTGTTACATTATGTAGACGGAGAAAAGCGATATATTTTAGCTCCGAATGGATTAGAAGTTGGAAATGAAGTTATCTCCTCAAAAAATGCACCAATTGCAACAGGAAATACACTGCCATTGTCTGAATTACCACTAGGGACAGTTATACATAATATAGAATTAAGACCTGGACAAGGAGCTATCATGGTGCGTAGTGCAGGTGCAAGTGCACAATTAATGGCAAAAGATGGTAAGTATGCAGTTATTAAGTTGTCATCTGGTGAAATTAGAAAGATATTAAGTACATGTTTAGCTACAATAGGAACTGTTTCAAATCCACAACATCAACTTGCCGTTCACGGAAAGGCTGGTAGAAGAAGATGGCTTGGAAGAAGACCTAATGTGAGAGCAACAGTTAAGAATCCTGTAGATCATCCTATGGGAGGGGGAGAAGCAAAATCTTCTGGAGGTCACCCAAGAAACAAAAATGGTGTGCCAGCTAAGGGATATAAGACAAGAGATAAGAAAAAGGCTTCAAGTAAGTATATAATTGAGAGAAGAAAAAAATAAATAATTTATGGCTAGATCATTAAAAAAAGGACCGTATATTCATTACAAATTACAAAGAAAAGTGGATGCAATGAACGAATCTGGAAAAAATAGTGTAATTAAAACTTGGTCAAGATCATCTATGATATCACCAGATTTTGTAGGAAAAACATTTGCTGTACATAATGGAAAACAGTTTATTCCTGTTTTTGTTACTGATAATATGGTAGGTCATAAACTTGGAGAATTTTCTCCTACAAGAAACTTTAGAGGTCACGGAAATAATAGAAAAAAATAAAATATGGGGGCTAGAAAAAGATTAAGAGCTAATGAAATGAAAGAAGCGAGAAAAAATATCGCTTTTGCCAAATTAAATAATTGTCCTACATCACCAAGAAAGATGAGGTTAATTGCGGATTTAATCAGAGGTATGGATGTCGAAAAAGCATTGGCTGAGTTAGAACATAATCCTAAGGAAGCTTCTAATAGAATGCAAAAGTTATTATTATCTGCGCTTGCAAATTGGGAAACAAAAAATGAAGGTAAAAGAATGGATGATAATGATTTATATATTTCAGAAGTTAAGGTTGATTCTGGAAGAATGCTTAAAAGAATTCAGCCTGCTCCTCAAGGAAGAGCACATAGAATAAGAAAAAGATCAAATCACGTTACTTTAGTAGTAGATAGTAGAATAAAAAAAGATGTAAAATAATATGGGACAAAAAGCAAATCCAATAGGCAACAGATTAGGTATTATAAGAGGTTGGGAATCCAACTGGTATGGAGGCAATAGTTTTGGTGATAAACTGGCTGAAGACACTAAAATTAGAGAATATCTTATGGCCAGACTTTCTAAAGCGAGTGTATCTAAGATTGCTATTGAAAGAACACTAAGATTAGTTACGATTACAATTCATACTGCTCGCCCAGGTATTATTATTGGTAAAGGTGGTCAGGAGGTTGAAACTCTAAAAGAGGAGGTAAAAAAGATTACAGACAAAGAAATTCAAATCAATATATTTGAAGTTAAACGTCCAGAATTAGAAGCAACATTGGTGGCTGACAGTATTGCTAGACAGATTGAAGGTAGAGTATCCTATAAAAGAGCTACCAAAATGGCAATTGCTTCTACTATGCGAATGGGAGCTGAAGGAATAAAAATACAAGTTTCTGGAAGGCTGAATGGAGCTGAAATGGCTAGATCTGAAATGATGAAAGAAGGGAGAACCCCTTTACATACATTTCGTGCTGATATTGATTATGCTCTATCTGAAGCTCTAACCCAATATGGATTGATTGGAATTAAAGTTTGGATTTGCAGAGGAGAAGTGTATGGAAAAAGAGATTTAATGTTGCACTTTAAATCACCAAAGAAAAAAGATTTTCAAGCAAAAAATAGAAGAAGAAAATAAAAAAAATATAAATGTTACAACCAAAGAAAACAAAATTCAGAAAGATGCAAAAGGGCAAGATGAAAGGTAATGCCCAAAGAGGAAATCAACTAGCTTTTGGGTCTTATGGTATCAAAGCTTTGGAGGAAACTTGGATGACTGCTCGTCAAATTGAAGCTGCTCGTATTGCTGTAACTCGTTTTATGAAGAGACAAGGTCAAGTTTGGATTAGGATATTTCCAGACAAACCAATAACAAAAAAACCAGCCGAAGTTAGAATGGGAAAAGGTAAGGGTGGAGTTGAAGGTTGGGTTTCAATGGTTACCCCTGGTAGGATGCTGTTTGAGTGTGAAGGTGTTGATTTGGATACAGCTAAAGAGGCTTTACGATTAGCTGCTCAAAAGTTACCAATTAAGACAAAGTTTGTTATTAGAAGAGATTTACAAAATAATTAATTAAATGAAAGCACAAGTATATACAGATATGCCATTAAATGAACTTAACGATCTTTTAAATTCTGAAAGAGCTAAGTTAATTAAAATGAAGATGAGTCATTCAGTTTCTCCACTAGAGAATCCGATGCAAATTAAGTATTTAAGAAAAACTGTTGCGCGAATCATGACAGAAGTCAATAGAAGAAATAGATTAAATAGTGTTAAAAATGGATAGAAATTTTAGAAAAGAAAGAATTGGAGTTGTTTCAAGCATTAAAATGGATAAGTCTATAGTTGTAACTATCCAAAGAAAAGTGAAACATCCTCTTTATGGTAAATTTGTTAATCAGAGTAAAAGGTTTATCGCTCATGATGAGAAAAATACGTGCGGAGAAGGTGATTTAGTGAAAATCATGGAAACAAGACCACTTAGTAAAAATAAAAATTGGAGGTTAGTAGAAATAATCGAAAGAGCAAAATAATATGATACAGCAAGAATCAAGATTAAAAGTTGCAGACAATAGTGGAGCAAAAGAAATTCTTTGTATAAGAGTTTTAGGAGGTACTAAAATGCGATATGCATCAATTGGAGATAAAATTGTAGGAACTGTAAAAAATGCTTTGCCATCTGGAAATATCAAAAAAGGTCAAGTAGTTAAAGCTGTTGTAGTAAGAACAAAAAAAGAGGTAAGAAGAGCTGATGGTTCATATATTCGCTTTGGAGATAATGCGTGTGTAATTATTGATGAAAATGGTCAAATGAAAGGATCTCGGGTATTTGGTCCAGTTGCTAGAGAGTTACGCGATAATAATTTTATGAAAATTGTTTCACTAGCACCTGAAGTATTATAAAATTTAAATATGGCAAAGATTAAAATAAGAAAAAACGACATAGTTTTAGTTAGTTCCGGAAATTCAAAAGGAGAAAAAGGAAAAGTAATTAGGATTTACCCAAATGAAAACAAAGCTATGGTTGAGGGTGTTAATATGATATCTAAACACACAAAACCAAATGCTGCAAATCCTCAAGGTGGAATAATTAAACAAGAGTCAAAAATTCATATTTCAAATCTAGTGTTGGTTGATCCAAAATCTGGAAAACCAACTAAGATTGGAAGAAGAAAGGATGAAAAAACAGGTAAGTTAATAAGATTTGCAAAACTAACAGGAGAAGTAATTAAGTGATGGAATACACACCAAGATTAAAGAAAAAATATAAAAATGAGGTTGTAAATAACCTTAAAGCTAATTATAAATCGGTAATGCAGGTTCCAAAATTGATTAAGATTTGTCTTAATCAAGGTATCGGAAGCGCATTGTCTGATAAAAAACAAATTGAAGCTGCTCAACAAGAAATGACATTAATTACAGGTCAGCATGCAATGTTGACTTTATCTACAAAAGATATTTCTAACTTCAAGTTAAGAAAAGGTATGCCTGTAGGAGTTAAGGTTACACTTAGAGGAGATAGAATGTATGAGTTTTTAGATAGACTTATTACATCAACTTTACCTAGAGTTAGAGACTTTAATGGAGTTTCTGAAAAAGGTTTTGATGGAAGAGGTAACTATACAATGGGAATAAAAGAGCAAATTGCATTTCCTGAAATTAGTATTGATAAAATATCTAAAATTACTGGAATGGATATAACATTTGTTACAAATACAAATTCAGACGAAGATGCAATGATATTGTTAAAAGAGCTTGGTATGCCTTTTAAAATGAATGAAAGGTCTAATAAAAAAGTATCTGAAAATTTGAATAAAAATGATGAAGAACTAGTTGCTGAAAGTATTGAGGAGAATAAAAACGATGAGTTTGAAAAAAATAAAAATATAGAAAGTTAGAATTATGGCAAAAGAATCAATGAAGGCTCGTGAAGTCAAAAGAGCAAAAATTGTAGCAAAATATGCTAAGAAAAGAGCTGCTTTAAAAGCTGCTGGAGACTATGAAGGTTTGCAAAAACTTCCTAAAGATGCATCACCTATCAGAATGCACAATAGATGTAAATTAACTGGAAGACCTAAAGGATACATGCGACAATTTGGAATTTCTCGTGTTAAATTTAGAGAAATGGCAAACTTCGGATTAATACCAGGAGTTAAAAAAGCAAGTTGGTAATATAATAAGATTGTAATATAATAATAAAAAAGATATGTTAACAGACCCTATAGCAGATTACTTAACGAGAGTTAGAAATGCACAAATGGCAGGTCATAAGGTAGTAGATATACCTGCATCTAATATGAAAAAATCTATAACCCAGATACTTCACGATAAGGGATATATATTAGATTTCAAACTTGAAGATACGCCAGATAAGCAAGGCAATATTAAAATTGCTTTAAAGTACAACGACAAAACTAAACTGCCTACAATAAAAAAATTAGTTAGGATCTCTAAGCCTGGTTTAAGAAAATATGCTGATTCAAACAACCTACCAAGAGTAATCAATGGCTTAGGTATTGCGATTTTATCGACTTCTAAAGGCGTTGTTTCTGATAAAGAAGCTCGAGATATGAACGTTGGGGGGGAAGTTATTTGTCATGTTTATTAAGATAAAAGAATAATTAATAATGTCAAGAATAGGAAATAACCCAATAATAATTACTGAAGGAGTTTCAGTAAGTATAGATGAACAAATAATTAAAGTAAAAGGTAAACTTGGTGAACTTTCTCAAAATATTGATTCTGAAATTTCTCTCTCTATTTCTAATGATGTAATAACTTTAACTAGGTCATCTGAAGATAAAGAAATAAGATCAAAGCATGGTCTGTACAGAGCATTGATTGCTAATATGATTGAGGGTGTTTCAGTGGGTCATTCAAAAAAGTTAGAACTTAGAGGTGTTGGGTATAGAGCAGCAACACAAGGCAACACGCTTGATATTTCAGTAGGCTATTCACATAATATAATATTTGAAATTCCTGAGGAGCTGAAGGTTACGGCTGAAACAGAAAAAGGAAAAGCCCCAATAGTTACAGTATCTGGTTGTGACAAACAATTAGTTGGTGCTATGGCTGCCAGAATAAGATCGGAGAGAAAACCCGAGCCATATAAAGGAAAAGGAATTAGATATGTTGGTGAATATGTAAGAAAGAAAGCTGGTAAAACAGCTGCAGCAAAATAAAATTATGATACAATGAATTCAAAGAAAATTGCAAGACAAAGATCGAGATACTCTATTAGAAAAAAAGTTTTTGGTACTTCTGAAAGACCAAGACTTGCTGTGTTCAGATCTAATAAACAAATTTATGCACAAATTATTGATGACAACGCTGGCCATACAATAACATCAGCGTCATCTTCAACATTTGAAGGTACTAAAATTCAACAGGCAAATGAAGTTGGTAAAAAGATAGCTGAAAACGCAAAAAAAGCTGGAGTTTTAAATGTAGTATTTGATAGAGGTGGATTTTTGTATCATGGTAGAGTTAAACAATTAGCTGAGTCAGCAAGAGAAGCAGGATTAAAATTTTAAAAATATGTTAAAATTAGCACAAAATAAAAGAATTAATGTAACTGCAGATATTGAATTAAAAGATAGATTGGTTGCAGTTCAAAGAGTTGTTAAAGTAACTAAAGGAGGTAGAGCGTTTCGATTTTCTGCTATTGTAGTAGTTGGCGACGAAAAAAGTATCGTTGGTATTGGTTTAGGAAAATCAAAAGATGTTGCCACTTCAATACAGAAGGCAATCGAAGCTGCAAAGAAAAATTTAGTAAGATTACCCATTATTAAGGGGACTATTCCTCATGATCAAACCGCTAAATATAAAGGTGCAATAGTATTAATAAAACCTGCTTCAAGTGGTACAGGTGTAAAAGCCGGAGGAGCGATGCGTGCAGTTTTAGAAAGTGCAGGTGTTAAAGACGTACTTGCAAAATCTAAAGGATCTGCAAACCCTCATAATTTAGTTAAGGCAACTTTAAAAGCACTTCTAGAACTAAGAGATGCAAGGACGGTAGCTATGCAAAGAGGTGTTAAAATGGAGAAAGTGTTTAATGGATAAGTATTTATTATGAAAAAAATTAAAATTAAACAAGTAAAAAGTAGAATTGGAAGACCAAAAGATCAACGTAGAACACTAGACGCTCTTGGTTTACGTAAAATGAATGCAGTTGTTGAGCACAATGCTACTCCTCAAATATTAGGCATGGTTAAAAAAGTATCACATTTAATAACGATATTATAATTTACATATGGAATTACACAATTTGAAGCCAGCAAAAGGATCTATCAAAACAAGTAAAAGAGCGGTTGGTAGAGGAGAAGGGTCCAAAAAGGGAGGAACTTCTACTAGAGGACATAAAGGGGCAAAGTCTCGTTCAGGATATTCGAAAAAAATAGGTTTTGAAGGAGGTCAGCAACCTCTACAAAGAAGATTACCTAAATTTGGTTTTAATTCACCAAATAGGGTAGAATACAATGTGGTAAATCTTGATACAATAGAATCGTTAGTTAAATCAAAGAAACTAAAAACAAAGATTAATAAAATCGATCTTATTAATAATGGTCTCGTTCAAAAAAATGATCTTGTTAAAATACTTTCAAGAGGTGAGATTACTGTCAAAATAGATATTACAGCGAATGCTTTTTCTAATAATGCTAAATTAGCTATAGAAAAGGCGGGAGGGTCCACTAATTTAGAAAAATAGAATGAAAAAAATAGTTGAAACAATTAAAAATATTTGGAGCATTGAAGATTTAAGAAGTCGAATCTTATTTACTCTTTTTATTTTGGCTGTATATAGATTAGGTTCATTTGTTGTTATTCCTGGAGTGGATCCTAGCCAGTTAGCCGCTTTGAAAGCAAATACTGACGATGGATTGTTAGGTCTATTAAACATGTTCACAGGTGGGGCTTTCGCTAATGCATCTATTTTTGCACTAGGTATTATGCCATATATATCTGCATCGATTGTTATTCAACTATTAGGAATGGCTATCCCATATTTTCAGAAATTACAAAAAGAGGGTGAAAGTGGTAGACGAAAAATTAATAGTATTACAAGATATCTAACAATATTAATATGTGCAGGCCAGGCTCCTGGTTATATTGCTACTCAAATAACTAGTAATCCAGGGGTTGTTCCTGACGCTTCTGGTTTATGGTGGTTTACTGCTGTTTTAGTATTAATTACTGGAACAATATTTGTTATGTGGTTAGGTGAAAGAATAACTGACAGAGGTATAGGTAATGGTATTTCTTTATTAATAATGATTGGTATTATTGCTGGATTGCCTCAATCTTTAATTACCGAGTTTACACTAGCTTTAGGAACAAAAGTTGGAGGTTTAGTAATGTTTATGGTAGAAATGGCAACCTTGCTTATAGTAATTATGGTGTCTATCCTATTAGTTCAGGGAACTAGAAGAATTCCTGTTCAGTATGCTAAAAGAGTTATCGGAAACAAGCAATATGGAGGTGTACGACAATTTATTCCTTTAAAAGTAAATGCTGCAGGAGTTATGCCAATTATTTTTGCTCAAGCTATAATGTTTGTTCCTCTTACTTTAGCTGGATTTGCAGATTCATCAGATATTTCAAATTGGTTTTTGCGTGAATTTTCGCAATTTGATGGATTTTGGTATAATTTAACCTTTTTTATTATGGTTGTTCTGTTTACGTATTTTTATACTGCCATTACTGTTAATCCAAATCAAATGGCTGACGATATGAAAAAAAATGGTGGTTTTATTCCTGGCATTAAGCCTGGAAGAGCTACATCAGAGTATTTAGATGCTGTTATGTCAAGAATAACTTTTCCTGGTTCCTTGTTCTTAGGTTTTGTTGCTATTCTTCCAGCGTTTGCTATGATTTTATTTAAAATGGATATGGGGTTTGCTCAGTTTTATGGGGGAACATCATTATTAATTTTAGTGGCAGTTGTACTTGATACATTACAACAAATAGAAAGTCATCTGTTAATGCGACATTATGACGGATTAATGGATTCAGGTAGAATAAAAGGAAAGTCATCTGGTAATAATATGATGTAATAATTTATGATTTACTACAAGACAGAAGAAGAAATTAATTTGATAAGAGAAAGTTCTTTGCTTGTTGCAAGAACCCATGCTGAATTGGCATGCTACATTAAGCCTGGTGTTACGTCTTTATCTTTAGATAAGAGAGCTGAAGAGTTTATAAGAGATAATGGAGGAATCCCTGCTTTTAAAGGTTATAATGGATTTCCTAACACTTTATGTGTTTCACCTAACTCTCAAGTAGTTCATGGGATACCTAACAACAATGTATTAATAGATGGGGATATATTATCAGTAGATTGTGGAGTATTAATGAACGGATATTATGGAGATTCTGCTTTTACTTATCAAGTAGGTGAAATTAAATCTAATGTTAAAAAATTACTTGATGTAACAAAAGACGCTTTGTACAAAGGGATTGAAGTCGCTGTTGAAGGTAATTATATTGGGGATATTGGTTCAGCCATACAAGACTATGCTGAAGGTTTTGGTTATTCTGTTGTTAGAGAATTAGTTGGTCATGGTATTGGGAGATCTCTTCATGAATCGCCTGAAGTTCCAAATTATGGATTTGAGGGCAAGGGTCAAATTTTAAGAGAAGGTCTTGTAATCGCAATTGAGCCAATGATTAACATGGGTAAGAAAGAAATATCATACCATAATGATGGATGGACCATAACAACTATCGATAATAAACCATCAGCCCATTTTGAGCACACGATTGTCGTAAGAAAAAAAAAAGCAGAAATATTATCAAGTTTTGAAGAAATAGAAAAAAAAATTAATGGCTAAGCAAGAAAATATAGAATTAGACGGTACAATAACTCAAGCATTATCAAATGCAATGTTTCGTGTTGAATTAGAAAATGGACATGAAATTATTGCTCATATTTCTGGTAAAATGAGAAAATTTTATATTAAACTTTTAACTGGAGACAAAGTTAAGATTGAAATGTCCCCATATGATTTAACAAAAGGAAGAATAACTTATAGATATTAAAATATAATTAAAATGAAAGTTAGAGCATCAGTAAAAAAAAGAAGTGAAGATTGCATTATCGTTAAAAGAAAGGGTCGCGTATATGTAATTAATAAAAAGAACCCAAGATATAAACAAAGACAAGGATAATGGCAAGAATTCAAGGTATCGATTTACCAAAAAATAAAAGAGGTGTTATAGGTTTAACTTATATTTACGGAATAGGCTTATCGTTTGCCAAGTCAATTTTAAATGAGGCAAATGTTTCATTAGATAAGAAAGTACAGGACTGGTCTGACGATGAAGCAAATAAAATTAGATCAATCATTTCTGAAAAATATACTGTAGAAGGAGAATTGAGAGCAGAAACAAAAATGAATATAAAAAGATTGATGGATATTGGATGCTTTAGAGGTATCCGTCATAGAATGGGTTTGCCTCTAAGAGGACAGAAAACAAAAAATAACTCAAGAACACGAAAAGGAAAAAGAAAAACAGTTGCTAATAAAAAAATAGCTGCTAAATAAATTTTAAATATGGCAAAAACAACTAAAAAGAATAAAGTTAGAGTTGAAGTTGAGGGTCAGGCACATATTCAGGCAACCTTTAACAATATTATTATTTCACTAACTAACAATAACGGTCAAGTAATTTCTTGGTCTTCTGCAGGAAAAATGGGTTTTAGAGGATCTAAAAAAAATACACCATACGCTGCGCAATTGGCCGCAGAAGATTGTGCAAAAGTAGCACTTGAACAAGGTTTGAAAAGAGTAAAAGTATTTGTAAAAGGTCCTGGGCAAGGTAGAGAGTCAGCTATTAGATCTATACATAATACTGGAATAAGTGTTACTGAAATTGTTGACGTTACCCCTTTACCACACAATGGATGTCGCCCACCCAAGAAAAGAAGAGTTTAAAATTTAGTTAAATTATAAAAAAAAAAAAATGGCAAGATATACAGGTCCAACATCAAGAATAGCAAGAAGATTCGGAGAACCAATTTTTGGTCCAGATAAAGCTTTGCAGAAAAAAGCATATGCTCCAGGTCAGCACGGTAATCAAAGAAGAAGAGGTAAGCAGTCTGATTATGGAATGCAATTGATGGAAAAACAAAAAGCAAAATTTACTTATGGTATTTTAGAAAAACAATTTTCTAATTTATTTAAAGAAGCTTTAAGAAGAAAAGGAGTTACAGGAGAAAATTTACTACAAATGTGTGAGATGCGTTTGGATAATGTCGTTTATAGGTTGGGAATTGCCCCAACAAGAAGAGCTGCTCGTCAGTTAGTAACACATAACCACATAACAGTAAATGGAAAGAATATAAATATACCGTCTTATGCTTTAAAAGTTGGGGATATTATTTCTGTTCGAGAGAGATCAAAATCTTTAGAGGTAATATCTAATTCAATTGCATCTAATCAGTCAAAAATGGAATGGTTAGAGTTTAATTCTGAAACTAAATTAGGAAAAGTTCTTTCAGCCCCTGAAAGAATTCAAATACCAGAAAATATTAAAGAACAAGTAATAGTAGAATTATATTCAAAATAAAATAATTAAAAAATAAAAATATGTCAATTTTAGATTTTCAAAAACCAGACGAGGTTATTATGATAAATGAAGAAGGAAATAAAGGAAATTTTGAGTTTCGCCCTTTAGA
Organism: uncultured Bacteroidota bacterium; assembly: GCA_902627575.1. Lineage (GTDB taxonomy): Bacteria > Bacteroidota > Bacteroidia > Flavobacteriales > BACL11. The sequence goes on from CACOJQ010000008.1 coordinate 16,257, forward strand.
ACCTGGATACGGATTAACTGTAGGTAATGCATTAAGAAGAGTATTATTATCTTCACTAGAAGGATATGCAATAACATCTGTTAAAATTACTGGTGTTGATCATGAATTTTCAACTATCAAAGGTGTTGTTCAAGACGTAGCTGAAATTATTTTAAATATAAAGCAGGTTAGATTTAAACAGCAGATTGATACTATTGATGAGGAAACAGCAACTTTAAAAGTTAGCAAGAGTGAAAAAGTTACTGCTAATGATATTGCAAGTAGTCTATCAAATTTTCAAGTTTTAAATACTGATTTGTTAATTTGTGAAATGGATAAAGATGTAACATTTGAAATGGAATTTACAGTAAAAAAAGGAAGAGGATATGTTCCTGCAGAAGAAAATATTGAAGAAGAATCTGAAATTTCAACTATTGCAATTGATTCTATTTTTACTCCAATAGTTAATGTAAATTATAATGTTGAAAATTATAGAGTTGGTCAAAAAACAGATTACGAAAAATTAAATTTTAATATAACAACTGATGGTTCATTAGAACCAAAACAAGCTTTAACAGAAGCTTCTAAAATATTAATCCAACACTTTATGTTGTTTTCGGATGAAAAAATAAATTTAGAAGAAGAAATTACTGATGAATTTGATGAAGATACTTTGCACATGCGTCAATTATTAAAAACTGAATTAACTGAGTTTGGTCTGTCTGTTCGTGCTTTAAATTGCTTAAAAACTGCGGAGGTATATACTCTAGGCGAGTTAGTATCTTTCAAAAAATCAGACATGTTAAAATTTAGAAATTTTGGTAAAAAATCATTAACTGAATTAGAAGAATTAGTTGAGGCTAAAGGTTTAACATTTGGCTATGATACTTCTAGATATAACTAAAATATTACAAAATAATGAGACACGGTAAAAGATTTAATCATTTAAGTAGAAAGTCGGCGCATAGGAAAGCTATGCTTGCTAATATGGCCAGTTCATTAATTGAGCATAAAAGAATCAAAACTACTTTAGCAAAAGCTAAGGCTTTAAGATCATATATTGAACCATTAATAACAAAGTCAAAAAACGATACAACTCATTCCAGAAGAGTAGTGTTTTCATATTTAAAACAAAAGGATGCTATTACTGAGTTATTTACAGAAATTTCAACAAAGATTGCGGATAGACCTGGAGGATACACAAGGATTATAAAATTAAGTAATAGGTTGGGTGATAATGCTCAAATGGCATTTATAGAGCTAGTTGACTATAATGATGATTATGAAACAGACAAACCAAAAAGAAAAAAATCTAGAAGAACAAGAAGAAAATCATCGTCTGAATCTAACATAATTGCTTCAAGTACATCTAATAAGGATAATGATATAGCTTCTGTAAAAAATACTTCTGGCGAAGAACAAAAAATTAAAGGTGAAGAATCAATAGATGAAGTTGAATCAAAAGAGGAGAATAAAGAATCTGTTGTAGAAGAAGCAGATGTAGTTGACGAAAGTAAAGAGTCTGTTGCAGAGGAAGCAGAAGTAGTTGTTGAAAGTAAAGAGTCTGTTGCGAAAGAAGCAGATGTAGTTGACGAAAGTAAAAAGTCTGTTGCAGAGGAAACAGAAGTAGTTGATGAAAAAAATAATAAAAACCCTGAAAATCAAGTAGGTAAAGGAGAGTAAGGTTACTTTTTTTTTAATAAATGAATGATATTTAAGGGTAAGGCTTATGTGTTTTACCCTTTTTTTATAAATATAGTCTATGAAATATAATAAAAAAGATAGTGCATTGTTATTGTTACAAGACGGAACAATATTTTATGGCAAATCTTGCGGTTTAAAGGGAATTGCAACTGGTGAGCTGTGTTTTAATACTGGTATGACAGGATATCAAGAAGTTTTTACAGATCCATCGTATTATGGACAACTAATGATTACTACCAATGCTCATATAGGAAATTATGGTGTAAAGTCTGATGAGGTTGAGTCAGAAAATATGAAAATTTCAGGATTAATATGTAAAAATTTTAATAATGGATTTTCTAGAGTTGGGGGAGATTCTGATTTAAACACATATTTTATTGAACAAAATAAGGTAGTTATTTCGGATGTTGATACAAGAGCAGTTGTACGTCATATTAGAGATAAAGGGGCTATGAATGCTATTATTTCTACAAATAATTTGAGTATTAGTGAATTAGAAAAAATTTTGTCTAAAGTTCCATCCATGGAAGGGTTAGAACTTTCTTCTTCTGTATCTACAAAAGAACCATATTTCTTTGGAGATCCAGAATCCCAAATTAAAGTTGCAGTTCTAGATCTTGGTGTAAAGAGAAACATATTAAAATGTTTGTCAGATAGAGGATGTTATTTAAAAGTATTTCCTATGCATTCAAAATATGAAGAAATGACTAATTGGAATCCAAATGGTTTCTTTTTATCTAATGGACCAGGAGATCCAGCAGCAATGCCAAAAGTAATAGAACAAGTAAATAAAATAACTAAAGACGGAAGAGCTGTTTTTGGAATTTGCTTAGGTCACCAAGCAATTGCTCTTTCTGAAGGTATTTCTACATATAAAATGCATAATGGTCATAGAGGTATCAATCACCCTGTTAAGAATTTAATTACTGGAAAAGCAGAGGTTACCTCTCAAAATCATGGTTTTGGTATTTCATCACAAGACATTAATAATCATCCAAATGTTGAGATAACTCATATAAATTTAAATGATAATACTATAGAAGGAATTAAATTAAAAAATAAAAATTGTTTTTCTGTTCAATATCATCCAGAATCCTCTCCTGGGCCTCATGATTCAAGATATTTATTTGATGATTTTATTAAAAATATTAAAAATAAATGAGTAAAATAAAAAAAATATTTGCAAGACAAATTCTTGATTCTAGAGGTAACCCTACAGTTGAAGCAGAGGTGTATACAGACTCTGGCTTTGTAGGCAGAGCTTCAGTTCCATCTGGAGCATCTACTGGAAAATATGAGGCAGTTGAGCTCAGAGATAATGATAATGATATTTATCTAGGTAAAGGCGTTTTAAATGCTGTTAGTAATATTAATACTGTAATAAATGATAAATTAAAAGGCTTGGATGTTTCAAATCAGTCGTTAATTGATACAACTATGATTGATTTAGATGGGACTTCAAATAAATCAAATCTAGGTGCTAATGCACTATTGGCTGTCTCTTTGGCATGTGCTAAGTCTGCTGCTAATGAATCTAATCAATCTTTATTTCAGTATATTGGAGGTAATGAAGCGATTCAATTACCTATACCAATGATGAATATTTTAAACGGAGGAGCTCATGCTGATAATCATATTGATTTTCAGGAATTCATGGTCATGCCATTAGGAGCAAATTCTTTTTCTGAGGCACTTAGAATGGGAACAGAGATTTTTCATCACTTAAAAGTTCAATTAAAAAAAAATGGTTATTCTACTAATGTTGGGGATGAAGGTGGATTTGCACCAAATTTAAATTCTAATGAAGAGGCTATTGAAATTTTGCTGAAAGCAATTAAGTCCTCTGGTTACATTGCTGGTCGCGATATATATATAGCTATTGATGCAGCAGCTTCTGAATTTTATGATGAAAAACAAAATATTTATACAATTAATCAATCAGTTGAAAAAAAGATGACTTCTTTAGAAATGGTTGATCTATGGGAGGATTTGATTAATAAGTATCCTTTAATTTCAATTGAGGATGGACTGCATGAAGATGATTGGGAAGGATGGAAAGAATTAACTAAAAGAATTGGAAATAAAGTTCAATTGGTCGGAGATGATTTATTTGTCACTAATGTGGACAGGTTATCGAAAGGCATTAATTTAAGCGCTGCAAATTCTATTTTAATTAAGGTTAACCAAATAGGAACACTCAGTGAAACTATTTCAGCTGTTAATATGGCACACAGTAATGGATATACTTCTGTTATGAGTCATAGATCTGGAGAAACAGAGGATACTATAATAGCTGATTTAGCTGTAGCGCTAAATTGTGGTCAGATAAAGACAGGATCTTTGTCAAGATCTGATAGGATTGCTAAGTATAATCAATTATTAAGAATTGAGGAACAACTTTCAGTTAATGCTATTTATGAAGGTAAAAAATTTAAGTTTTTAAAAAATAATAATATTTAATATAATGACAAAAAAAGCTGAATTACACTATAATGGAAAAATATATGAATTGCCATTGATTACTGGTACAGAAAATGAAAATGCTATAGATATTAGTAGACTTAGGGCAGATACAGGATTAATTACTTTAGATAAAGGCTTTAAAAATACTGGATCTACTCAGAGTGCTATAACTTTTTTAAATGGAGAAGAAGGTATTTTAAGATATAGAGGTTACTCTATTGAAGATTTGGCAGAAAAGGCAAGTTTTTTAGAGGTAGCATTTTTATTAATTTACGGTGAGTTACCAACTAAATCAGAATTGGATTTATTTGTAGAAGAAATTACTCAGCATTCTCTGGTACATGAAGATGTGAAATCTATTTTAGATGGTTTTCCATCTAAGGCTCATCCTATGGGAGTACTTTCCTCTTTAGTGTCATCTTTAACTGCTTTTTATCCTAAATCTTTAGATCCAAATAGATCCAAAGAAGAAGTAAATGGTACAATTATAAGAGCAATTGCAAAATTGCCTACTCTTGCTGCTTGGAGTTATAAAAATAGGATGAGACAGCCAATTATGTATCCAAAAAATGAATTAAGTTACACTGCTAATTTCATGCACATGATGTTTGGTTTGCCTACAACTGAAAAAAAAATAAGTACAGTAGTATCAAAAGCAATTGATAAATTGTTAATTCTTCATGCTGATCATGAACAGAACTGTTCTGCATCAACAGTAAGAATCGTTGGCTCATCTCATGCTAGTTTATATGCTTCTGTTTCTGCAGGTATCGCAGCTCTATGGGGCCCTCTTCATGGAGGGGCTAATCAAGCTGTTATTGAGATGTTAGAAAAAATAAAGGCAGATGGTGGTAATGTAGATAAATATGTAGATAAAGCAAAAGATAAAAATGATACCTTTAGATTAATGGGTTTTGGTCATAGAGTTTACAAAAATTTTGATCCAAGAGCTACAATAATTAAAAAAGCTGCTGATGATGTATTGAATGAATTAGGAATTAATGATCCTGTCTTAGACATAGCTAAAAAATTAGAAAAAGTCGCTTTAAATGATGATTATTTTAAATCTAGAGGCTTATATCCTAATGTTGATTTTTATTCTGGTATTATTTACAGAGCATTAGGTATTCCAACTGATATGTTTACAGTTATGTTTGCTTTAGGAAGATTACCAGGTTGGATTGCTCAATGGAAAGAAATGAGAGAAAATAAGGAGCCAATAGGGAGACCAAGACAAGTTTATACAGGATCTAATGAAAGAAAATATATTTCAATAAATCGCAGATAATTACACAATTTTTTTTGATTGTAGTCAAGATTTAATTGAACAAGCTAGGAAAATGATATTTATTGATTAAATCCTAAACTTATTAATATTTCTTATATTCTCTTCTAATAATAGATGCTAGAGTGAAATCATTTTTGCCCTCATTCTATTGAGATAATTAAATTTTAAATTTTCTTTTTTTTTTAGTGACAATATATTTTGGTGCACTTTTAAATCCTTTGGGTAAATCTAATTTAGGAATAACTTTATCCATTAGTTTTTCAATTTTCATAAATTTTTTTATTTGCTTGGGATTTATGAATGTAATAGCTTCTCCTTTTTCTGAAGCTCTGGCTGTCCTTCCAATTCTATGAATATAATCCTCAGCATCATTAGGTACTTCATAATTAATTACCAATTTGATTTCTTTAATATCAATTCCTCTAGACAAAATATCCGTAGCAATTAGTATTTTATTTTTTTTATGTTTAAAATCTCTAATTGTTTTTTCTCTTACTTCTTGTTTTAGACCAGAGTGCATTTCAGAGGCATATATTTTTTCCTTTTTAAGAGATTTATGTATTTCTTTAACCATTTTAATACTAGACGCAAAAATTAGTATAGTATTTAAATTTTTAAAATTTTCTTTTAGTATCGTGGTGATTAATTGTATTTTTTGATAATCATAAACTAAAAATGCCTTTTGTATTAGTCCTTCAGCGGGCTTAGATAGTGCAATATTTATAGTTATAGGATTTTTTAAAATATTATTTGCAAGCTGACGAATTTTTGTTGGCATTGTTGCTGAAAATAATAAATTTTGCCTTTTTAACGGAAGATTCTTAACTATTTTCATGATGTCATCATAAAAACCCATATCTAGCATTCTATCTGCTTCATCTAAAACTAAATGTTTTACATTTGAAGTATCAAAATAATTAAAGTCTAAATGTGCAAGTAGTCTTCCTGGCGTGCAAATTATAATATCAACACCTTTTATTAAAGCTTTTTTTTGATTATCAAATTCTATTCCGTCTCCACCACCATAAATTGGATAAGATGTTGTTTTAGTAAAATACGCAAATCCTTCAATTTGATTATCAATTTGTTTTGCGAGTTCTCTTGTAGGTGCTATTATTATTGTATCAACTTTATTTTTAATTTTTAATTTATTGATCTTATCCAATATTGGTAATACAAATGCAGCTGTTTTTCCTGTTCCTGTTTGAGCGCAAGCAATTAAATCCAAATTTTTTTGTATTGTAGGAATTGCTTTTTGTTGAATTGGTGTAGGGTCAGAAAAACCCATAATGTTTAAACCTTCTTGTAAATCTGCACCAAATTTAAAATTTTTAAATTTCATTTTTTAGATTTGAAAAGATCTCTATTTTATATTATTAATTAGTTTATTGATTTTATTTAAAACTGTAAAAAATACTTCCTTTTCTTGTTCGTTTATTTCTGAGAAAATTTTGTTATTAAAGTTTAGCACAGTTTTTTTTGCTACTTCTCTTCTATTTAGACCTAAATTGGTTAACTTTATTATTACTTTTCTTTTATCAATTTTATCATTAACTCTTTTAATAACTCCAAGTTTTTCTAATTTTTTTAATGATCTTGATAGTGATGTGGCTTCCATGCCCATATTAGGCCCTAATTGAGTTGATGGTGTTCCATCATACATATCAATATTTAATACTATCATTGCTAATGCCATACTACCCATATATTCAATCGCTGTACGGTTATACATTTTAGTTATGTTATACCAAGTTTTTCTAATGTTATAGTCGATCGTTTCTTCTTGTTCCATAAAACATATTTATTTTATAAATGTACAAATAAAAACTATGCTTGCATAGTTTTTATTAAAATATTTAATTTTTTTTATCATTTAATTTATAATTTTATAAATTAAATAATAATTAACTATGAAATATTTGTCTCCTTTAGAAATGCTATATAAATGGGAAAAAGAAAAGCCAAATGAAATTTTCTTATCTCAACCAATTAATGGAGTTTGGCATAATTGGTCATGGGAAGAATTTGGAGCTGAAGTTAGAAAAATGGCAGCATATTTGAAACAATTAAATCTTCCTAATGAAAGTAAAATAGGTTTGTTGTCTAAGAATTGTGCTCATTGGTTAATGACTGATATGGCAATTATGATGAGTGGTCATGTGTCTGTTCCACTATACCCTAATTTAAATGCTGAAACGCTTTCAAAAATATTATCGCATTCAGAAACTAAATTACTTTTTGTTGGAAAATTAGATAATTATAATGAAATGAAGGAAGGAGTTCCAGATGAAATGACTTGTATATCTTTCCCATTTTACTCTGAAGATTATCCAAAATGGGATGACTTACTTAAAAATATTTACCCACTAAAAGAAGATATTATAAGAAAGCCTAATGAACTTGCTACTATTATATATACTTCAGGTACAACAGGTGTTCCAAAAGGAGTTATGCATAAATTTTTTAATTTTTCATTTGCAACTACTAATGCTGTAAATATCATTCCTTTAAAGGAAGAATCTTTCTTTTCATATTTGCCATTATGTCATATTGCAGAAAGATTATTAGTGCAAATGGGTAGTTTATATTGTGGAGGCAGAGTTTCTTTTGCAGAAAGTTTAGATACATTTGCTAAAAACTTATCTGATGTTTCTCCAACAATTTTTTTAGGTGTTCCTAGAATATGGACTAAATTTCAGCAGGGAATTCTTTCAAAAATACCTCAGAAAAGGTTAACTATGCTATTAAAAATTCCAATTATTTCAACAATAATTAAAAATAAAATAAAGATAAATATTGGATTATCTAAAGCAAATAACGTATTTACTGGTGCAGCCCCAACTCCTGTATCTTTAATAAAATGGTTTGCTCACTTAGGTATTAATATTCAAGAAGCATATGCTATGACAGAAAATACTTGCTATTCTCATGTTACTTTAAATAATAAAATAAAAATTGGTTTTGTAGGAGAACCTCTTCCTTTATGTCAAGTTAAGCTCTCTAGTAGAAAAGAAATTCTAATAAAACATGATGCTTTAATGGACGGATACTATAAAATGGAAAATGAAACAAATCAAACAATTGTTAATGGATGGCTTCATACTGGAGATGAAGGATTTATTGATGATGAAGGATTTTTGAAAATTACTGGAAGAGTAAAAGATTTATTTAAAACAACTAAAGGAAAATATGTTGCACCATCCCCAATAGAAATGAAGATTTCGGCAAATAAAAATATTGAACAAGTTTGTGTTGTTGGTGACGATTTGCCCCAACCTATTGCACTTCTTGTTTTATCAGAAAAAGGAAAAAATATTTTGCATGAAGATTTAAAAATAAGCTTAAACAGAACTTTAGAGAATATGAACAATATATTAGAGAATCATGAAAAGATTCATAATTTTATTGTTTTAGATCAGCCTTGGACAGTAGAAAATAAGCTATTAACACCTACAATGAAAATAAAAAGAAATTTGATTGAAAAAAAGTATAGTATTTTCTACAAAGATTGGTTTGATAAAGAATCTATTTTTTTTATTTAAGTTTTTAATTTTTTCTTTTTAGCTGCTGGAAAAAGAATATTATTTAATATCAATCTATATCCAGGTGAGTTTGAATGTAAAGAAAGATCGGTTTTTGGATCACCAACTCTATGTTGATAGTCTTCAGGATCATGTCCCCCATAAAATGTCCATGTACCATTACCAAGTTTACCGTGTATATATCGTGATTCATTAAGTGATTTTGTTTCGCCTAAAATTACAACATTAGACTTAATAAACTCATTTTTAAATGAAGTAGTTTGTCCCATAAAACCAGCAATAATTTTTGTGTGATTTTGACATAACATTGTAGGTACAGGATCCCACTTTGCTGAGAAATCAAAAAGAGTAAAGAAGTCCATCTTTGGATTTATTTTTCTTTGTTGTGTAGCATCGATTGAAGAGAATTCATATCTGTTTGGATTTTTTTCTAATGTGAAATCCTTGAATGCTAATGTATTTGAAAAATCAAGTTTTTTATCAATATCACTATCCATTGGATCGCCATCAAACATATGCGCACAAATATCAATTTTTTCTGAAGCAAGCGCTATATCATAACTATCTGTGGCAGAACACATAGCAAATAAAAAACCTCCTGCAAAAATATATTCTTTAATTTTTTTTGCTACGGCTAACTTAGAATCAGACACTTTGCTGTATCCTAATTTATTAGCTAATTGCTCAGCTTTCTTTTTTCCTTCTTTGTACCATGATGCATTCTGAAAAGATGCGTAAAATTTTCCGTACTGACCTGTAAAATCTTCATGGTGTAGGTGAAGCCAATCATACATTGGAAGTAAGTTATTAAGTACTTCCTCATCATAAATTACATCATAAGGAATCTCAGCATAAGAAAGAGCCATTGTGACAGCATCATCCCAAGGTTGATTTGTTTTGGGAGAATATATAGCAATTTTTGGACTTTTTTCTAATCTTATAACATCCATATTTACTGAAGGACTAGAAATTTCTTGAATAATTTTATTAGCTTGAATATTAGCTATTATTTTAAATGAAACTCCTCTTACTGTACATTCATTTTGAAGAATTGTATTTTCTTCAATTAAAAAACTTCCACCACGATAATTTAAAAGCCAATCAACAGTTATATTTTGGTTTATAGCGAAGTATGCGATACCATAAGATTTGAGATGATTTTTTTGAGTGTCATCCATAGGTATAAGGATATATGCAGCATGGCTTATTTTTAGATTAAATAGAAAAAAATATATTAAGAATTTAGAAAGGTTCATCTTTATCTTCATTCATTTTTGATGAAAGTGAAATCATTGATTCGTTATTAATTAATTCTTGAGACTCTTCGAAATAATCGAGATCTGAGAATTTTGCAAATTCATCTATAAATTTTAGTCTTACATTTTTAAGTTCGCCATTTCTATGCTTAGCAACTATAAGTTCTCCTTGTCCTCTTGAGTCATCACCATTGTCCCATTCATAGATTTTATAATATTCTGGACGATAAATAAATGTAACAATATCAGCGTCTTGTTCTATTGCTCCCGATTCTCTTAGGTCTGATAGCATTGGTCTTTTGCTTCCAATACCACTTCTGTTTTCAACTCCTCTATTAACTTGAGATAAAGCAATTACAGGAATTTTAAGTTCTTTTGCTATACCTTTAAGTGATCTTGATATTGTTGAAATTTCTTGTTCTCTGTTACCAGCACTATTGCCAGCATTCATTAGTTGTAAATAGTCAATTATAATAATTTTAACTGAATGATTTTTTACAAGTCTTCTTGCTTTTGCTCTAAGCTCAAAAATTGTTAAAGCAGGTGTGTCATCAATAAATATTGGAGCTTCAGATAAATATTTTATTTTTTCATGAAGTTGAACCATTTCATGATCTGCTAAGTTTCCTTTTCTAAGTTTTGCTCCAGCAAGTTCAGCTTCACTTGCAATTAGTCTATTAACTAACTGTTCAGAAGACATTTCCAAAGAGAAAAGCCCGATGGGGACAGCATGATCTATAGCAATATTTCTTGCCATAGATAATGCAAAGGCGGTTTTACCCATTCCTGGCCTTGCTGCACAAATAATAAGATCTGATTTTTGCCATCCAGATGTAACTCTGTCTAAATTTTTAAAACCTGAAGGAATACCACTTAAAGAATCCTCCTTATTTCTTAAAACTTCAATATTTTCAAGAGCATTCTTAATTAGTGAACTCATTTTATCGTAACTTTTTCTAAGTGTACCTTCTGTTACTGTAAATAATTCTGCTTCTGCATTGTTAAGTAAATCAAATATATCCACAGAATCATCAAAAGCATCAGTACTTATTTTTCTAGCAATGTTAATTAATGATCTTTTTATAAATTTTTCTGCGATTATTCTTGCATGAAATTCAGTATTTGATGCTGTTGAAACATTATTTGTTAGCTCTGAAACATAGGACAGCCCTCCAACATCATTAAAATACTTTAGTCTTTTGAGTTCTTCAGAAACAGTTAAAATATCAATTGGCTCAGTGCTATTAAACAAATTAACAATTGCTTCAAAAATTTTCTGATGTTTAGGATTATAAAAATATTCAATTTTTAAAGCATCAATAGCATCAGATAAAGATTCATTATCAATCATCAGAGCACCAAGAACTGCTTGTTCTAGTTCAACAGCTTGAGGCTGTAATTTTCCATCTATTTTATTAGTTGGAGTCGCTTTTAATTTTTTTGTACCTATTTTCTTACTCATTTATTCATTTACTACGCCCATATTTGAAAATTTTTCAATTCTTTTTTCTACAAGATTATTTGGTTTTAAATTTGAAAATTCAAGTATTGATTTCTTAATTGATTTTTTAACTAATTTAAAAGTTTCTTTTGGAAATGTATGTGCACCTCCTAAAGGTTCATTTATAATTTCGTCAACTAAACCTAGTTTTTTCATATCTTTTGCTGTTAGCTTAAGAGCATCAGCCGCTTTGGCTTTAAAATCCCAGTTTCCCCATAGAATAGTTGAACAGTTTTCTGGTGAAATTACTGAGTACCATGCGTTATTTAACATAATTATTTTATCACCTACTCCAATTCCAAGTGCACCACCTGAGGCACCCTCTCCAATTATTATAATTATAATTGGAACTTTTAATTTTGTCATTTCTAAAATGTTTCTTGCAATTGCTTCTCCTTGACCACGCTCTTCAGCCTCAAGTCCAGGAAATGCTCCCGGAGTGTCGATGAAACATACTATAGGTTTTTTAAATTTTTCAGCCATTTTCATTAATCTTAGGGCTTTACGATACCCTTCTGGGTTTGCCATCCCAAAATTTCTGAATTGTCTTTCTTTTGTAGTTCTTCCTTTTTGTTGACCTATTAGCATTACTGATTGATTGTCGATTAACCCCCAACCTCCAACCATTGCTTTATCATCTCTTACTCCTCTGTCGCCATGCAGCTCTAAAAATTGATCATCTGTTATTGCTTTAATATAATCTAAGGTATACGGTCTTTGGGGGTGTCTAGATAGCTGAACTTTTTGCCAAGAACTAAGATTGTTATATATTTTTTTTCTTGTGTTTTTTATTTTTTCTTCAATATCATTAATTGTTTTTGTTACATCAATAGATTCTTCATTTCCTAATTCTTTAGCTTTTTGTAATTTATCAATTAATTGTTCAATAGGTTTTTCAAATTCTAAATATTCCATAAATTTTATTAAAATAGCAAATGTAAATAAAATGATTTATGCAAAACTAAAAAAAACATATCGATTATTTTTATTGTTAAAAACTTAAAAATTCATTTAATTGTCCAATATTTGTAGAAACATATTTATAGATGATTTGTTATCCTAATGCAAAAATAAATTTAGGTCTGAATATTATAAAAAAAAGATCAGATGGTTTTCATGATATAAGTTCTGTTATATATCCAGTACAAGATCTATATGATGTTTTAGAAATCGTTGAGTCAAATTCATTTTCTTTTACTGTTTCAGGTACTTTATTTAATAATGATATTCAATCGGATAAAAATATTTGTGTTAAAGCGTATAATTTATTAAAAGCTGATTTTAATTTACCCTGCGTTAAAATTCATCTTCATAAACGTATAAAAATTGGTGCTGGATTAGGGGGTGGTTCTTCTGATGGAGTTTTTACTTTAATTTTATTAAATGATATTTTTAATTTAAAATTATCCAAAGATAATTTAAAGCGTTATGCCATTATTTTAGGATCAGACTGTCCATTTTTTGTTGAAAATACACCTCATATTGTTTCTGGAAAGGGAGAACTGATGAAAAAATTAGATATAAATCTTAAAAATTATGAATTTAAATTTTTTTTTCCTGATATTTTTATTTCTACAAGAGAAGCATATTCAAATATTGAGCCAAAAAATCCTGAAGTAAATTTATTAGATGTTATTTCAAGACCCTTACAAGAATGGAAAGAAAAATTAAAAAATGATTTTGAGTCTTATGTTTTTCAAAAATATCCTCAATTGCAAAAGATTAAAGATGAATTTTATGAAAAGGGGGCTGTATATTCATCAATGACTGGTTCAGGAAGTGTAATATATGCAATTTTTAAAAATTAATTTATCAAAACTTATTCATTCATTGTAATGAAGAATTCATTATTGTCTTTTGTTTTTTGTAATCTGTCTTTCATGAACTCAATTGCTTCAATAGGATTCATGTCTGCTAAATAATTTCTTAGAACCCAAATTCTTTGAATATGTTCTTTATCGAGTAATAGGTCTTCTCTTCTAGTTGATGATGAAACTAAATCAACAGCAGGGTATATTCTTCTATTAGAGATTTTTCTATCAAGTTGTAACTCCATATTACCAGTACCCTTAAATTCTTCAAAAATAACTTCATCCATTTTACTTCCAGTTTCTGTAAGAGCAGTAGCGAGTATAGTTAATGAACCTCCTTTTTCAATTTTACGAGCAGCACCAAAAAAACGTTTAGGTTTGTGAAGTGCATTTGCATCGACACCACCACTTAATATTTTTCCAGATGCTGGCTGTACAGTATTATATGCTCTAGCCAGTCGTGTTATTGAATCTAATAATACAACTACATCGTGACCACATTCAACCATACGTTTTGCTTTTTCAAGAACAATATCAGCAACCTTTACGTGTCTGCTGGCAGGTTCGTCAAAAGTGGATGCTATAACTTCTGCATTTACACTTCTTTCCATGTCAGTCACTTCTTCTGGTCTTTCATCAATTAATAAAATAATCATGTATACTTCTGGATGATTATCTGCAATTGCATTAGCAATATCTTTTAATAATACTGTTTTTCCTGTTTTTGGTTGAGCAACAATTAGTCCCCTTTGACCTTTACCTATTGGTGTGAACATATCTAGCATTCTTGTTGATATGTTGTTATGTCCATTTCCTAAAAGATTAAACTTCTCGTTAGGAAAAAGAGGTTTAAGATGGTGAAATGGTATTCTGTCTCTTACAATTTCAGGTTCACGCCCATTAATAGCTTCAACTTCTATCAGAGGATAATATTTTTCACCAGTTTTTGGTGGACGAACTTTGCCGTTAATTGTATCACCAGTTTTTAAACCAAATAATTTAATTTGAGAATGTGATACGTATATATCATCAGGAGATGTTAAATAATGATAGTCACTAGATCTAATAAATCCATACCCATCTGGCATTATTTCAATTACTCCCTCAGCTGAAATAATACCATCAAAATTATAATCGTATTTAGAATTTTGATGATTGTTTTGTTGATTTGAATGTTCTTTGTCTTTTAAACTAGCTTTTACCGGCTCAGCTTTTTTTTCTTTCTGCATAGCTGGTTTTGTGATTTTTTGTTTTTTAATTGGTTTCTCTTTATTGTTTTTTACTAATGAAAGACTTTCTGCTTGTTTATCAAGAATTGCATAAGTTAATTGTTCTTTGTTTAGTTTAATTTTTTTTAAATCTAGTTTTTTTGCAATTTCTTGAAGTTCAACAATTTTTTTTTTGTTTAATTCTTCTAGTTTATACATAATTTTTTAATAGTTTGTAGATATTGTTGTACTAATTTTTTAATAAGTGAAATAAAAATTATAGATATTGAGATTTTTTGTATATCAGATAAGTTATGCAATAATACAATTTTTTTTAAAGATGGACAAAATTGTACAATTTTATTAATTTTGTTAAAAAAAATATGATACAAAGATTACAAACACTTCTTTTATTTTTTTCAGCATTATGCATAGTTATAATAGCATATTCAGATTATTTTCCAATTTACATGAATAAAATGGAACCAATCTATTTAAATGAAGATGAGTTGTTATCAGTTAGGTTATGTCTTATTTTTTCTGCACTACTTTCTATTTTTGCCATTTTTCAATTTAAAAATAGAAAAAGACAGTTGCTTATGTCTAGTTTTGCTAGATTCATAATTACTATTAGTTTCGCATTAATTGTATTTTTATATGGTAATGTTGAAAACAGGGATTTTTCTATAGGAACATTATTGTTAATTATTCCATTTATTTCTTTAGTAGCTGCTAACTTTTTCATTAAAAAAGATGAAAAGTTAGTTAAATCAGCTGATAGAATACGTTAGTTTTTTTTTTGTCTTTCAATTACCTTAAGATTTTTTATATTATTTTTTTCTACAGTAAATTGAATTAAAGTTTTAACTTGATGAATTCCATATTCCCCAAGTGCGCCTGGATTAAGATGTAGCAAATTATATTTTTTATCATAAATTACTTTCAATATATGTGTATGTCCACTGATAAATAGGTCTACTTTTTTTTCTTTAATAAAATTTAAAACCTTTTTGTTATAATTACCTGGGTAACCTCCAATGTGAGTCATGAGTACATTTATATCCTCACATTTGTAATAAATCATTTCTGGAAATTCTGATCTTATAATTGAATTATCAATGTTGCCATGTACAGCTTTTAATTTTGCAAATTCTTTTAACTTATCTGCTATTTCAAGACTACCAATGTCTCCAGCGTGCCATATTTCGTCTGCTTCAATAAAATATTTAAAAAAATTATGGTCAAGAATACTATGAGTATCAGAAATCAATACTATATTTTTCACTTTATCTTAATAGCTTTACAGTTCCTGGGTATATAAATAATCGTTGATTAAAGTCTTTAACACTTATTGAGTATGGATAAACACCTGAAGGAACAGGTTTGCCATTTGCTAATCCATCCCATGAACCGTTTTCCTCACTAAAAATAATTGATCCCCATCTGTCATAAATTGTAAGTACGAAAGAATCTTCTCCATTTAAAATAGGTATAAAAATATCATTATTTCCATCATTGTTAGGCGTAAATGCATCTGCTATAAATATTGAAAATGTTGGATTAATTTTTAAATAGTTAAATGCAGAGTCAGTACAATTATATTCATTTGTAATGTAGTATTTGATTGTATAGGTTCCAGTATCAGAATAAGTATGCCAAAAATTTAGTTTATCATAAATTATAGTCCCGTCCCCCAAATGCCATTCAGACGAAATTATATTTTCATCGCTATTATCCCTAAAAAATATATTTGGATCGTTTATATCTGTAGGCTGAGGACTGAAAAACATTTTAGCATCAGGTGAATCACTTATAGTAATAATTTCTTCAATTTCATTATAGCATGAAGTAGTTGGGTCTGTGTATTCATATCTTATTAAATAGTCTCCAAAGTCTAAATTTTCTACGTCAAAATAATTATTTAGATTGTTATTTATGTAGTATGTGCCTCCTGCAGGTGTTGCACTATTAAGAAAATAAGATGGTTCACCGAAACAAATATCATCTTCATTTAATGATAGTTGAGGTAATTGTTTTACTTCTATATGAACAAAGTCATTAAATATCTGTTTGCAACCTTCATCATCAGTTAAAGATAAAATATAAACTTGACCACTGTAATCAGGAGTTAATGTAATTGGCACTCCTTGTGGTATTAACAATCCATTAGTATCTATGACAAATGATTTTATGATTGAATCTTGTAATTCTAAAGTGTAAATATTATTGGAAGCATTGGAAATATTTATACTGAGAGTAGACTGTTCATATCTGCAAATAGGACTTGTGGCTATGAAATCTAAAAATAATTCGTTAGCCTCATTTATAGTTATTGAACTATCATATGAACAACCATTAATATCAGTTATTGTAAATGGGTATGTTCCAGCTTCTAAAGCATACTGATTAAAAGTACCAAAATCTGTATTAAATGGGGGTGTTCCTCCACTAATAATTAGATTTACTAAACCATTATCTTCTCCATAACAATCAACATCTGTAGTAGAAGCTAAAACAGAAATTGTATCAGGTTCAAATATTGTAATATTACTGTCTTTGATACAATTATTTGCATCAACAATTTGATATGAGTAGTTTCCTGGAGCAAGATGAGAGGAATCTACACCGAACCATGTTTCTGCGTATGGGGGAATACCGCCAGAAATTTGTAGATTGACATTTCCATCTTCATATCCAAAGCAACTTACATGTGCAATGACAGGGCTTGTAAACAGTTGAGGGGGTTGAGTTATGAAAACAGTGTCAGTTAGAGAACAATTATTGCTATCAGCAACTGTTACAATATGATTTCCTGCTGGAAGTGCATTTGGATTAAGCCCTCCCCAGTAAATGTTGTAGGGAGAGCCAGCCCCTCCAAAAATATTTAGTATAGCAGAGCCATCATTTCCTCCAAAACAACTTACACTAAATGTGTCTATTGATAGTTGCATTCCAAAAGGTTCATTAATTATTACAAAACCTTGGGTTATGCATCCATTTTCATCAGTTACAACATAATTATGTGTTCCAGCATTTAAAGCATTTGGATCACTGCCGTTCCAGTTAGTGTAATAAGGTATTGTTCCACCAGAAATAGTTAAGTAAGCTTCTCCATCAAAATAGCCAGCACAAGTAGCATCTGTACTGCTAGCTATTGCAAGTAAGGAATCAGGTTGATTAATTGTAAAAGTATCAGAACTTAAACAGTTATTACTATCTGTAACTGTATATGTATAAATACCAGCACTAAGCTGTAAAGGGTTGAATCCACCAAAATCTTCAATGTAGGGTGATGTTCCTCCAGAAATATTCAATGTAATACTACCACTATTTTCATTGTTGCATAAAACATCAACAATTATCGGATTTGTAATTAGCTGAGATGGTTCATCAATTAAAATCGTATCAGATTTCATACACATATTAGAATCAGATATATAATATACATATGTTCCTGGCTGTAGTGCTTGAGTCGTGTAGGTTGTTACTCCATTTAATAGTGTTTGGTTAAAAGGAGGTATCTCAATAATATAATTTGGAATACCACCTGCAATATTAATTGTGATATTTCCATCATTTTCACCGAAGCAACTTATATCATTATAATACGAAGAAACAACTATATCTGCTGGCTCAATAATATTAAAAGATTCACTAAGAACACATCCGCTACTATCAGTTACATCAACAGAATAACTTCCAGAAACAAGATTTGTAATGCTATTTGATGTTGAAAAATTAGACCAAAAATAAGTAGTTGTCAGTGGTTCATTTACTACTTCTATATATCCATCATTTGCCCCAAAACAACTAATATTATAGGCATTTATTGTTGGATTAAATACTGGAGGCTCATCTAAAACAAATGTTTCATCTAAATAACAACCCAAACTATCTGTAACTGTCAAAGTATAGGTTCCAGAAGAAATATTATTGATATTTTGTGTGTTTTGTCCATTTGACCAATTATATAAAAATGGAGGGTAAGATCCGTTTGATATAATATTAATTGACCCATTACTTAACCCATTACATGAAGGATTAACTATTGTTGGATTAATATCTATATTTGATTCGTTTAGAATAATTTGATATTGAAACGAAAAATTACCAGGAACAGGGCAAGCATCATTTGCAACATCAACAGTAAAAAAATATGGACTATTAGCAATATCAGCTGCTGTAGGAGTCCAGTTAAAAGTTCCAACTGGATTCATGGTGTTATTGTTTGAAACATTAAAGCTTGCACCATTTATACCTCCATTCCAGCTCATGTTCACAAAAGCTCCACCAATAGAACAGGCATTTCCTCCAGAAATATTAAATGAATTTACTCCACTTGTTCCAAAGTTTAGTGTCCCACTTATTTGTCCACTTATTGTATTGTTGCCGCTTATTGTGTAAGTATTTCCATTCCAACCATCGCCCCAAGAATCATACATGAGTAGTTGTAAGTTTCCAAGGTTCGTTGCAGGTATGCAAACTGTTCCAGAAAAAGGAGCACCTCCTGAGGCTAAAATTGTGCCTGCACCAGATCCAGAAGGATCATAAATTTCCCAAGAAACTTCACTTTGCCAACTACCTCCCCCGACATTTATTGTAATTTCATAGCCAGGAGGTGGAGGGGGATTGTTATTAATAGTATTTATGTCAAAGTTTATATTTTGATTTCCATTAGGACAATCAAGTGTTATGGTGTATGTATTTATGTCAGATATATCCACAACATTGTTACTATTTATTCCTGTTAGGCCTGGTGGATTTGTTGCAGTACAAGAAAATGAATTTATTTGAATATCTCTTATTATGCTGCCAATTAATACTCCGTTTCTATATTCTGATACTTTAATTGCAAGTACACCAGTTATAATATTTGGAGGGGTTACGCATAAATTTCCAGTTATTGGATCAAATGTTGATCCACCACCAACAGGATTATTAGCTGAATATGGTGCAATATAATTTACTGTTCCTCCATTTGCAGTGTTTAATGGAGTTACTAATTCATATAACAATGAATCGCCATCAATTTCAATTGCTCCATTGTTATAGCAATAATAATTTCCAGCGCATATAAAAGGGGTAGGGTATTGACTAAATGTTGGTGAATTATTACAGAAACTTAAATTGTTTAATGTTGCTTGAACACAAAGATCTTGTCCTCCCGGATTTACTATTGTGTTGATAGCATTGTTTCTTGCTGGTTCACAGACCGAAAGTGTCCAGTTTGAACATTTTGACAATGTTATGGTTGTTTCGTAAGTGTATTGTTCAATTCCTAATGAGCTCCCTCCATTACAATATGACAAACATTGAGGATTGATATTGATTGCTCCTCCAACAGATTGTAGCGTAGATGAGCCTGAACCGCAAGAAGAGGTATATTGTAATTGTAATAAAGCATTGGATCCATATCCAGGTGCTGTAATTCCTTCACAATCTCTATAGAACTTTAAGGTAACTCTGTATACATCAGAAGTATTTCCTTGAGATATACATTCATATGAGATATCCATTCCCGCTGCGTGAGTAGCATATGAGTGATAACTAAAAAAAATAGATAATATTAGAATGAATATTATTTTCATTTTACAAAAATACTAATAATCAGATAATTAATCGTGTAGGTAAGTTTAAAGTCAAACTATTTTAAGAGCATAACAGTACCCTCATAAGTCTTTATTTTTCCATTAATATCTTTTAAAATTATAGAATATATATAGGCTCCTTTAGTAGCGTACGCACCATTATTTATTTTACCATCCCAAGCAGCAAGGCAATTATTATTAACACAGGACAAATAATCATTTGAAAATTCATTAGACTTAAAAATTCTTTGACCGTCTCTATTATATATATTTAGCTCATATTCTAAAACTCCATTAACAATTGGAAGGAAGTAATCATTATAAAGATCATTATTAGGTGTAAAAGCATTAGGAACATATATAGAAAAAACAGGTGAAATAATGACGGTTTGTGTTGCCACATCTATGCATCCACTATCTGACTCAACAGTTAGTGATACTTCATACGTTCCTGTGTCTGTATATAGGTGAGTAATTTTATCAAAATTAGTAACCGAATTATTTCCATCATCAAAATTCCATATTCCACTAACATGATTGTTAGATAAATCTGTAAATGTAATTTGTGGATTAAGTATATCAGCTGGCTGAGGATATAAATTGAAATTCGCTGTTGGAAGTGGATTAACATTCACAAATGCATTTCCAGAAATTGATATTGCTTCACAACCATTAATATCCGTTACATTTTGTACGGTATATGCACCAGTTTGATCTGTTGTAATTGAATACGTGCTTCCAATATTAGATACAGAGTTTGGTATTAATCCGGCTGAATAAGTTAAGTTGTACGGAGGTGTTCCAGAACTAACTGAAAATATTATTTCAGCTGTACTTCCGTCATCACATATAGACCCACCACCACTTATGCTAACTTCAGGCAACGGATTAGTATTAATGTTGAGTGCCTGCGTAATATTATTTGTACAACTATTGTTATCAGTAATAGAATTAATAACATATACTGTTTGAGTTGCAGGACTTATTGCTATTGAATCTACGCTATTGTTAAATGGAATAGAAGTTTGAGATCCGTTAACAGAGTAGTTAACAATCCAAGGTGCAGTTCCTGCAGTAAAATTAAATTTTAGTTGAATGATATCTCCATCACATGTTTCGCTTGGACTTGTAAATGTAAGTTGAGGTATTTCATTAACCGTGAGTATTGTATTGTTGCTGGTTAAGTCAGAAAAACATCCTTTAGAATCTGTAACATATGTTAGTTCATAATTTGTGGTTTGGTTAGGAGATATAACTAAATTAAGGCCAGCTGCCGGAACATTTACTTGTTTTAACACACCTCCTTCAAGGTAGTCCACAATGTAAGGCGGTGTTCCATCAGGAGTAGAAAAAATCAAGGAAGAATTATCGCCAACACAAATAGGATTTGGAGCTACAGCAATATTAATATCAGGAAGTGGATTAACATATATGTCTTGTGAATTTATGCTATTTTGATTTACACAACCATTTGCATCATTTACACTAGTAATGATGTAAGTGTTATTTCCGATAGAGGGATTTATATCAATACTATTTTGACCCCCATTATTTATTGGGCCAGCAACTTGCGGATTTCCATTTACAGTATAATTCACTGTATAAGGTGCAATTCCTCCTTGATTAAAATCAAAATCTAATGTGATTGGATCGTTAAGACAAATTTCTGAATCAGGAATGCTAAAATCAACACTAAAATATTCTGGTTCTGAAATAATTATTGTTGTGTCATTTTCACATGCAATGGGATTAGTAGTAGTAATTGTACTCTGGTCATTAGCTGAAATGATGTATGTTCCCACTGCTACGTTATTGGGATCAATAATTCCTCCCCAGTCCGTTATATTATAAGGACCCCCATTTCCACCAGATATGTTATTTAGGTTAATTATTGCATCATCAAATCCGTTACAAGTAATTTCAGTGATGTTAGGATTAAAAATAATTTCTTCTGGTTCTATTATAGTTGCAAAATCTTGAACAGGACATCCTCCAACTGTAACAATTACAGAGTATGTCCCTGGACCTAAATTTGAGATACTATCAGATGTTGAGCCATTAAACCACTGATAAGTAGCTGTAGAGGCTGGTGCATTCAATACAATTGAATAATCTTCTGTTGCTCCAAACCACGGTATTCCAAATAAACCAGCATCTTCACATGGTCCCATAATTACAACTGGATTTCCATTTGTTCCCCCTCCTCCGTTGCTCATACATACAACACGCATTCTAGTTGGTCCGTAAGCTCCAGTAGCGGGAACAGCAAATGTAAATGAATAAACAGTTCCAGGTATCCAAGTTCCAACCGGTATATTTATTACACCAAGATCTTCTCCAGCGTCTAAAAAATCACCATCAATATTAAAATCTATGTATACATTAATCGCTTCAGGAGCATATGATCCAGGAACTGCAAATTCATCATGAGGTGTAACATTAACTGTGAATACTTGTCCTTCTGTAAGATCAGCAAACATTGTTGTAGTATAGTCCTCATAGAAATCATTAGTTCCAAAAGTATTATTATTGATATTAAAAGTATTTCCATTTAATTGTACTTGACCAATGCTTGTTTGAGGTTGCGCAGAAAAGTTAACTGAGGGATTGGATGCACAGTACGATAAAGTTGAAATGTTTCCCGGTGGTGTTGTTCCCCCAAATACAGTTACACTTGCAGAACCATCATTAGTTCCAAAACAACTGCTATTAAATTCATTAATAACGCTTGATGTATTAAGAGGATCATACAATGAAACACTATTGGAAAAAATACAACCATTGTTGTCAGTTATTGTATAATTAAAAGTTCCTGAGGTAAGTTGTAGAGGGTCTTCACCAAACCAATCAGCAACATAAGGTGTTGATCCCATCGTTGGTGTAACTATAGCGCTTCCATCGTTAAATCCAAAGCATGAGGGATTTGTTATGGTAACATTAGATGATAAAACAGTTGGTGCTTCATTTACCAATATAGAACTGGCAAAAGCAACTGGAGCACAGCCAGTCGGGGTGTAAGTATATGTTATATTATGATTTCCAGGGCCATAAACAGCTGGATCAAAGTCAGTGATAATTGTTCCTGAGCTGTTAGTGAATACTCCTTGGCCCTGAGAAGACCATCCAGCAACAGGTATGCCTGTAAGAGTAAAACCAGTTTCATTAGAACAAATGGTTGATTGCGAAGTTATTGAAATATTAGATGCACTAAAAACATCTAAAATAACATATGCTGTATCACTTGGGCAATTAGCTGTCCCAGGAATAGTATAGCTGTAAGTGCCTGTAGGGTCACTTGCGGGATCAAAGCTTCCACTAACAGTATCACCATTATAAAACCATGTTCCATATGTTAAAGGGTTTCCATTTAGTTCATCTATTAGATCTATTATCGGATCTGAATCGCAAAACAAAATAGGAGTATTTACACCAACAGATCCTCCTGCATCTCCTGGAGAAGGTCCTCCGAATGCGTCGTTAGGGCCAAAAGAAGTGAATTGAATAAAGCAAGGGTCTGGAGAAGATCCAACAGCAGCCCAATTAGATACCATAACAACATAAATTTCTCCAGCGACTGCATTTGCAATTTGGAGAACTTCAGCTGTTGTAGCTGGAGCACTACTGCAATCCTCTTGATTTAAATTTGTTAACTGATCACACATAGTTAATAAATCATTAAATGGTCCCCAGCACTTAAAATCTAAATCAGGAGAGGTATTTACATTTGGGTAGGGAATTCCGATTACGTCAGTAGGAGTAATATTAATATTAAGTGGTCCATTAGTGTTTGAAACAAAATAGTAAAATGAAGCATTTCCACTAATAGATGTAAATCCACAGTTTAAATTTGCGCCAAAAGGTGCTGTAGCAGTACCTGAAGTTGCTGCTGGGTACAAGGCTCCATTACATATTTCGGGAATAGATGATGAGCAGTTTTGAATTGGACCTGTACCAGCTTGACCACAAACAGATAAACTGAAGCAAAATAATAAAATTGTTGCAGAAAATTTAATCATTTAATAAAATTGTTGTAACTCACAAATATAAGAAATATACTTGAAATTTTAAGCTTTTATGAACTTAAATCGTTAGTTTAGTCTTTTAACGTCATTTTCTCTTATCCAACCTTTTCTTCCATCATTTAATTTTATATATATCCAATCATCATTTGTTTTAACAACTTCAACTTTTGTTCCTAAAGATAAATTAAATAGCTTTTTATTCTTAATATTATCTGTAGGTTCACTATTTACTGGCAAAGAAGAAGTAAATATTATTGCTTCTTTTTTTATAAAGTTGTTATAAGACTGATAGGAAATAAAAACTAATAATATTGAAAAACATGCAAGAATATAAAATACATATTTTCTTAGCTCTATTATTTTAAAATTTGAAATTAAAATTGAAGATACAGTCATCCAAATAAAAAGTATTGTAATTATTTGCCACTCCTTAACTTCAAAAAAGTTTATTGTTTTTTTCCCCCATTTTTGGTAGAATGTATCAGGTAATGGGTTAATTCTATTTTTGATTTTAGATTTAACAATATTTAAATTTTCAACTGTTTTTTTATCATTTTTGATTTTTAAACTTTTTTCATAACACCATATTGCTTCAGCTAAATTTTCAACTTTATAATATGAGTTGCCTAAATTATAGTATAAATCACTACTTATTTTATCTAAATTAATTAATTGCTCATATGTTTGAATAGCAATTTCATAGTTTCCTTTTTTATATTCATTATTTGCTCTTTTAAATAATGATTCATTTGCAAAAAGATTTGTTGATAGTAACAAAATACTTATTAAATATTTTTTCATTTTAATGATTTTTCTACTTCCATAATTATTTTTTTAGCCTTATCCAAAATTTCTTCCATTTTCATATTTTCATTATTAATTGAAGAAAATCTAGCATATTCGCATTCGTTTAATAAGTCAATAAATCTATTTTGGATTTCATCACTTAAATTATTAATGCTGAAATACTTGTAAATTGATTCTTTTGAAAGATTTGATGATTCAACTTTAAATTTGAAACCAAAATAATTCCAAAGAGACTTTTCGACCTCTTCAAAAAAACCACTAAAATCTTTCTTTTTCATGCATTTTTTTGCGTTTTTTAACCTTTTTTGTGCAATTTTTTGCATTTTTTTGTTTTTGCTGTCAAATATTTTTCTATTAAAATAGATATAAATTTTTATTATTAAAAAAATAAAGATTGGTAAAATTGTTAAAATATAAAAGATGTTTATTGAGAGTATGTGCAGTTTGTCAAAATATTTTAATCTATTGATTTCATCTGAAAAAGATAATTTTTCAATAGAAAATTTTATTGGTTTTTTTAGTTTTGTTTTTTCTGAAATGTAGTTGATTTCTTTTTCGTAGTTTCTGGATTCTGTTTCATAAGAGTTATCTCCTTCAATTACAATTAATGTTTCTTCACTTGATTTGTATGTACTGTAAGATTTCTTTTGTGAATTATAAACAATGATGCTAGATGAGGGTATATTATATTTGCCTTTAAACTTAGGAATTAGTACATAATCGAGTTTTTTGACACTTCTTTCCATACCACCTTTAAAAATTTTATTGTCATCAATTTTTGATTTAATTACTTCAAAATCTTTTGGAAATAATGTTAAAATATCATCCCATGTTAATAGTGCGATGTTTCCTGTACCTGTGATTGTTATACTATAGTTTACTGCTTCATTTGCTTTTACTGTATCATTACTTATTTCTGATTCAATTTTCATTTTACCAACTAAACCAGAGTAATTTTTCGGCATATTTTCAGGATTAGTAACAGTTATTTCTTTTGGTAGAGATTTTACAATTTTCTGATCAAAGAAGTACTGACATATTATCTCCATTGGGTCAATAATTAAATCTCCACTTTTTTGAGGAATAAGAGTATATTTTGCGATAGTATAAACTTCATAAACTTTATTATTAATTTCCTCTATTTTTCTTTGATTATCTGATGGTATTTCCTCTATCCAAAAACCATTAAATTTTGGTAATGACTTTGCAATTAAATTTGATAATCCATTAAGCCGATTATAAAGTTTAAATTCAACTGAAACAGGTTCTCCTAAAATGATTTTTTTCTTACTTAATTCAATATCTATAAATAAATTTTTATTTTTTTTATTACTTATCTTATCACTTTTTTTTGATTTAGTTTGTGATGAATTAACTTCAATTGTAGCTATTTTACTTTTTATTTTTTTACCATTTACACTTGCATATGCAGGAGGTATTTTAAAGCTTCCCTTATTGTATGCCTTTAAGTAAAATGAATAAGTTGTTGTGATACTGCTTTGTGTTTTTCCATTAACAAAAGAATAACTACTTTGAGAAGAAGCGTTTGGGCCACTTATTATAACTAAATCGTTAATTTCAGGTGCAATAAAATTAGTTGCTTTTTCATTAATCGTGTATTGTAATAATATATTTTCTCCAACTTGTGCTGGGTTTGGAGATATTTTTATACTAAGTTCCTGAGCATATAAACTTATGTTAACTAAAATGAAAATAAAATTCAGAATTATTTTGTTCATGCTTACCAGTCTTTTTTATTCTTTTTATTTTTTACTTTTTTAAGTTTTTTTAATGTCTCTTTTTCTTCTTCATTAATTGCATCAAGTATTTTTTCGTTATTTTTTTGCTGTAAACTTTTTTGTTCCTTCTGTTCCCTCTGTTCCCTCTGTTCCTTCTGTTCCTTTTGTTCTTTTTGATCTTTCTGATCTTTCTGATCTTTCTGATCTTTCTGATTTTTTTGATCCTTTTGATCCTGTTTTTCCTGTTCCTTTTGTTCCTTTTGTTCTTTTTGTTCTTTTTGTTCTTTTTGATCCTTTTGATCCTGTTTTTCCTGTTCCTTTTGTTCTTTTTGATCTTTCTGATCCTTTAACATTTTTTTACTTAAAGCTAAATTGTATCTAGTTTCGTTGTCATTGGGATTAATTCTCAAAGATTCTTTGTAAGCTGCTATGGCGTCTTCAAATTTATTTTCCATAAACTTTGAGTTACCTAAATTGTGATAAACGCTTGATAATTCTTTATTATTTAACTTATTAGATTTTATTTGATTAAATAGATTTGAAGATTCATTATATAGTCCTTGTTTATACAATGCATCTGCCAAATTAAATGCTGCTTTGAAATATCCACCATCAATGTTTAAAGATCTTTGATACAACTTGGCAGCTTCGTCATATGCACTGTCTTTATATAATAAATTACCTTTTTGAATTAATTCAATCTTATCTTGTTCTTGTGCGTTAAGTAGACTAGTAAACAAAAAATAAATGAGAATTAAAATATATTTTTTAGGTTTCATGATTTATTTCTTTTTAATATAATTAACTGTAAGAATAAGAATATTAGGCATACTGACAATATCCACTGAAATCTATCTTCATACTCAGTTATCTTAAATGAACTAATTTTTTGTTTTTTCAATTTTTCAACCTGATATAAAATTTCAGAAAAAATAATTTGAGAATTATCACCTTTTATATATTTCCCATCTGTATTTTTTGCGATTTCAATTAATAGATTCTCATTAAGTTTACTAACTACAGGATTATTATTGTCTTGGATATAACCTTGAACTAAACCTTTTTTGTTTTTAATAGGAATTAAGGCTCCTTTTTTGGTTCCTATGCCTACAGTGTATATTTTAATATTATTTTCAGCAGCATTACTTGAACTTGAAATTATCTGTTGATAGTCATTTTCATTGTCATCTCCACCGTCAGAAAATATAATTATGGCTTTATCTTTTTCTATATTTGAATTAAAAGATTCTATACATAGGTTTATTGCTTGAGATATATCAGTTCCCTGCGTTGAAATTATGTCAGTTGTAATAGAGGAGGTTGCTAATTGTGCTGCTGAATAATCTACTGTTAGTGGAAGCTGAAGCTGAGCATTTCCCGCAAAAATTACTAAGCCAATTCTATTATTTTTTAAAGTATCAATTAATCTGCTTATTGATAGTTTGGATGTTTTTATTCTACTTTCACCAACATCCTCAGCTAACATTGAATTTGATACATCAAAAGCAATAATTATATCAATCCCTTCGGTTTTGACTTCTTCTATCTTTGTTCCTATTTGAGGATTAGCAATCGCAATAATTAAAAATATCAAAATTATAATATCAATTGTATTTTTAATTTTAACTCTAGTCTTGGAGTAATTGGGAACTAGTTTTTTAAAAAGATGGATATCGGTAAATTCTAATATTTTTTTTCTTTTCCATCTGCCAAATAAAATAATTATAACTATTAATACTGGTACAATATAAAGTAAGTTAAGAAACTCTATGTTTTCAAATTTTATCATTTATATTATTTGTTTTAAATAGGTGAATTTTAAAATAAATGATAACAGAATTAAACAAAATGATATGTAAGCTAAAAGATGGAAGTTTTCAGATGTTATATTGTATCTTTTGATTTGAGTTTCAGTTTTTTCTAATTTATCTATTTCATTATAAATTTGTTGTAAACTATTGTTATCTGTAGCTCTATTGTATGTGCCGTTATTTAGTTCCGCAATTTCTTTTAGTAAGTCTTCATCTATCAATTTGTCACCAAAAGGGTTATATATTTTGCTACCCACACCAATTGTGTAAATTTTAATATTGTAATCTTTAGCTATACTGGCAGCATCTATTGGAGATATACCTGTTGAGTTTATACCATCTGTTAATAAAATAATTACTTTGGATTTTGATTTTGTATTTCTTATTCTATTTATAGCTACAGTTAATCCTTTTCCAATCGCAGTACCATCATTTATTCCCATTTTAGTTCCAAATTTAATATCATCTAAAAATGTATTCAAAATGTTATAATCTGAAATCAAAGGACATTGAGTATAGCTTTCACCTGCGAATAAAACAATACCAATTCGATCATTTTTTCTTTTTTTTACAAATTCTTTTGCTACTTCTTTAGCTGACTCAAGTCGATTTGGTTTTAAATCCTTTTCATTCATACTTGATGAAATATCAATTGCAAGAATTATATCTATACCTTCAGTCGTACTTTCTTCCCATTTTGTAGTGGTTTGCGGTCTGGCTAAAGCAAATATCATCAATATGCTAGATATTATTTTTAAAATAAATGGTAAATGTCTTAAGCTTTCTTTTATACTTTTTGTATGGTTATTACTGTCAATATTTGAGAAGCTTATATTATTTGATATTTTCTTGTTTTTAAATAAATACCATAGTGAAATAAATACAGGAATTATTAATAAAAATAAGAATTCAGGATTTTTCAATGAATCAAAAAATAATTTCAATTTATTCATCCTCTGTTTTTTTTGTACTTAAAATGATTTCTTTTGCTACTAACAAGCTCTCAGAGTTTTCAGAATCTGTTGGTTTATTTTTTGCAAATTTTGCAAGATCAGCTCTTACGAGTATTTTTTGTAGTTTTTTTGATAAATCATCAGTTATTTCAGATTTTAATTCTTCTAAAATCTCATCAGTTGTTAATTCTAAAGCAATAAAATTAAATTTTTCTTCCAAATATCTTCTAATAATTTCTGATAATTCTGTGTGGTATTCATTGATTTTCCCCTTTTCCCATAATTTTTTTTCTTCAAGTTTAATTAATCTGTTTAAGGCAATTGTTTCTACTGCAATCTGTATTTCTGATTCACGTGTAATTTTTCTTTTGAGAAAAATTTTATACAGTGCATAAATCATTAGCATAAAAATAATTGTAAATATTATCCATTTAATAATTTGGCTTTGTGTTATTTTTGTTGTGTTTGACAGATCATCAAAGGGTCCTTTTATATCTTTTAATTTTGCTTCATTAATGTCTACATCTTCTACATAAAGTGTTATTTTTTCAGAAATATTATCATCAGAAAAAGTAAATGCTGGAATAATATATTTATCGCTATTCCAAACAGTAATTAAAGCTTTTTGAGTTACATTTAAATTACTTGTGTCAATTAGTGAAAGATTTAGAATTTCAATTTCTTCACTCAAAATATCTTCAATATTGGGCCAGTATTCTAGCTTATTTAAATTACAACTTACGCTGATCTCTATTTGTTCACCTATTAAAATCGTATCTTTTTCAATTGAAATATTTTGAGCAGACAAAAAATTGCAATAAAGTAAAATCAAGTATATTTTTCTCATCTTTTGCTACCCCTATATTTAAAAAAATTGATTAATGGTTTAATATAGTCTTCACCAGTA
>CACOJQ010000009.1 GCA_902627575.1 uncultured Bacteroidota bacterium
TTGTATGCCGTCTGATCAGTACAGCCATAGCCAGAACATGCACTATTTATAGCTTGAGCATTTACTGCAACCGCGCGTCTTCCTTTACCATTATTTACAACAGATCTCACCGAGAACCAACTGTCAGTAATGTTTGGGTTTGGATTAATTATCCACACATTATTGTTACTTGTAGTATACAACGAATCCATATATTTCTGTCCAAGCATACTGACTTCGTAAGATGTCGCTCCGTTGACCGGAGACCAACTTACATTTATAGAATCTGGACATGGCCAATAAACAGATAGATTAGTTGGAACACTAACAATACTAAAATTATTGGTGCTTTCACTCACACTATTTCCTCTTGATATCCTAATCTTAGCTTGGCTTGAAATAGAGTTTGGGACATACCATGGGTAAAATGTCTGAGAACTAGAAATATTAGTGCCTATGAAATTCCATGTTACACCATTGTCAAGGGAATAATCAAGAGAAAATGTCATCCCGTTATCAATAGCATCCCACCTTATTGCTTCATATTCAAAAGGAACAAATCCTTCTCCTCCTAAAGGATATGTTAATTCAACATTATCATCAATAAACTCATAAGAAACGGAATAGTCTTGAGGACCGTACGGTATAGAACTTCCGTTAACATACAACGTATAATTACCTGACTGCGGATTATCTATAACAATTTGTTCCATATTGTTTAAATTATCTATTCCAGTTGTTGCATATTGATCCAAAGAAGAAGAATTAGCAGTAGAGTTAAGTATATATGGATAATAAGTAACTCCACTTGGTGAAGTCATGCTAATATTTATGTTATTTACAAGAGATATGTTGGCTGAAGCATTACCTTCTTTATCATGCCAATATACCATTAATTTAAGTTGCGATGTTCCCGAAGGAATATTTATTTGGTGACTATTTGTAGAGCTTTGAGATATAGAACTGTTAATATAGCTAAATGACTCTATTAACTTGAGTGCCCTATATGCATTAACAACTCCCCATCCATGTTTAAAATCAGGACCAGGATTTCCAATATCATCAGCAGAATTTAATAAAATACACTTCATTAAAGCAGAAGATGGATTTGTACCAGAATTATATTCTTTGTAGGCCTGATAAAGCTGTGCCATAACACCAGAAACACCTGGGCAAGCCATAGATGTGCCTGATATTGTATTATATGTATAATTAGGGTAAGTTGAATATACGTTAGTGCCTTGTGCACAAATATCTGGTTTAATTCTTCCATCTGCAGCTGGCCCCCTACTGGATGAAGAAGCTAAAGATGCTGAATAATCTAAATTACCAACAGCAATAACATTTTTCGCCTGTTTATGGCCTCCTGTTATGTTACCCCAGCCAGCTCCTGCACCATAATTACAATTAGAGCTACCGTCATTTCCAGCGGAAAAAACATGGGTTAATGTTGGATAAGTATTTAGTTGCTCATCTAGATCACTTGCTAATGATGTATATCCAGCATTACACCCATTTCCATATGACGCTGATGTAATAACAACATCATAATTTGTGTGTAGACTAGATACATTTTGATAATAATTATTAGTGGAATAGCCCATAACATATAAGAAAGCTCCATCAGCCATCCCTCTACCCTCAGGGTCTAAATTCCCCGCTCCCATTATGGTCCCAGACACGTGATCTCCATGACTATCGTTTGAACTGGAGCTACAGCTAAAACAAAACTGTTCATCTACTCTACCTTTTCTATCAATATGTGGCTCCACATAACCATCATCATGCATCATAATATTTATACCTTCTCCGTTGTAATCTCTACCACTTTGATATTCTACATTAATAACATTTGTACGATGTAGTGTTCTGCCGGTCATATTTTCCATTAAAGGAGGGGGGTCGATTGGTTCTATGTATGATACACAAGCAAAACGTGCGATAGCTGATAAATTTAAATCATTAATAGCTAAAGTAATAGTATTAGATTTTTTATTTATCTCTTCTACTTTTTCATAAACACTCTCCATTTGTATTAATGCTTCTTCTAAATTAACATCGCTATGTAGTAAAAGCTTTATATATAAAAGTCCATTTTTCACACACCACTCTGGATATTTTTTTTGCTGTAGCTTAGGGTCAAGTTTATACTCAGGAAGTAATTTATTAATTGATTTTATTTTATAATCTTTTAAATCATCAATATTTATTTCATTATGTATTTTAACTACGAAGATATTTTGTGGCAGGTAATATAAAAATTGTATCCCTAAGCTAATAATCTCTTCTTTCTGTTTCTCGGTTGGTAACTCATCAAAAAAAATCATTCTATATGAATTATCATCTGATACTGCCAAATCCAAATCAGCGTCAATTATAAATTTTCCAGATTTAAGTTCAAATGAGATTTCCTGCGTATTTTGCGCATGCACAGAAAAAGCAAAGAATATTAATATAAATACAAAATTATTTCTTACCATACTTGCAAAAATAACTAAAATCTTGATGAACGAAAAAAGGGAAAACTATTTATTTTATATGTTGACACTTAGTATGTCTGAAAATCTTGTAGTGTAGCAAGGAGATAATTTTTCTTGCTTTAATTTCCATTTTCTATCAAATCCTTGTGCTGCTAAACGAATTTTATCTCTTCCCATCAACATATTGATTTTATCGATGGAGCACATTAACCTATTTCTTTTTTTTCTGTCAATAGTATCAAATAAAGAAGCCTGTACTTCATTTTCTGAAACAATACTTTGCACAATAACTCCTGCTTTTTTATAAATACAAGCATTGTTATAAATAGTTTGTAAGGCTATATTTGCTTTACTTACAATTTCAAAACTATCACTAGTAGGAGTGTTAAAATTCAATGTAATATACGGGAAATGTTGTACAGCACTAGCCTTGTGACGATTTGTCATTAAAAAAACTGATATTTTATAACAACAACTCCTCTCATTTCTTAGCTTAACGGCACAAGTATTAGCAAAATTACTAACAGCTTGCTTAATTATATTATAATTATTAGTTTCCTTACCAAAGGAACGCGATGTGCAAATATTCTTTTTTTTAGTTTTTTTTAGTTCTAACTCATAACATCTCTCTCCTTTAAGCTCTTTTTGCAAACGCACAGCATTAATAGAAAATTTTCTACGTAACCATTCTATATTTACGTTAGTGAAATCTAATGCAGTATATACTCCATATTGTTTTAGTTTAAACGCATTTCTTCTTCCAACACCCCATATGTCTTCAACAGCTAAATGTTGTAAAGAGCGTGTAATATCTCTTTCTCTTAAAACAAAGACCCCTTCTTTGGTTGATTTTTTTGCAATGTGATTAGCTACCTTAGCTAATGTTTTAGTAGGAGCAATTCCAATAGAAATTGGAATACCTGTCCATTGTTTAACTTTTTTTCTAATAGACATAGCTCTATCAAAGCTAGAAAAATCAGAAAAATCTAAAAATGCTTCATCTATAGAATAAACCTCAACTTTATTTATTTCTGATTTTAAAGTATTCATTACTCTTTCAGACAAGTCACCATACAAAGCAAAATTTGTAGAAAATATGTGAACTTTATGCTTTTGCAATATAGGTTTGATTTTAAAAGCTGGTTCACCCATTTTAATATTCAATGCTTTTGCCTCATTACTGCGAGCAATAACACAACCATCATTATTAGAGAGTACTACAACAGGTTTACCTTTTATCTTGGGGTTAAATACTCTCTCACAAGAAGCGTAAAAATTATTACAATCAGCTAATCCAATCATATAAAATGATGTATTACGTGTGCTACTACACCAAATAATTCAAAATCCATCTCTTCAGTGATTTCAATAGGTTGATATTTTTCATTTTCTGGAACTAAAAACATTTTATTCTTATTTTTCTTAATTCTCTTTACAGTGAATTCACCATTTATATTTGCAACTACTATACTATTATCAATAACTTCTAATGATCTATCAACTACTAGTAAATCTCCGCTTTGTATACCTGCTCCTAGCATTGAGTCGCCATTCACCCTAACATAATATGTTGCAGAAGGATGATCTATTAACAGGTCATTTAAATCCAATTTAGAATGCATATAGTCCTCTGCAGGAGAGGGAAAGCCAGCGGAAACACCTCCTTCATAAAAAGGAATATTTAATAACTGTGAAGAGGTAGAACTATAAAAAGTTAAATATTTGTTTTTGTGCAATAATTTAATAGTCATGAAATAAAATTAAAAGGTATAAAATTATTAATTTATTTTCACCAATATACATATGTTAATAAATAAAAAAATAAAATAATTATTTTTTTGCATAACTTTTTTTAATAAATATTATGCGTTATATTTTTGTATAAAAATTTTTTTGAGCTAAAAATTTTACATACATTATTTTTAAAATTTCGTATAGTTTTTTTTATTAAAGATTATACACTTTTTGTATATTTGCAAATAAAAATTATATTATGGTAAAAAGTAAAATAACCTGCGACATGGAAGGTAGAATATTATCAATGAACGCGGGAGCTGAAAAAATATTTGGATACACAGGTGAAGAACTCATTGGCAAAAAAAGAGTATCACTTTTCTCTCCTGGGGAAATTGTCCTACAAAATGTAGAGGGGTGGCTCAACGAAGCGGTAAAAAATGGTGTGTATGTTGGAAAAACTAATTTCATAAGAAAAGACGGTGAAAAATTCAATGCTAAAATTACTATCAGACCATTATTTGCAAATGGAAAACAAAATCCACAAACAGGCTATATTGGAGTAACTGAGGTAATTGATGAAGAAGTAGAAGTTCCAATAAATTTTTCAACAAAGTTAATTAAGGGTCTTGCTATTACAAGAATGCCATTTACTTCTGCCTCGCTTCTTCCTATTTTTGCAGTAGGCGCTTATTTTGCTGGTGTGGGAGATGACCTATTTAATATCACAAATTTCATTCTTTGCATTTTTGGTGTTTTAATTGCCCATCTGAGCGTAAATGTTCTTAATGACTATTTTGATGTAAAAGATGGTACAGACGAAGAAAATAGCGAGTACTTTCAACAAGTTTCAGGTGGTAGTAGGGCCATTGAACTTGGGCTCATTACTTTAAAAGGGACGAAAAAACTTGGCACAATTTTGACTTTTGTTGCTTTGGTAATTGGAGGTATAGTTTTAACACTTACTAATCCTGCTAATGTTAATTCAGTTATTATAATAGCTCTTGCTGGCTTGTTTTTGGGATATTTTTACACTGCACCACCACTGAGACTTGTAGCCAGAAGAGGCTTAGGAGAACTGACTATATTTCTAGCATTTGGGCCACTTATTACTTTAGGAACAGCATTTGCAATATTTAATCAAGATCTAGCTAGCTCAGAACATCTGATTAATTGTTTATTAATCGGAATTCCTATGGGGCTGTTAACAACAAATATCTTACTAATAAATGAATTTCCAGATATGAATAGTGATATGAAAACAAATAAAAATCACTTAGTCGTGACATTTGGCAAAAAGAACAGCAGGTGGATTTATTTAACAATTTTATTGCTTTCTATCTTTTCAACCTACTTATTAGCAAATAATGTTGAGGATAGTATGATTCTTATTGCCGCAGCCATTTTAGTAATATATGGAGGATATATATTTACAGTCCTTTACAAAAAATACAACACCAGAGAATTAGTAAGTGCAAATTGGGGAACAATTGCACTACAAGCAATATTTTGTATAACCGTGTCTTTAACTTTAATATTTTAAAATGTTTGTAAACAAAAAATGTGTTCCCTGCCAAGGGGGTATACCTCCACTAGAAAAACAAGAAATTGAAAAGTTTAAGCACTTAGTTGATTCAAATTGGAAAGTAATTGGAGAAAAAAAATTAGAAAGAGAATTTGAATTTTCACAATACCTTGAGGGGATAAAATTCACTAACAAAATTGCAGAACTTGCTGAGTCTGAAGGACACCACCCTTATATTCACATAAATTTCAAAATCATTAAAGTAATTTTATTTACACACAAAATTGACGGGCTTCATGAAAATGATTTTTTAATGGCGGCTAAAATTGATAAACTATTTAAATAATATTATATATTTGTTTAAATTAAAACTAAAAAAAATGACAAATTATTTAAAATTAGGTATTTTCTTTTTAATATCAGTTTTCACTTTAACCGCGTGCACCTCAAAATCTGAAAAAGGTAAATGGACTGAAGAGGAAATGGAAAAATGTATTAAAGAAGTTACTGATGAGTTAAAAGAAGACCAATCTATAGAGGAACTTTCTAAAATGACAGGAAAATCATTAGAGGATATTGTTGATTGTTCATGCAAGAAAATCGAAACTATGTATGAATCTTATGCTGAAGCTGACACAAAACTAGAATCAGTATCAGATGAGAAAGCAATTGAATTATTCGCAAATTGCTATGGTTTAGTTGATGAAAATGGTAAATGGTCTAAGGCTACAAAAGACTTTTTTATGCAAGAATGTAATGTAGAACCAGGTCTAGAAAAATATTGCGAGTGTGTTTTAGAAAAATTAGAGGAAAATTTTACACTTTTAGATCTTGCAAAGTTAGGAAATGGTGAGATGGATAAATCAGAAGAAGAAGAAATTACTCAGATGTATATGGACTGTTTTGGATCATTAACGGAATAATTATTAATAAAAATTTTATAAAAAAAGGCCAAATAAATTTGGCCTTTTTTTTTTACAAAATTAAGAGTCAAAGAATTGATTTATCAATCATAATAACAAAACATTAAAAGACTAAAAATAAAAACGGGAGACGATCTTTCGATAATCTCCCATTATGTACCCGGGACGGGACTTGAACCCGTACGGACAAATGTCCATTGGATTTTAAGTCCAACGTGTCTACCAATTCCACCACCCGGGCAGTGTATTTTGCGAGCGAGTGATGGGATTCGAACCCACGACCCTCACCTTGGCAAGGTGATGCTCTACCCCTGAGCTACACTCGCAATTGGAAAGCAAATTTAAATAAATAGAATAAACGTTAAAACTATTTTCCTAATAATTTTTTAATTTCATTTAACTTCATCAATGCTTCAACAGGAGTTAATGAATTTATATCTAGATCCATTAATTCATCACGCATCTTTTCTAAAACAGGATCATCTAATTTAAAAAAGCTTAACTGCACGTCGCTATCCTTATTAATATTCTCAAGACTTCTTTCTCCATCTTCTTTAGTTGATTCTAATCTTTTTAAAACCGCATCTGCATTTAAGATAATTTTTTTTGGAACTCCTGCCATTTTAGCTACATGAATTCCAAAACTGTGTTCACTACCTCCTTTCTTCAATTTTCTAATAAATATAATATCATTTTTAATTTCTTTGACAGATACATTGTAATTTATGATACGATTAAATTGCTTAGTCATCTTGTTAAGTTCGTGATAATGAGTTGCAAACATTGTTTTAGGCTTAAATTTATGTTCATGCAAATACTCAGTAATTGCCCATGCAATTGAAACGCCGTCGTATGTACTTGTCCCTCTACCAATTTCATCTAACAATACTAAACTCTTTTCTGACAAATTATTTAAAATACTTGCTGCCTCATGCATTTCTACCATAAATGTAGACTCTCCCATCGATATGTTATCAGAAGCACCAACTCTAGTAAATATTTTATCAACTATACCAATTTCAGCAGATTTAACAGGAACAAAACTTCCAATTTGAGCCATTAGCACAATTAATGCGGTTTGTCTTAAAATAGCAGACTTTCCGGACATATTTGGTCCAGTTATCATCATTATTTGCTGTGTTGCATCATCCAAAAAAATATCATTTGGAATATATGATTCGCCACCTGGAAGTTGCTGTTCAATAACTGGGTGTCTACCTTCTTTGATATTGATTAAGTTTTTTTCGTTTAGCGAAGGTTTTTTGTAATTATTTTTACTAGCAATAATAGAAAAGCTTAATAAGCAGTCTAATTGAGAAATTAAGTTAGCATTTATTTGTATGGGTTTTATGTAATTCGATATTTGTTGGATTAAGTTATTATAAAGTTGATACTCTAAGGTTGAAATCCTTTCTTCAGCATTTAAAATTTGCGTCTCATATTCCTTTAGCTCCTCAGTAATATACCTCTCGGCATTTACTAAAGTTTGCTTTCTTATCCATTGTTCGGGAACTCTATCCTTATACTTATTTCTAACTTCTAAATAATATCCAAAAACATTGTTAAAAGAAATTTTAAGTGAAGATATTCCCGTATTTTTTATTTCTCTTTCTAAAATCTTTTGTAAAAAATCTTTACCAGATTTTTGCATTAATCTTAAATCATCTAACTCTTTACAAACTCCCGGCTTGATAACATTACCCTTGTGTACAAATGCAGGAGGATGTTCAGTCAGTTCATTTTCTATTTTTTCTCTTAAAGAAAGACAGACATCTATTTTTTTTGCTATTTCATGAAAAGGTTTAAAAGACGAATTATCGCAAATCTCTTTAACTACATTAAGGGCAAATAAAGCATTTTTAAGTGTAGCACATTCTCTTGGGCTCATCCTCAATGTAGCTACTTTTGATATCAATCTCTCCAAATCTCCAATAATTTTGAACTGATTACTAAATTGGGCTGATATATCGTCATCTTTAATCAATTTGTCAACTATTTCATGTCTACGCTTTATTTCTACAATATTTTTTAGTGGTAAAGAAAGCCATCTTTTAAGCATTCTGCTTCCCATTGCAGATTTAGTATGATCAAGAATATCAATTAATGTTATAGCATTATGATTAGGAGAATAAAAAAGCTCTAAATTTTTTATTGTAAAACGATCCATCCAAACATATTTAGTTTGTTCTACCCTTCTTAAACTTAAAATATGATCTGTTTGATGATGCTCTGTCTCTTTTAAATAATGTAAAGCTACCCCCGCAGCAATAACAGCTTCTGACAAATCTGAAATACCAAATCCCTTTAATGATTTTGTACCAAATTTTTTAGTTAATAATTCGTTAGCATACTCAGATGAAAAAACCCAATCATCAAGCATGAAAGAACAGAAAGAATTACCAAAATCTTTTTCAATCTTTTTTTTATTGTTTTTTTGGAATAAAATTTCTGATGGCGAAAAACTTTGTAGTAGCTTGTCTATATATTCCTTGTCTCCCTCTGCTACTAAAAACTCTCCTGTTGATATATCGAGAAGTGATATTCCAATATTTTTACCATAAGTAATTGAAGCTAAAAAATTATTTTTCTTTACTTCTAAAGTAAGATCATTATAAGAAACTCCTGGTGTAACGAGCTCAGTCACACCTCTTTTAACAATTCCTTTTGTAAGTTTAGGATCTTCTAATTGATCGCATATTGCAACTCTTTCTCCGGCTCTTACCAGCTTAGGCAAATAAGTATCTAATGCGTGGTGAGGAAAACCTGCTAATTCTATATTTGAATCACCATTATTTCTACTAGTAAGCACAATGCCTAATATTTTTGAAGCTTTAATTGCATCTTGACCAAAAGTTTCATAAAAATCTCCAACTCTAAATAATAATAAAGCACTAGGATGCTTTGATTTAATAGCATTGTACTGCTTCATTAAAGGAGTAACTTTCTTAGCTTTCAAAAATTTATTATTTAATTTTGTAGCAAATATAACAGATGCGTAAGTTAAAAAACGAAGATTTACAAAGAATAACAATTGAGGAGTTTAAAAAAAGTAAAAAAACGCCTATTACAATTGTAGTTGATAATGTTAGAAGTGGGCTAAATGTTGGATCATTATTTAGAACAGCTGATGCATTTCTAATTGAAAAAATAATTTTATGTGGTATCACAACAATACCTCCTCATAAAGAAATAAGAAAAGTGGCATTAGGTTCATCCAATAGTGTTTGCTGGGAATATGAAAAAGAAACCATGGAAGCAATAAATAAATTAAAGAAACTAAATTATCACATTGCTGCAGTTGAGCAAACTGATAAATCTATTATGTTAAATAATTATAAAACACCTAAGAAACCGATAGCTATCATTTTTGGAAATGAGGTTTATGGTGTAGATCAAAATGTGATAAATAATTGCGATTCAATTATTGAAATACCACAATTCGGCACAAAACACTCTCTAAATATTTCAATTGCATGTGGAATTGTTATTTGGGACCTTTGGCAAAAAATTAATAGTTAGTTTCGAATTTCAAAATCAACTCTCCTGTTTATGTATAATTTATTATTTCTAATACTATTTTGTTCTTGATCTTCTATAAAATTGTAATCTAATTGAAGTGGATTTTCTTCTCCCATGCTTGTAGAAAAAAGTTGATCGGAAGATAAATTAAAATTTAACACCAAATAATCAATTACCGCATTTGCTCTTTTTAGTCCCAACTCTTTATTATTAATTTGACTACCACTCTTGTCAGTGTGACCAATTACATTTAACTTTAAAAATTTATTATTTTTTAATAAAATTGCTATGGTTGCTAATTTACTTTGGTTTGCTGGATTAATTTGTACACTTCCCACATCAAAATAAATAGAGGGAAAAGAAACTATACCTTCTTTTGTAAAACTATTACCAAGACTAATACCAAACTGATTGACAATATGGCCTGCTGGGGTATTAGTTTCCAAATCTTTAATATTTGGAACTCCATCATTATCATCATCATATTCCACTCCATTTTTATCAACTATAGCACCTCTGTTAGAAAATGGATCTGCATCTCTGTAATCTGGCACACCATCCATATCAACATCTAATGATTTACCTGCTCCATCTACAGGAACCCCTATGGGTGTATTGGGATCTTTATCAAATGCATCTGAAACTCCGTCATTATCAGTATCTTCAGTAAAACCTTCAATCTCTACATTTAGACTAGAAATATTTTCTTTAATTGCATCTAAAGGACTACTCCATTCGCTACTGTAATCATGATTTCCTATTTTAAAAGTACATCCAAAAGAAATAAAAGCAAAATTATCACTCTTATTTTGAGTACTCATAATTGAGGCATCCCATTTATCTCCAAATGCATTTCTAACTGTATAATCTAAGTGTAAATTAATTTTATCATTTAACTTATAATCTGCTCTTAGACCATAAACATAAACAGTTTCACTAGTTTGATTAAAAAATGGTTTTTTATCTGTCCCATATTCCGTATCAATAATATTATTACCTTCATTTTCATAACCGTAACTATATATATAACTATCAGAGTATAAATTTCTTCTTACAGACCTAAAAATATTGTACCCAACTCCAATTTTTGCAAACAAATTAACCTCATTAGATTTTGGATAATGAGAAAAATAAGACATAGTATTGTCTAAGTTAATAAACAATTGCAAATCTATTTCACTAAAATTAGCAACAAATTTATCCCCTCTGCCTTCATAATTATTGTATGGATCAAAAACATTCAATCCAACATATTGATCTACTCTTCTTAAACCAGCAAATTTTCCTTGAACCGCCTCAACTGAAAAAGAGTATAATGGGTTAATCCTCTTGATTAAACTTAACGAGGCTGCAGTTTTTAATTCATAGAAATTACCTAACTCTTGATAGGCTGGATAATGGTCATATTGCGCAATATCTCCTTTAAATCTTGTTAAACCATAGCTTACTCCCATTGTCCAGCCTTTAAATAGTTGGGAATCAAAGTTTAGCGCTCTACTTTCATTAGATTTGGATTTATTAAATAAATTATTGTTCATTACATCAGCAATATCATTTTCCTGAGCATCAACTAAAAATAAGTTAACATAAAAGATTAAAAAACTAATAACTAAACATTTTTTCATAATAGACACATTAATACATGCAAATCTAATTAATTGTTTCTATATCAAAAAATTACTAACAATTATTGTGCATAAACTAGAAATATACACAATAAAAAGGTGTTTTATTTGTTTAAATTTGTAAAATTATTAATAAACTTTTAAAAATATGAAAAGTACATTTTATTTTCTGTTAGCTTCAATAGTTTTAAGTGCTTGTGGACTTGAGCAGATGGCAAAAAAATATGATTCAACAAGCTTTACAACAGTTCCACCTACGCTAGAAACACATGCAGGTAAAGTTGCCCTATCATTTGAAGCTTCATTTCAACCAAAATACTTTATAAAAAAAGCAACTGTTGATTTTACACCTGTTCTTGTTTATGAAGGAGGTGAAACAGCATTTAAAACAATAACCGTACAAGGAGAACAAGCTACAGGTGGAGAAGCTACAATTTTTAATTCTACCGGCGGGAATTTCAATTACTCAGATAATATTAAGTATACAGAAGAAATGTTTAATTCTAATTTAGAGCTTCGAGCAGTAGCTAGATTAAAAGATAAAGAAAAAATATTAGGCCCAGTAAATATTGCTCAAGGGGTAATCGCTACATCTACAAGAGTTGACGAAAACTATGAACTTGCAAATAAAAATGATGGTTATGAATATGAAACAATTCTTGAAAAAACAGCAACAATTTATTTTTTAGTAAATCAGTCGAATATTAGGACAACTGAAAAAAGTGATGATGACATCAAAGAATTAAAAGATTTTGCTAAAAACAGATACAAGACTCATTCTATAGAAATTATATCATACGCTTCTCCTGAGGGAAAAGTGAACTTAAATGATAATGTTTCTGAAAGAAGAATGAAAAGTACTGTAAATTATACAAAACAACTTCTCAGATCTTTAAAATTTGACGGAGCAAGAAAAAATGACTTATACACACTTACTTCTGTTGGTGAAGATTGGATGGGGTTTGAAAACCTTGTAGGTGCATCAAACATAAAAGACAAGGGAAGAATAAATAGAATAGTTAACAACATTGAAGATGTAGAAGTAAGAGAACAGAGAATAAGAGATTTAGCAGAAGTTTATGACGCTATAGAAGATGATATACTACCTCAACTCAGAAAAGCAACAATTATTATTAGATCTTTTGAACCAAAAAGAACAGATGAAGAAATAGCATCTTTGGCTACAACAAATCCTGAAGAATTAAATTTAAAAGAATTACTTCATGCTGCAAAACTGTTTTCAGATAATGAAACTATTATTAATATATATACTAAAGCAGTAGAGCTACACAATGACTGGAGAGGTTACAATAACATAGCATGCTTATATATTAATGAAGGAGATCTTACTAGTGCTGTTTCACATTTAGATAAAGCAGAGGAAATAGGTGGAACACAAAGTGATATTTTAATTAATAGAGGAATAATTGCTGCAATAAAAGGGGAATTAGATAGAGCTCAAAAACTATTTAACGAAGGAGCTACTTCAGAAAAGAATCAAGCTATACTTGATATTAAGCAAGGGGAATACGCAAAAGCTGCTAGATTCTATAAAGGAAATAATTCATATAATGCCGTATTAGCTAACATACTTAATGGAAATTACGATCTTAGATGTGAAGATAATTACATAAACGCTATTGCAGCAGCAAGAGAAGGAAATAATAATGAAGTAATCAAATATCTTAAACAAGCAATAGATTCTGATAGTTCGTTAAAAAATGAAGCTGCTAATGATTTAGAATTTGTTAACCTTCGTGAAAATGAAGAGTTTAAGAATTTAATCAATTAGTGAAACTTAAATACTAAAAATTAAAACAGCTTCTAATAAAGCTGTTTTTTTTATATAATGATTTTATTTATAATTCTTTACGATGAACGCCTATATCATACTTATTGTTAATAAGCTCTTTAATTGAATCATACACATCTTTTTGCTTAACAAAATCAACGTCTGAAACATCAAGCATAAGAACAGGAAAATGATTTTGTTTTCTTAAATAGTCAAGATAATTATGCTGAATATTTTCTAAATATTTATCTGAAATATCTTGTTCAAAATCCCTCCCTCTTTTAATAATATTTTTTCTTAATCTTTCTATACTTGAGTATAAATAAACAACTAAATCAGGGCTAGACAGTGAAGAAAAAATAATTTCAAAAAATCTATTAAAAAGTTGCCTCTCATCATCCTTAAGGTTATTTTGGGCAAATAATTTTGATTTCACAAAAAAATAGTCAGAAATTTTTTGAGGTTGAAATAAGTCTTGTTCTTTATTACTTTTTAGCTGGTGATATCTTTCTGCCATAAAAAAAAGCTCTAAAGGGAATGCATTTTTTTCAGGTTCTTTATAAAATTTAGGTAAAAAAGGGTTATCGGCAAATTTTTCCAAAATTAGCCTTACATTATAGTCAGCAGCTAACATTCCTGCTAAAGTAGTTTTGCCACTACCTATATTTCCCTCAATAGCA
This sequence comes from uncultured Bacteroidota bacterium, assembly GCA_902627575.1. Classification (GTDB taxonomy): domain Bacteria; phylum Bacteroidota; class Bacteroidia; order Flavobacteriales; family BACL11. The sequence continues at coordinate 14,258 of CACOJQ010000009.1, forward strand.
ATATGATTATATTGCATATTCAACTACATTTTCGGTGTCTTTAGATTCTTGCAACAAATCAGCAACTGATTTATTATATTTTGGATGAACATATTTAGGAGCAATTTCATTTAAAGGTATTAAAACAAAATTTCTTTCATGCATATGTTTATGTGGAATACATAGATCAAGGGTCTCGATAATTTCATTATTAAAAAAAATAATATCAATATCAATTAGACGTTCTCCCCACTTTTCAATTCTTACTCTACCTAATTCATTTTCTATGTTTAGAATAGTTTTTAATGCCTCTTTGGGAGATAATAATGAGTTTACTTCAAGTATTTGATTTAAATAGTTTTGCTGACCATCTACTCTCCACGGATCACTTTCATAAATTTTGGATACTGAAAAAACCGTGCCTAATTTTTCATTTATAGAGTTAGTGGCATCTTTGATCATCTGTACTCTGTCTCCCAAATTACTACCAAGTTGTAAAAAAATTTTATTCATTAAGTTAAAATTAATCAAATATAGAAAGAAAGAAAGAACTTAAAAATTAAAATGTTGTATTTTTATCAACCAAATTTACATATCTATGAAATCATTTTTTAAAGGATTACTTATAAATATAACAGGAACAATTATCTCTTCAGTAGTTTTTATATTATTAATAGTAGGAATTATCACTTTAATTATGTCTGATAGTGATATTGAAATTAAAGAAAACAGTATTTTAAAATTAAATTTATCAGAGTTCAATGTAGTTGAACGATCAACGGACAATCCTTTTGAAGATTTTAATTTGGGTGGCAACACATCAAAATCAATTGAACTCAAAGAAATATTAGATAATATTGAAAAAGCCAAAAACGATGATAATATTAAAGCTATCTATATTAATACATCTTATGTTAATGCAGGATTATCACAAATTGAAGAGATAAGAAATAAACTATTGGGTTTTAAATCCTCAAAAAAACCTATCATCGCGTATTCAGAAGTATACTCACAAACAGCTTATTATTTAGCTTCTATTGCTGATGAAATTTATTTAAATCCCGCCGGAATTGTAGAGCTGAAAGGATTTTCTATATCTCAAATGTTTTACAAAGATTTACTAGAAAAACTTGACATAGATATACAAATTATAAGACATGGAAAATTCAAAAGTGCTGTTGAACCATTTACTTTAAATGAAATGAGTGATGAAAATAGAGAACAAATGTCATTATTGGTTAATTCTTTATCGAATAATATTATTTCAAGTATTGCTAAAGAAAGAAAGCTGTCTACAGAACTAATAAATAAGCATACAAATAATTTAAGTCTAGAAAATGCAAAAAAATGTCTTGAGCTTGGATATGTTGATGGATTGATTTATCAAGATCAATTAGAAAAAAAACTAATTTCTATTTCAAAAGGAAATAAATTAAATTTAGTTTCTCTAACAAAATATAATGAAGTTAAAGATAAAAACAAGAAAAGCAGCTCTGACAAAATAGCTATTATTTATGCTACAGGCACAATAGATATGGGTAAGGGTAATGAAACAAGTATTGGATCAATAACTACTGCCAAAGCAATTAAAAAAGCAAGAGAAGATAAAAATATTAAAGCAATTATTTTACGTATAAATTCTGGTGGTGGGAGTGCTTTGGCATCTGATATAATATGGAGAGAAACTCAATTAATTAAAAAACCATTTGTTGTTTCGATGGGTGACTACGCAGCAAGTGGGGGGTATTATATTGCCTGTGAAGCTGATCATATTATTGCTAATCCAACCACACTTACAGGATCAATAGGCGTTTTTGGAATGATACCCAACTTACAAAATTTTTATAAAAATAAAATTGGAATTTCGATTGACACAGTAAATACACACAAATCTGCTGATATGGGTATTAATAGAGCACTAACAAAATTTGAACGAAAAAAAATTCAACAAGGAGTAGAAGAAACATACAACACTTTTATATCCAAGGTAGCAGAAGGCAGAGAAATGACAAAAAAAGAAGTTAATGAAATTGGGCAAGGTAGAGTCTGGAGTGGAATTGATGCAAAATCAATAGGCCTAATAGACTCTCATGGAGGATTAGAGGAGGCAATAGAAATTGCATGTGATTTAGCTAAAATTAAAAAATATCAATTAATTTCTTTACCAAAGAAAAAGGACTTTTTAATTGATGTAATGTTAAATGTGGGAGAAGAGACGACGATCTCTAATTTATTAATTCACAAATTAGGCATTAATATTAAACTAATTAAAACTATTGAAGATTTAATATCCCAAGATAAAATTCAAGCAAGAATTCCATATATTATTGAATTAAAATAATTGTATTGAATCAATCCTTAACAGTAAAATCAACAATAAATCCTTCATGTGAACGTACGTTAAATACTCTGTCCTGATCTAAGATTAAATACTGACCCTTAATACCTAGTAATAATCCTTCAATAGTACTACTTTTTTCAAGTTTAACACTCTTAATTTTTTTCGGATATTGTTTTACAGGATACCTTACTTCAGTTACATTATCATCAGATAAGATATATTTTTTTAGTTTTGAAGGCACATATTTCATCAATTCATGCTTTACTCTAACTAAGTCAACAAAATTAGGCTCTCCAGAAAGCATCTTCCGCCAATTTGTTTTATCTGAAACATAGGGTTTTAATGCAACTTCAATATCTCCAGAAAATCTTCTATTTGGTACCTTGGCTAACAGAATAGCTTGACTTGCTCCCTGATCCATCCATCTAATTACACCTTGACTTGCTCTTGTTATTCCTACCTTAATACCTGAAGAATTAGCTAAATAAACATAATGGTTTGTTAACTGAAATTCTTTTTCCCATTTAAGATCTCGCTCCTCTATATTAAGATGAGCAGTACATAGTTCAGGCTTAAAGATACTTGGCGAGGCTTCTGGTAATGTCCAATAACAACTATAGCAGAATCCTGAACGAAAAAGTTTTCTCATTACTTTTCCACAGTGGCATATAACTAAACCTTTCCAAGAAATTTTTATTTTTTTTTCTAAATAATCATTCATCAAATGATTTTCACCATTTATGTTGAGTTGATAATTTACAACATCTAATAATTCAGTACTCATTTTTTTTAGTGAATCTCTCAACATAATTTTGTATTTTTCAGCCCTTAAATTTACAAAATTGGCTAACTTTTCAGTTAAAAACTCCATACTTTCTTTAGTAATACAAAAACGTATTAAAAATATTTATAAATTTATTAGTAATCCTTTTGATTGTCAAAGTGAGATTTTAAAATATTTAATTAAAAAAGGTAAAAAAACTTCTTTTGGTAAAGAACATAATTTTAATGAAATTTCAGACTACAATAGCTTTAAAAAAAATATCCCAATTAGAAAATATGAAGAATTAGCACCTTACATAAATAAAATAAGAAATGGAGATACAGACGTATTATGGCCTGGTAAAATAAAACGATTTGCAAAATCTTCAGGTACTACTAACAGTAAAAGTAAGTATATTCCAGTGACAGATGAATGTTTACAAGAATGTCATTTTAAAGCAGGTAAAGATATGCTTTCTCTTTATGAAAACAATTTTCCTAAGAGTGACTTATATAATGGGAAAGGCTTAATGCTTGGAGGATCACTAAACAAATTTTCAAAAGAAAAAATTCAAGAAGGAGACCTATCTGCAATATTATTGAACGAATTTCCATTTTGGGTGAGCTATCATAGGGTGCCAGATTTAGATACTGCACTAATGAAAGAATGGGATGAGAAATTGAACAAGATTGCTCATCAAGCTATGAATGAAAATATAACAAGCTTAACAGGTGTACCATCTTGGATGCTTATACTGTTAAAACGAGTTTTAGCTTTAAGTGGAGCAAAAAATATTTATGAATTATGGCCAAATTTAGAATTATATATGCATGGGGGAGTTAACTTTGAACCATATAAAAAACAGTTTGAAGAGCTTATACCAAGTAAAAAAATGAACTACTTAGAAAACTATAACGCATCTGAAGGCTTTATTGCTGTTCAAGACCAGTCTGTATCAAAAGGTATGCTTCTCATGCTAGATTATGGAATATTTTATGAGTTTCTTGATATAGAAAAATATAGAAAAGCAGATATGAATGCAGTTGATTTAAAACATGTTGAACTAGGTAAAAAATATGCACTAATTATGTCAACAAATGCAGGGCTTTGGAGATATTTGATTGGAGATATTATAGAGTTTACCTCTATTTCTCCTTTTAGAATTAAAATTGCTGGAAGGACAAAAAGCTGTATAAACACGTTTGGAGAAGAACTAATGGTACATAATACTGATCAAGCAGTAAGTGAAGCGTGTAAAAAAAATAATTGTTCTATAAACGATTACACAATAGCTCCTATTTTTATAAGTAATAACTCTGGAGGTCACCAATGGCTTATTGAGTTTGAAAAAAAACCTTCAGACATTAAATTATTTATGAAAGAAATTGATGATAATCTAAAAAAACTTAATTCAGATTATGAAGCAAAACGGACAGACGATCTTATTCTAAAATTTCCAGAGGTTATAATACTTGAAAATAAAGAATTTTACAAATGGTTAAAACAGAATAAACGTCTTGGAGGACAAAATAAAATACCTAGATTAAATGAAAGCAGAATTATTGCTGAAGAAATAATTGCAATCAAGAATAAGTTTTCAACAAATCAAAATACAAATAACAATTAATATTAATTTAAAATAATTCTTTTTTTATTTTAGTAAAAAAATATAAAATGCACATAGCTATAGCAGGAAATATCGGATCTGGAAAAACAACTTTAACAACTAAGCTAGTAAAACATTACAAATGGGAAGCACACTACGAAGATGTAGAAAATAATCCCTATTTAAATGATTTTTATAAAGACATGCAAAGATGGTCATTTAATTTGCAGGTTTACTTCTTAAATAGCCGCTTTAGACAAATAATCTCTATCAAGAATAGCAAGAAAAGTTATATTCAAGATAGAACAATATATGAGGACGCAAAAATATTTGCCCCTAACCTTCACCACATGGGATTAATGAGCACAAGAGATTTTGAAAACTATATGGAAATTTTTAATCTAATGGATGGATTTATTGAAGGACCTGACCTACTTATATACTTAAGAGCTAGTGTCCCTATTTTAGTTGAGCAAATACAAAAAAGAGGTAGAGAATACGAAAATAGTATTAGACTCGACTATTTAACAAGATTAAATGAGCGTTATGAGGCTTGGATTGGAGAATATGACAAAGGTAATTTACTTATTATTGATGTAGACAATTTAAATTACGCAGATAAAGATGAAGATTTAAGCAAGGTGATTGAAAAAATAGATGCAAAAATAAATGGTCTGTTTTAATCTTAAAGATCTTTCATTCAAATAATTAAAAAGCCGAGAAAATATTTTCTCGGCTTTTTTTGTCTATTTAAAAATTTTAATAGATTTATTGCACACAGTTTTTTTCTTGCGCATATTGCATAATAAGATTTCTTAATTTTTCAAAATCTTCACTATCTATTGGATATTTTTTCAAAAGCTCATCTGATTTGATTTGGATTTCTTTATCCAATTCAATTTGAGGACACACACAATCTTCCACATATTTCATGGCTTCTTCCTCCATGCTTAATTCTTTTATGTCAACACTTAATTCTTCTTGTACTTGAGCATCCAAATCACTTGTAGATGAATGAGATCCTAGAATTGGAGCAACAACTAATCCAATTAAACAAGTCAGTTTAATTAAAATATTCATAGATGGACCAGACGTGTCTTTAAAAGGGTCTCCAACAGTATCTCCTGTTACAGACGCCTTGTGCGCTTCTGAGCCTTTATATGTCATCTCCCCATTAATCTCAACTCCGGCTTCAAAGGATTTTTTTGCATTATCCCAAGCTCCACCAGCATTGTTTTGAAAAATTGCCCATAGCACACCGCTTACTGTAACACCAGCCATATATCCACCCAACATTTCAGCAATTTCTTTATTATCCATACCAAAAATCATGGGAAGAAATGCTATAGCTAATGGAAATAAAATTGTCATTAGTCCAGGTGCCATCATTTCTTTAAGTGATGCTTTTGTTGAAATGTCTACACATTTATCATATTCTGGTTTGCCTTTACCTTCCATAATTCCAGCAATTTCTTTAAACTGTCTCCTTACTTCATAAACCATTTCCATTGCTGCCTTACCCACAGCATTCATTGCAAGAGCAGAAAAAACAACAGGAACCATACCTCCAACAAATAGCATAGCTAAAACAGGAGCTTTAAAAATATTAATCCCATCAATGCCTGTAAATGTTACGTATGCAGCAAACAAAGCAAGAGAAGTCAAAGCTGCCGAAGCTATTGCAAAGCCTTTTCCAGTTGCTGCTGTAGTATTCCCAACTGAATCTAAAATATCAGTTCTTTCTCTTACAATAGGATCCTGCTCACTCATCTCTGCAATTCCACCCGCATTATCCGAGATTGGCCCAAAAGCATCAATTGCTAACTGCATAGCTGTTGTTGCCATCATCGCTGATGCAGACATTGCAACACCGTAAAAACCAGCAAATTCATATGAAGCCCAAATTGCTCCCGCAAACAGTAAAACTGAAGGGAAAGTTGAAATCATTCCAGTCGCTAATCCAGAGATTATATTTGTAGCTGCACCTGTACTTGATTGTTGAACAATTTTTAGTATGGGCTTTTTACCAAGTCCTGTATAATACTCTGTTACTGAAGAAATCAGTCCTCCAACTACTAAACCTACTAATGAAGCATAAAAAACATCTAGTGAGGTAAATTCAAGCATCCCTTCACCAAAAAAGTTCATTATCATTGTTTTAGGGAGCATGTAAACTGTCAAAAAATAGCTTGATATTGCAACTAATATAATAGATGTAATATTTCCTACATTTAATGCAGCCATTACTTTATTTTCCTTTGCATTGTTATCTTTGATTTTTACTAGCATAGTTCCAATCGCAGATATAATAATTCCTGCACCAGCTATTGCCATAGGTAGCAATATTGCTCCATTAAGAATCCCTCCTACTTGATCAAAAGCCACACTTGCCATATCCTCAATCAAATAATAACCAAGCAACATAGCGGCCAAAACAGTAGCAACATAAGATCCAAATAAATCAGCCCCCATTCCTGCAACATCACCAACGTTATCACCAACATTATCTGCAATTGTCGCTGGATTTCTAGGATCATCTTCAGGAATATCAGCTTCTACTTTACCAACTAAATCTGCACCAACATCTGCTGCTTTTGTATAAATTCCTCCTCCAACACGAGCAAATAATGCAATAGATTCAGCCCCTAATGAGAAACCGGCTAATGCTTCTAAAGTAACTAACATCGCATTTTCTAATCCTGAAAAGTAATTGAAAAAGAAGATGAAAAAACCAGTTAAACCCAGCACAGCCAGTCCAGCAACACCTAATCCCATAACAGTACCTCCACCAAAAGAAATTTTTAATGCTTTTGGTAAAGATGTTTTAGCTGCCTGAGTTGTTCTAACATTAGTTCTTGTAGCAATCTTCATCCCTATATTACCTGCAAAAGCTGAAAAAATAGCTCCAAAGACAAAAGCAATTACTATCATCCAATGTGTTGTTTCTACTATTGTTGAAACTAAAAAAAGTAAAGCACTAACAATCAATACAAAAATTGACAATAATTTATACTCAGCTCTTAAAAACGCTAATGCTCCTTCATAAATGTAATCAGAAATTTCTTTCATTTTACCATCGCCAGCATCTTGTTTCATTACCCAAGATCTTTTTGCCAACATATATACTAATCCAACTACTGCTAAAATAGCTGGTATATAAATCATAAATGACTTCATTTTATTAATTTTATATTAAACTTTTTATTAAGATGGTTGCAAAAATAATCTTTTTAAATAAATGAAATATTAGATAGCCAAATATTATTAATCTTCTGATATTTAAATTGATATTAATATTTCTATTTGCAGCATTTTAATTAAATTTGCTTTATTAATAACATAAATAAAAAAAAAATGAATATTTTAGTTTGTATCAGTAGCGTACCTGATACCACAACAAAAATTAATTTTTCAGATAATGGGAGCAAATTTGATTCTTCAGGTGTACAGTTTGTAATTAACCCCTATGATGAATTTGGATTAACAAAAGCAATAATGTTAAAAGAAAAACATGGAGGTAAAGTAACTACAATAACTGTAGGAGAATTGAATATAGAACCTGTTATAAGAAAAGCTCTTGCAATTGGTGCAGATGAAGCTGTAAGAGTGAATATGTCTCCTAAAGATAGTTATTCAACAGCAGTTGAAATTAGCAACTATATCAGTGAAAATACATTTGATCTTATTATCTGTGGTAAAGAATCCAGTGACTATAATGGAGGAGTCGTTGGAGGAATAATTGCTGAACTAACAAATCGGCCATTTGTAAACGCTTGCAATGGATTAAGTATAACTCAAAATACCGCAAATCTTTACAGAGAGATTGATGGTGGAAAAGAAAATCTTGAAATTGATTTACCTATAATTATAGGTGGACAAAAAGGATTAGTTGAAGAATCTGAACTACGAATACCAAACATGCGTGGAATAATGCAAGCAAGAACAAAACCTCTTTTGGTAATTGAACCCAAAATGAATGATATTCTGACTGAATCAATAAGTTTTGAAAAACCAAGTGAAAGAGGTGATTGTAAAATTATTTCTAATGAAAATGTATCTGAACTAGTTTCATTACTTCAAAATGAAGCTAAAGTAATTTAAAAAAAATAAAAAATGTCAATAATAGTTTATACAGAGAGTTGGGAAGAAAAATTTAGAAAAAGTACATTTGAAGCTGTTTCATATGCAAGCGAAGTTGCGAAAATGTTATCAACAAACGTTATCGCTATTTCTTTCGGAGAAGAAAGTAGCGAAGAACTAGCAAAATTAGGCAACTACGGGGCTGAAAAAGTTCTTGCATGTAACCAAATTGAAAAAGGAGATAGTGAAGCGACAAGTAATTTCTTAGCAGAAAATAGTATTGATGCAAATATCATTGTATTTGCAACTACAAACACTTCCAAAATGATTGCTTCAAGACTTAGTGCAAAAATTAAAGCTGGTATAGTTTCTAATGTAATTGAATTACCTTCAGAAGTAAGTCCTGTAACTTTAAAACGAAAATCTTTTTCAAGTAAAGCAATAGAACAAGTAAAAGTTAATTCAGATAAAGCAATTATTTGTCTAGCTTCAAATTCATATGGAGTTATTGAAAATCATAAAAATTGTAGTATTGAGAAAAAAACAATAAATAGTTCTGAAAATATTAGATTTAAAGGGCAAGAAATTGCAAATGGAAAATTATCATTAGCTGAAGCTGAAATTATTGTTTCTGCTGGTAGAGGCTTAAAAGGACCTGAAAACTGGAAAATGATAGAAGATTTGGCAGAAACTTTAGGTGCTGCAACTGCATGCTCCAAGCCTGTTTCTGATATTGGATGGAGATCTCACGATGAACACGTTGGGCAAACTGGTAAAGCTGTTGCTCCTAATCTATATTTTGCAATAGGCATATCTGGTGCTATACAACATTTGGCAGGTGTTAACTCCTCAAAAGTAATGGTAGTAATTAACACTGATCCTGAAGCTCCTTTCTTCAAATCTGCGGACTACGGAATAGTAGGTGATGCTTTTGAAATAGTTCCAAAGTTGATTGAAGAAATAAAAAAAATAAGATAGTTTGGATTTGATTCAACTAGACATTTCAGCTATTAAACAAAGTGATTCTCAAAACAACGCATACGTTTTGATATTAAATGAATTGACTGGTAAAAGACAATTACCAGTTGTTATTGGATGGTGCGAAGCTCGATCTATCGCAATAGCTCTTGAAGGGTCTTCTCAACCAAATAGACCTCTAACTCATGACTTATTCAAAAAAATTGGAGATAAATTTAATTTAACTGTTCAAAAAGTAGTAATCCACACATTAATTGAAGGCATTTTTCATGCTGCATTTTATTGTAAAAACAACAATACTGGTCAAGAGGAAACAATAGATGCAAGAACATCGGATGCAATTGCAATTGCATTAAGATATAAGTGCCCAATTTTTACATACGAAGATATTTTAACACGAGCAGGTATCATAATAAATAGTTCAAGACAAACAGATAAATCTATAGATATAGAAGATAAAAAAAATGAAAAAAATAAAAAATCTGTTACTTTAAGCCTAAAAAAACTTAAAAAATTATTAAATATTGCTATTGAAGAAGAAGACTATGAAAAAGCTTCAAGAATTAGAGACGAAATAAGAAAAAGAGAGAAAAATAAATGAAAAAAATATTTATAATCTCATTATTTATTTTCTTCAATACAAATTTATTCTCTATTGACATTACAGGCAAATGGTTTTTTGAAAATATTAAATATTCTGAGGATTCGAGTAATAAAAATTTAATACCAGTAGCCCAAGATGATTATATGCTTATTAATGAAGATGGAACTTTTTTATATGAACTAAAAGATGTAAAAAAATACAAAATAGGTAGATGGTCTTTAGATTCAAGTAAACTAGATCTAACATTTTATTATTTAAACAAAAGATTATCAGGTGAAAAAGCTCCTGATTATCAGCATCTTTTAGACATTGATACTATCCGCACATATAAAATAAAAGTCAAACAAAATCAATTAACTCTTTCTGAAAATAAAATTAATTACACATTTATCAAGGATAGTAAAAAAATTGACGAAATAAAATCATATAAACATTCAAGCGGATTTTCGATTAACTCGATCTTAAGAGGGATGTTAGGAATTTCAGTACTGTTATTTATCTCATTTTTATTTAGCAGAAACAAAAAAGCTATCGACTGGACTTTAATTGGTAAAGGTTTAATAATTCAAATTATTTTTGCCATTCTTGTTTTAAAAGTACCTTTTGTTTCTTCATCATTTGAGTTTATTGGAAAAATATTCACAAAGATTATTTCTTTTACTCAAGATGGCACTATGTTTTTATTTAGATCATTTAGTAGTGGTATTATTGAATCACCTCTAATGAATTTTGTTGTGATGATATTACCCACTGTAATATTCTTTTCTGCTCTTACATCTTTGTTTTACTATTGGAAAATTATCCCAAAAATTATTTATGGATTTGCTTGGGTTATGAAAAAATCTATGGGACTTTCTGGTCCTGAAAGTGTAGCTGCAGCTGGAAACATATTTTTAGGTCAAACCGAATCACCACTTCTAGTTAAACCCTATTTGAATAAAATGACAATGTCAGAAATTTTATGTTTGATGAGTGGAGGCATGGCTACTATAGCTGGTGGTGTATTAGCAGCTTATATTGGCTTTTTAGGAGGCGATAACCCTACGCAACAAATAATGTTTGCAAAGCATTTATTAGCCGCTTCTGTAATGTCCGCCCCAGCAGCGGTTATTGCAGCAAAAATATTGTGGCCGGAAGAAGAAAAGTTTGAAGAAAAGATTGAGCTTTCTCAAGAAAATATCGGAACTAATGCTTTAGAAGCAATATCTAAAGGAACAACAGACGGAATTAAGCTAGCAGTAAATGTTGGAGCAATGCTACTAGTGTTTATTGCTTTAATATCTATGTCTAACTTTGTGCTTCAGAAAATTGGACATTGGACAACTATAAATTCTTTAATATCTGAAAACACGCAATACTCTGAGTTATCTTTAAATATGATTCTAGGATATATAGGAGCCCCCTTAGCTTGGCTAATGGGTGTTTGTAAAGAGGATATGTTTCTAGTAGGACAGTTATTAGGAGAGAAAACTGTACTAAATGAATTTGTAGCTTATGTATCTTTAGGAGAAATGAAAAGCGTAGGAGCTTTTGTAGAGTATAAATCTATTATCATTGCTACATATATCTTATGTGGCTTTGCCAATTTTGCCTCCATTGGAATTCAAATTGGAGGAATAGGTGCTCTTGTACCTTCTAGAAAAAGAGATTTATCTAAACTAGGGTTTTTAGCTTTATTAGCTGGTACATTAGCATCATTATTTACTGCAGTAATTGTCGGAATGATTTTTTGATTTTATGTGAAGTATAATTTAAAATCAAAAAGTTAGAAGGAGTTATTTTATAAAAATTGATATGAATAAACTTAAGAAATAAATTAAATATATGAGACAATATTTAGATTTAATGGATAAAGTGATGCAAGAAGGTACGCTAAAAGAAGATAGGACAGGTACAGGGACAAAAAGTATCTTTGGTTATCAAATGAGATTTGATTTGTCTGAGGGGTTTCCTTGTATTACTACTAAAAAGCTACATTTAAAGTCTATCATCCATGAACTACTTTGGTTTTTAAAGGGCGATACAAATATTAAATATCTTAAAGATAATGGAGTTCGTATTTGGGATGAATGGGCAGATGAAAAAGGAGACCTTGGTCATGTATATGGATATCAGTGGAGAAGCTGGCCAACACCAGATGGCAAACACATTGATCAGATTCAACAAACAATAAATGCATTAAAAAATAACCCAAATAGTAGAAGAATTATTGTCAGCGCATGGAATGTTGGAGAAATTGATCATATGGCTTTACCTCCCTGCCATGCTTTTTTCCAGTTTTACGTAGCAAATAACAAACTATCATGTCAGCTGTATCAAAGAAGTGCTGATATTTTCTTAGGAGTTCCTTTCAACATTGCTTCATATGCTTTACTTACAATGATGATAGCACAAGTTTGTAATCTTAAACTTGGAGAATTTATACACACTTTAGGTGATGCTCATATTTATACTAATCACTTTGAACAGGTTAAATTGCAATTATCAAGAGACTGTAAAAAGTTACCTAAAATGAAAATAAATCCAGTTGTAAAAGATATCTTTGATTTCAAATTTGATGATTTTGAATTGTTTGATTATGAATATCATCCACATATAAAAGGAAAAGTAGCAGTGTAATGGCAAATATAATTGTTTTGGGGGCGGGTTTAGTAGGTGGCGTAATGGCTAGAGATTTAGCAGTTCACCACGATGTAACGTGCGTAGATATATCAAATGAAAATTTAAGTAAATTAAAAAATATAAAAACTATTTGTGAAGATATTTCAAATACAAAAAAACTAAAATCACTAATAGCTGATTTTGATTTAGTCATTGGCGCTGTTCCTGGTTTTATGGGCTATAAAATGATGAGAGATGTAATTGAATCTAAAAAGAATATTGTTGATATTTCCTTTTATCCTGAAGATCCTTTTGGTCTTGATAAATTGGCAAAACAAAATAAAGTAATTGCGATAATGGATTGTGGAGTAGCTCCAGGAATGGGAAATATTATTTTTGGTTATCATGATAAAAATATGAAAATAACCGACTATGAATGCTTAGTTGGAGGATTACCTGAAAAAAGAGAATGGCCATATGAATACCAAGCGGTATTTTCCCCAATTGATGTAATTGAAGAATATATCAGGCCTGCCAGATATGTTCAAAATTCATCACTAATAATCAAAGAAGCCCTTTCTGACACTGAGTTAGTAAATTTTGATGAAATAGGAACACTAGAAAGCTGGAACTCCGATGGCCTTAGAACATTAATAAAAACTATGCCTCATGTTCCAAACATGATTGAAAAAACTTTAAGATACCCTGGATGTGTTGAATATTTAAAAGTTCTTAGAGAAAGTGGATTCTTTTCATATGATGAAATTGATGTAAATGGTCATGTAATACGACCAATAGATATGACCGCTAAATTATTATTCCCAAAATGGAAAATGAAAGAAGGTGACAAAGATTTTACTGTAATGAGAATAATTATAAAAGGGTTTGAAAATCATAAACAAGTAGAATATCAATATAATTTATTAGATAAATTTAAAGATGATACTATATCTATGGCTAGAACTACTGGATTTACATGCACAGCTGTTGCAAATTTGGTTATAAATCAAAAATATAATCAAATAGGTATCTCTCCTCCAGAATATCTTGGCAATCACTTTAAAGAAATTAAAGATTATTTAGAAAAAAGAGGTGTTAAATATAAAATGAGAAAAAAATCATGAGAGTTTCAATAATTGTTGCTGCATGTGAAAACAATGTTATTGGTAGAAATAACGATCTAATATGGACCCTTCCAATTGACATGAATTTTTTTAAAGAAACAACAAAAAATCATCATGTAATAATGGGACGTAAAAATTTTGAGTCTATACCCCATAAATATAGACCACTTCCTAACAGAACTAATATTATCATTACTAGAAATAGAAATTATATTGCAAAAGATTGCTTAGTAGTTGACTCAATAAAAAAAGCGATAGAAATAGCAAAAAAAAATAATGATAAAGAGCCATTTATCATCGGAGGAGGAGAAATATATAAGCTTGCGCTACAAGAAGATTTAGTTGACAGAATATATCTTACTAGAATACATCATAAATTTGCTGGGGATACATTTTTTCCTAAATTACACCAAAAATGGAAAGAAATAAATAGGATTGAACATGAAGCTGATGCAAAACACAGATACAGCTTTAGCTTTTTAATATTTGAAAAAAATAATTAATTTTACGAAAAAAGATATGAAATATTTTGTCATCATATTTACTCTTTTATTTGTGTTCTACTCATGCACAGAAGATGAAGTAATTTTAACTCCAGAACTCAATAGCACTCAAGCATCACAAGATAATTTGATAGCAGAAAGTATTTTTAACGACGTATTGAGAATTGTTGAATATGGAATTTCTAATAATAAAAAAGGAAATCAATATCCTAAATTTACTATGTTGAATAATGACACTTCAAATATTGATACTCTTTTAATTAATTTTGGAAATACTAACTATCTTTACAACAATAAACTAAGAAAAGGAATAATAAATGTTACCTTTTCAGGAAATTATAGAGATTCACTTTCTGTCATTACTACAACTTTTGATAATTTTTATATAAATAATAAATTGATTCAAGGTGAAATGATTGTTACAAACAATGGCAAAAACAACAGTCAAAACCTATTCTATAATATTGATGTGAATAATGCTAGTATAAACACTGAAAATGGTATTATTAACTGGCAATCAAACAGAATAAGAGAATTAATTGCTGGAGGTGAAACATACTTAGATTATTCAGATGATATTTATAGAATTACTGGTATTTCAACTGGTAATGCTGCTAATGGTAATGATTTTTCTGTTGAAATAATAGACCCGTTGCATATGGATCTAAGCTGTTTAGCATATTGTGTGATAACAAGTGGAAGCTCAAAAATATCTCCTGATAGCTATCCAACTAGAACTATTTATTACGGTGATTCTACATGTAACTGTAATATAGATGTTGTTACTGATGAAGAAACTTATCCTTTAGTAATAGAATATTAATTAGGCTGCATCTAAATTGGTAAATGGCAATTTTGATATCTGATTTTTGGCATATGTTGCTGTTATCCTTACTTCTTTTTTTGATTTATCGGATGGCGCATTATACATCAAGTCCAACATAATAGTTTCACATATTGATCGTAACCCTCTTGCCCCTAAGCTAAATTCTATAGCTTTGTTTACTATAATATCAATAGCTTTTCGATCAAAAGTCAATATTATTCCTTCTATTTCAAATAATTTTTGATATTGTTTGATCAAAGCATTTTTTGGTTCAACTAAAATTCTTTTAAGAGCTTCACTATCTAACGGATTTAAGTAAGATACTACTGGCATTCTTCCAATTAATTCAGGAATAAGTCCAAATGATTTTAAATCAGCAGGAGAAATATATTTTAAAATATTTTGTGCATCTAAATCATCTTCTTTAATTGATCTAAATCCAATGGATCTGGTGTTCATTCTCTTTGAAATATGCTGTTCAATACCATCAAAAGCACCACCACTTATAAATAAAATATTATTTGTGTTTAACGCTATCATTTTCTGATCAGGATGTTTTCTTCCTCCTTGAGGTGGTACATTTACTATCGTTCCTTCTAGAAGCTTGAGCATTGCCTGTTGTACTCCCTCTCCACTAACATCTCTTGTTATTGAGGGATTATCGCCTCGACGCGCTATTTTATCAATTTCGTCAATAAATACTATCCCTCGTTCCGCTTTTGAAATATCATAGTCAGCTGCTTGAAGTAGTCTTGTTAAAATACTTTCAACATCTTCACCTACATAACCTGCCTCAGTCAAAACTGTTGCGTCAGCAATACAAAATGGGACATTTAATAGTTTAGCTATCGTTTTAGCAATTAAGGTTTTACCTGTACCTGTCCTACCGACCATAATAATATTTGACTTTTCAATATCAATATTATCTTGATCATTTTCTAAATGAAGTATTCTCTTGTAATGATTGTAAACAGCAACAGAAATGACTTTTTTCACATCATTTTGGCCAATAACAAAATCATCTAAATAAGCTTTGATCTTTTTAGGCTTGAGCAGTTTAAAATCATCAATAATTGAATTTTTTGAAACAAAGTCTTCTTTAACAATCTCATGTGCTTGCTGAATACACAGATCACAAATATGGGCGGAGTTTCCAGCTATTAAAATATTTGTATCTTGCTTGTTCTTACCGCAAAATGAACAATTGACTTTTTCAACTTCTGACATTATTTTTTTCTCTCTAAAACTTCATCAATCATTCCATATTCCTTTGCCTCTTCAGCAGTCATCCAGTAGTCTCGATCACTATCAGACCACACCTTATCAAAATCTTGACCAGAATGCTGAGCAATGATATCATATAATTCATTTTTAAGTTTCTTAATCTCGTTGGCTGTAATCTCTATATCTGAAGCTTGCCCTTGCGCTCCACCAAGTGGTTGATGTATCATTACTCTTGAATGTTTTAATGCACTTCTTTTAAATTTAGCTCCAGCGCATAATAAAACCGCACCCATAGACGCTGCCATTCCTGTACATATTGTTGAAACATCAGGATTAATATACTGCATTGTATCATAAATACCAAGTCCCGCATAAACACTTCCTCCTGGTGAATTAAGATAAATTAAAATATCCTTTTTTGCATCCACAGACTCAAGAAATAATAATTGTGCCTGAATTATATTAGCAACGTAATCATTAATAGGTACTCCCAAAAAAATAATTCTATCCATCATTAATCTAGAAAAAACATCCATGCTTGCAATATTCATTTGTCTTTCTTCAATAATAGTTGGAGATATATAGTTGCCATAAACTGACTTAAATTCAGATAGATGCAAACTACTTATACCCTTTTCTTTAGTTGCATATTTTTCAAATTCTTTGGAATAATTCATATTAAATATTTTGGTTTTTTTCTGTCGCTAATTTAACAAAATCATCATAAGTGATAATTTTTTCTTTTAATTTAAACTGCTCTTTGTATAACCCTAATGTTTTCTCATCATAAAGATGATCATAAATCTTTTTCTTTTCCTTCTCATTTTTCAGTACATTATTTGCTATTTCTGTTAATTGCTTATCATCTCCTTCAGGCTGACCATACTGTTTCATCTGTAACTTAATCATTTTTTTTGTGTGCTCAAGCACTTCATCATCTACAACTTTAATTTCATTTTTTTTAATAATATTATTTTCTAATAATTGCCACTTTAAGCTCTTAGAGTACATATCATATTCTTTTTCAATTTGATCCATTGAAATTTTCTTGTCTGATGTTTTTAATAACCAATTTTTAAGATAATCATTAGGCAAATTAAAATCAAACTTCTTCATTAAATAATTTACGACATCATTTTTTAGCATACGATCACTTTCACTGTCAAATTGTAATTGCACTTCATCTTTTACTTTGTTTTCAAATTCTTTTTTTGTTTTCACTTTACCCTTCCCATACACTTTATCAAACAAATCTGTGTTTAAATTAGCAGGTTTTAATCTATTTATGTTTTTTACTGAGAATTTAAATTCATTATATTCCAAGTTATTAACAGTATTTTGGTCTACTGCAAGCATCGCTGATAAATCTGAGATGTTAGAAAATGCTTTTTTAACATTTATAATTAGTGTATCATTAACTTTTAAGTTGCAAAACATTTTTTTAATCTTATCTTCTTTAATATAATCCATTGAAACAGTGGCATCATTTTTAATACCATCCTCTAATACTTTTCCGCTGAAATCTACTTGTTCAATACTACAAAAAATCAAATCACCATTATCTGATTTTGCAACACTACTCATCTTTCCGTGTCTTCTGGCAATATCATTACAATAATTATCAACTACTTTCTTCTCAACTTTTATTTTATAATAATCAAGTTTATCCTTGTGCGTAATATTAACTTCAATTGTTGGAGTTATACCAACTTCATACTTAAAAACAAAATCTCTACTGTTATCCCAATCTATCTCATTGTCAATTGGAAGAGGAGAACCCAAAGTTTCTATTTTTTCAGAAGATATATATTTGTATAATTCTTGCTGAACCAACTTGTTAATTTCGTCGATTAAAACTGGTTTTTCATATTGCTTCTTAATGATACCCATTGGAGCTTTGCCCTTTCGAAATCCAGGAATTTGAACTTTTTTTCTATAGTCCTCTAAAACTTTACTTACAGAATCGATATAGTCTGATTTGATAATATCTACAGTAATTATTAAGGTTTGATTCTTTGAGTCTTTGGTTGTAATTTTCATACATTATTTTTTAGCGTGCGAAAATACACTTATTTATCTGATAAAAAGTAAGATATGTATTGAAAGTTTACTAGATTATGTTATTGAAATAAAAGAAAATTGTGCGGGTGAAGGGAGTCGAACCCCCACGCCTTGCGGCACTAGATCCTAAGTCTAGCACGTCTACCAATTCCGCCACACCCGCAACGAGACAAAGATATTATTTTTTAACATTAATGCATAAAATCAACTTTAAAGATTTTTAAGGATATAAAATTAAGTAAGTTTGTATAAATTTAATTAAATAATATGAGTTTAACAATTACAGGAAAATTAAGTAGAAAACTAAGTATTGAAAGTGGAACATCAAAGGCAGGAAATGAATGGAAAAAACAAACGTTTATATTAGATACTGGATCTCAGTATAATCCCGAAATATGTTTTCAACTATTTGGAGATGAAAAAATTGAACTATTAAACCATCATGATGAAGGAGAACATATCAAAGTATCTTTTAATTTATCTTCAAAAGAATATAATGGCAGATACTTTCATAATATTGACGCTTGGAAAATAGAAAGCCTAAGTAGTGAATCCACAGAAAAAGAAGAAAGTTTTACAGAATTTAATACTCCATCTAATGATGATGATGATTTGCCATTCTAAATGGTAAAAAAAAATAATTTAAAAAGTTTTTTACCTGCTCCCTTCACAATTGCAGTATTATTAACCTTTGTAACTATTTTACTGGCTTTATTCATTACTGAGCCAAAACAAAAGGGTAGCTATTTTTTGCAAATCTTAGATTTTTGGGAACAAGGGATTTGGAACTCCAAACTGTTAGAGTTTGCAATTCAGATGATGTTAATGTTAGTTCTTGGGCATACACTTGCATTAAGTCGTCCTATTGAAAACTTGATTTCTAAGATTCTAAACTATTGCTCAAATACTTCAACCTCAGCTGCTATCATTACATTTTCAACCATTTTAGTCTCATTTTTTAATTGGGGATTAGGACTAGTTTTTGGTGCAATTTTTGCGAGAAAAGTTGGAGAATATGCTAGTAAAAATAGTATTAAGCTAAATTATCCCCTAATTGGAGCAGCCGGCTATTCTGGAATGATGGTTTGGCATGGAGGTATTTCAGGTTCTGCTCCAATTAAGATTGCTGAAGAGGGACATTTTCTAGCAGAACAAATTGGTGTAATATCTCAAGAGGATACTATTTTCTCTACTATGAACATAACAATTTCAATTTTACTTATCATAATATTACCTCTAGCCATGTATTTTATAGGTAAAAAAAGTAAAGCTCATATTATTAATATTTCAGCCAAGAAAATAGAAAAGTCAGAAAAAACTCAAAAATATGGTATTGAAAAATTAGACCACAGTAAAATGTTAGCATCAATTTTTGGAGGTATTATAATTTGTTTTATTATTTACAAAACCTTTATACTTCCTCAATACACATCTTTAAGCATAATAACACCTAATTACATAAATTTTCTACTTCTTGGTTTATGTATACTGATGCATCAAACATTTTCTAATTTTTTAAAATCGATACAACAATCAATTGGAGGTACTTCTGGTATTTTAATTCAATTTCCTCTTTATTTTGGAATAATGGGAATCATGACTGAATCAGGATTAGTTGAAATAATGTCTAATTTTTTTGTTTCAATTTCTGATGAAAAGACATTTCCTATTTTAACCTTTGCCAGCGCTGGAATTGTTAATATTTTTGTTCCAAGTGGTGGAGGACAATGGGCAATACAAGGACCAATTATTGTTGAAGCTATAAAGGCTTCAAGCTTTAATATAAATATTGAAAAAAGTGTAATGGCACTAGCATATGGTGATCAAATTACAAATATGCTTCAACCATTTTGGGCGCTTCCTTTACTGGCAATAACTGACTTAAAAGCAAAAGAAATACTGCCATATACTTTGATGCTACTTTTTATTGGAACTTTAATTTTTGTGAGTGGATTATTATTATTTTAATTGTTGGTTTTTTTTACATCAAAAACTTCTCTAAGCCCGTTTCCTAATAGCATGAATGCCAAAACAAAAGACATTATAGCAATTCCGGGCACAATAGCTAAGTATGCTTTATCCATAATTATATATGAATAATGGTCTTTAATCATATTTCCCCAGCTAGCTATCGGCGGCTGAGCGCCTATACCTAAAAAGGAAAGTCCTGATTCTATTAAAATAGCTGAAGCAAAGTTAGCAGCTGAGATCACAATAATTGGCCCTAGTACATTTGGCAAAATATGTTTAAATATAATTCTATAAGATTTGTATGCTAAAACCTTACCTGCTTGGATGTACTCTAACTCTCTTACTATTAAAACTTGACCTCTTACCACCCTTGCTACTTCAACCCACATTGTGAAACCAATAGCAATAAATACTTGCCAAAAACCTTTTCCTAAAGCTAAAGTTATTGCTATAACCATTAATAATGTTGGTATACTCCAGATTACATTTACTAACCACATAATTACATTATCTATAAATCCTCTAAAATAGCCTGCTAGCAAGCCAAGTGTTATACCAATAATCAAAGAAATAAATACCGAAATTAGACCAACTGAAAGTGAGATTCTAGTCCCGTGAAGAACTCTACTTAAATAATCTCTTCCAAATTTGTCAGTTCCAAGCCAAAATTTTTGTGAAATAATTTCATAATCACCTATGTGTACAATTTTTTTATTAGATCCATATACACAGTACTCTAATATTTTTTTATTGTCGTCAAAAGAAAGTACAGATTTTAATGAATCTGAATACTTTTGAAAATCCAACTTTTTATAGTAATTGATTGGAATTCTTTTATAGTTTTTTTCAACTCCTACAAAAAAAGATTTTAAAAAAGAACTGTGAACTTCATTTTCTTCAGCTATATGCAAAAATTTAACTTCTGTTAATGGCTTTTTTTTTGCTATCTGAATATGCATTTCATTTGCATTTGGAGAATTATCAGGACTTATTAAAACAACAAATAATGCAACAAATATTGAAAATAAAATATAGCAAAATGAAAAAAAAGCTAGCTTGTTTTTCCTTAATTTAAGCCATGCTATTTTATTTAGTGATATATAATTCATAAATTTATCTATACTTTCTACCCTTCCACTCAAATGAATTATAAAAAGATAAACAAGCAATAATAACAATATAAAAAGAATAGAATAACTCAAAAGGAAAAATCAATTTAGCTAAATCAATTCTGTTGAAGAATTTGAGAACTGGAAATAGTAATAAAAAATCCACAATAGACTTAACAACAAAAAATAAAATAAAGGAAATAAAAAAGTTTGTGCTAAAAAAAGACATTATTGATAAAAATACGAAAACTAAATTTGTAAAAAAAACTAAATAAGAAACATAGGTGCTAGCAACATCTTTATAAAGAGTACTTTTAGAAGCCCATCTTTTTCTTTGATTTATAAAAGATGATATTGAGGGTTGACTATCTGTAGTTACAATAGCATTTTTTTCTTTTGCAAAAACAATAGATTTATTATTTCTAGACTTAATACTATGCAGTAAAAAAACATCATCTCCACTAGGAGAGGGACTATCATTGAAATCATTTAATTTTAGAAAGGACTTTTTTCTATATGCCATATTAGCTCCATTACAAAAAATAGCGTTATTGATACCAACAGAACCAGCAGCAGATGCAACTAATGAAACAAATTCCAAACACTGTAGTTTCTGAAAAAAACTATTTTTTTTATGATATATAACTGGCCCTGAAACTAAATGCACATCTGGATTTTGGAAATAAGAAATCATACTTGATACCCAGTTAATATCAAAACTACAATCTGCATCAGTAGCTAAAATAATTTCTCCATTTGCAATATTAACCGCTTTCATTATTGCTGTTTTTTTTCCATACTCATCGTCATTTAAATTAATAATTCTCAAATTTTCTATATTTGATTTATGTAATAATGAAAGAGTATTATCTGAAGAATGGTCATTAACTAAAATAAACTCTAAAATTTTATTACTATAATTTTGATTTTTCAAAAATTCAAGTAAGTTATTAATATTTTTTTCTTCATTTCTTAAAGCAACTATCACACTAACTGTTGGTCTATATGTTTTTTTTTCAAGTGGCTTTATTAAACTCCAACCAATTTTATATCTTAAAATTTGATAAGCATATGCTATTAAAATAATATAAAAAATAGTTTGCATTATTTTCTAAAAAATCTTAGAGTAAAAATAAAAATAATGCCGATTAGTGCCGGCAGAACTAAGTTAATAATCCACAAACAAAAGGTAGCTGATAAAATACCAATTGAATTATTGGATAACAAACTAAATAAATATAAAGCAACAGAACCACGTATACCAACTTCAGCTATGGCAATTGTAGGGATTACAGAAATAACAAATAACATAGTAGTAATTAAAATCATTGAATTGATATAAGACACTTCAACTGAAAAAATATTTAAAAGAATAAAATATTGAGCAGTAAATATAATATACCTAGCAAATGAATATAGTAATACTTCTAGTAATTCAGATGAACTATAAAATGAAAAAACTTTACTGTATTTTGAAAATTTTTTTAAAAACCTAAACTTAGAAAGAAGAACAGTAAAGACTGAAGCGTTTAGAAACAATAAAACAAGAAGAACAGATAATAGTATAACAACAAACAAAATTATGGGATATGAGAATTCTAAATCATTAATAAATGAATCAAAAGATGGCATTAAATTTGGCAGTAATAAAATTCCGATTAAGCCAAAGACAATAGTTATAATTAGTTGTGCCATTGAACCAATAACTGTTATTAAAACTCCTTGAATTCGATCTGCATGTTTTAGGCAAAAAACTCTTCCCGCGTACTCCCCAACTCTGTTGGGGGTAAAAGAGGAAACTGTAATACCTGAAAATACTGCTCTCAGTGATGTTTTTATTGATATTTTTTCAATTTTAGAAACTAAAAATCTCCATTTTAAAGATTCAACATACCAGTTTAAAAACATTAAAAAAATAACTAGCACCAAAACTGAAAAGTTGTTTTTTAAAGTCAACAAAATATTATTTAAATCAAATTTCTTAAAACTTGCATTGGAATTTAATTGGTCATACAAAAAAAATAATGCTAAGGCAACAATTGATATTTTTAACAAGAAGCTAATAGCTTGTTTAGATTTCATTGAGTATGTTTGTATACAAATATAACAATTGCAAACTGATAAAATAATATTAGGTATTGATCCGGGGACAAGTCTTATGGGGTATGGATTAATTCATGTAAAAAAGCAAAAATTGATCATGATTCAAATGGGAGTTATTAATTTAACAAAATTATCTTCTCATGAACTAAAGTTAAAAAAAATATTTGAACGAACATTAAATTTGATAGATGAGTATAAGCCAGATGAATTAGCAATAGAGGCCCCCTTTTTTGGTAAAAATGTACAATCTATGCTAAAATTAGGAAGAGCACAAGGTGTTGCTATGTCAGCAGGATTATATAGAAATATACCTATTTTTGAATATGCTCCAAAAAAGATTAAAATGGCGATCACAGGAAAAGGTACATCAAGTAAACAACAAGTAGCATTAATGTTAAAGTCAATATTAAATATTACTGAAATGCCAAAGAATTTAGATGCAAGTGATGGCTTAGCAGCAGCGGTTTGTCACCATTTTCAAAGACATGATCATAAAAATAAAAGCTATTCCAGCTGGAAATCATTTATACAAAAAAATCCAAAGAAAATTAAATAAATACTTTTACTTTCTCTGCTATTTCCTGCATCCTAGTTTTAGATATTGATAGCTTTTCCTTTTCGAAATTAATATCAGACATGCTATTTAAAGGAATCAAATGAATGTGAGCATGAGGAACTTCTATTCCAATTACAGAAATACCAATCCTTTGACAACTAATAGCTTTTTTCATAGCCACAGAAACTTTTTTTGCAAAGCAAAAAAGTTTAATATAACATGCATCGTTAATGTCAAAAATATAATCTACTTCTTCTTTTGGGACAACAAGTACATGACCATACGCAATTGGGTTTATATCTAAAAATGCAATATGATCATTATCTTCAGCAATTATATAAGCAGGCAGCTTTCTATTTATAATTTGTGTGAAAATACTTGGCATTATAATGAGCTAATATGCATTACTTCAAACTCAATTGTTCCATTTGGGACCTCTATTCTTGCAATCTCACCAACGGATTTTCCCATCAAACCCTTTCCAATTGGAGATTCGACTGAAATTTTGTGATTTTTAAAATCAGCTTCTGATTCAGATACAATTGCATAACTCATTTCTAATCCATTTTGTAAATTCTTTATAACGACTTGAGTTAATAAGTGTACAGTTGAAGTATCTGTAACCTTATCCAAAACTCTCGAGTTTGCAATGTCACTTTCTAATTTAGCAATCCTTGCCTCAAGTAATCCTTGAGCTTCCTTTGCAGCGTCATATTCAGCATTTTCAGATAAATCTCCTTTGTCTCTAGCTTCAGCAATTTGATTTATAATATTAGGACGATCAATTGATTTAAGTTTATTCAGTTCTGATTTTAGGTTATCTAAACCTTGCTTTGATAAATATATAATACTCATAATAATCTTATTAATAAAAAAGAAAATAATTTTTTGGTTTCTAAAAACTTGTTAAAAAGAATTATAAATTAATTCTTGCACCGATAGTGTGAGATCCTTGAAAAGGGTCTGTATGTCTGTAAGAATAATCTAAACCAAATGTTGATCCATTTTCGCCCATAGGCAGTTCAATAGTAAGACCTCCAGAAGGGCCCCGTAACGCAGTTGTTCTGGTGCTTGGTGTACGAATTCCTTCCTCATAAGTATAACCTAAACGTAACATCAGCATATCTCTATATGAATATTCACCTCCAAGTCTGTATTGATCTTTTTGAAATGAATTAGAAGTAAAAGTTCCAGCCCCAGTAATTCTATGTCTATTTATATTGATGTCATAGGACATTCCTATATTTAGCAAGGCAGGTAATTCAAGCTCTGAAGACCTTTGTTCAACAGTCATTTTATAATCATCCTCGTCTCCAACAAACCCACGAAAAGAAAGACCATCACCATTAAAAGACATCCTAGGCCCCACATTTTTTAAAGAAATACCAAACTTTAAATTATCCGCAGATCCGGTAACATATTGTATACCTGCATCCAAAGCTACACCACTTGCTCCAACATTAGAAATTTGCTCTGAAATAACTTTCATAGTAACACCTCCATATATGCTGTTAGAAAATATCTTTGCGTAAGATAACGCAAGATTCATAAATCTTGGCGAATATGTTCCAATACCTCCGTCTGGCAAATCCACAGTTGTTATTTCAATATTACCAAAATCCATACTCATAACAGCAAAACCTAACGCGCCTGACTCTCCAACTCTTTGAGATATCCCAAAAGAGCTTATATTACTTACAGCATGATCTGTACTAAACATCTTACTTCCATATTGCAACCATGATGTTTGAGAAAAAATTAATTCAGTCTTCTCTGTAAAAGCTAAGCCAGCAACATTGGAATATATCCCTTCTAAGCCGCGAACACCTGCAACATTAGCTCCTCCCCAACCAGATGTACGTGCCCAAGGATTTATTAAAAGTTCTGATGCTCCTGCTTGACCGGCTCTTTGTGGGTTACCTGCATAACCATAACTAATAGCTAAAAGTAAAAAACAAAATATTATAAATACTTTGCTAATATTATTAATTTGTTTCATATCTGTCAATTTTAAAAATCATTTATTTTAATTAGAAAGTATCTAAATCGATAGGCCTCAACGCCCCAAACCATTTTATAACTTTATCTTTCTCAACATATGCATTTGCAT
Organism: uncultured Bacteroidota bacterium; assembly: GCA_902627575.1. Classification (GTDB taxonomy): domain Bacteria; phylum Bacteroidota; class Bacteroidia; order Flavobacteriales; family BACL11. The sequence continues at coordinate 40,797 of CACOJQ010000009.1, forward strand.
CTGAATCCCATAATTTAGCTCTAACATGAATCATATATAAGCCTGAAGCAATTGGTATTCCAAAATCATTTTTTAAATCCCAATCTATTGATGTCATATTATCATCTTTACTCAATGTTCGCACCAAAGTTCCGGAAACAGTAAATATTTTAATAGTAGCCCTCTTTGGTAAATTAGTAATTTTAACTCTATTATCTAGCTGATTAATCTCATATGAAGAATAACCATAGTAAGGATTTGGAACTGCATTTACAGACTCCATAGCATCTAAAGCTATGTCTACGCTACTAACAGAAACTATACTTTCTGTACTAAAGTTGTAGGCTGGATTAAAACTATTCAAAGAGTTAGCCTCAATGATCCTTGCTTTTGTTGAAGTTGAACCACTTAAATTAGTTGGGCCATTTGCTACAAAAGATTCTCCAGGTTCATAATCTACGCCATCATATGTTACTTTTTTTCCACCCCATGTAGTAGCAGCATTTTCATATGCAACAACATATGTGTTTCCTATTGTTAAAGGCATAGTTTTATCTAAAATTTTATTTGATAAAACACTTTCGTATTGCTTGTAAGGCTTTGTTACACGTAATTTAACTGTCGCTTTATTTGATAAGTTTAATGACCTTCCTGGAGCTAACAAAGATGATCCTACCCATGTTACATTTTTAAATACTGCCCATTTTCCTTGCAGTGTATTTTCAGAAAGTAGGGCATATATCCAGTTTGACTCATCATAATTTGGTGGAAAGTCACAATTAGATATATCGTTAATATAGTCGTCTGTTCCTTTAACCCAAGACTCGCCTTTAACTACATATATATAATGTTTTCCTCCAAGTAAATAGTTGCCTCCTGAAAATTCTTGGCCATCATATACTGGGAAGTCATCCGTAATTAATTTTCCAGTTGGATTCCACAACATATCGTTACCATTTTCTGAAGTTTGCCATGAATCTTCAGAAAAAATTATATTCAACCTTTCTCCAGTTTCAATATCAATTGCGTATCCAGGAAACCAACCAAGTCCTTGTGTCCCACTTCCATCAGGGTTTCCTTGCTTGTCTACTGAAGGAGAATTACGTAAACCCATTTTTGTTTGGCCACCAATTGATAAAGTAGGGTCATCCTGAGCCTCAACTACACATACTCTACTCCAAAGTGATGTATCATCAGTAATTACAACGTCAACAGAATTTAGATTTTCTAATTTTGCCAGGTTAGTTATTGAGCTTTGAAGTCCAGGACCATCATTAAAATATGATGCAAATCTGTATGGTGCCCAAGTTCCTCCTGACCACTCAAATGAACCGAAAGGAGATGCAACAACATTATTTTGAATAACAGCACTTTCAAATATACCGTTGGGATCTTCAGTGGCATTACCATAATCACTTAATTGCCCATCATTGTCGTTTGTGTATGTTCCAGATCTAATCCAATTAAATCCCCAAACACTAAAAAATTGAGATTCATCATCTCTGTCAGCAATACCACTCAACCATCTATCATTCATATCTTCAAACTCAATAGTGCCAGAAAGTAACCCATTGTTATCAATATTTGTTGGATCAGATCCTGGATTTAAAGCCTGAATAACTCTAACATTTAGCCCAAGACTTGAAATATATTTATCAGAGCCAATTGTTATATCATCATTTGCAGAAGCTACTAAATTTCCATCATCAGAATTAATTAATTCCCACCTCCCATATGAAACTACAGCTCCGTTAGAAGTTAAGTTAGGATTCATTAATTTAAATGTAAAATTACCTTCTGGTATTTTTAGAGGGTCTACTACAGTTATTGACACTGGACCTTTTCCTTGTTGGTACCTTGGATTAAGGCTTCGGTGATCTGGAGAATTTAGAATCTCTTCTACAGTTTCTTCTGTCAACTCAAGTGAGAATCCTCCATTTCCTTGGCCCTCAATTCTTGTTATTTCCACCCCGTCCCCATATGTTGAAGCTGACATTGTTCCTGTAGATTCAATAAAGTGAGGTATTGCTGAATAAACTTGAATATTTCTTCTGCCTGAAATATAAGGTTGGTTTCTTCCATCGTAAGCTGTGTCACTTACGTCATAAGGTGAAGCATTTTCTTCAGCTCTATTATATCCATATGCCAAAGACATAAAATAATAAGTTTTATGGTTTACTAATCTTGTATCTCCAAGAGCAAACTTATCATCAGTAATTTGAAAAGAATACTCAACTCCATTATCAACTGATCCTATTACTCCTTCACTCAATATAGAGGCTACTTCTTCTACAGGTGTATAAACTCCTAATATAGGATCTAAGTAATGATTAACAATTCCTTTAACATCATCTTTTAAATCAGATCTGTAAATTAGTCTTGCTTTATCAGGATCTGATAAATCTGTAACTGAGACTGTTTCGTCTCTCAATTGGTAAACTAAATAGCCTTGAAACTCATAGTTTGGTGAATTAGCCAAATTATATGGCTTTGTGATATAGGGATCTTTTTCTGAATAAGACTCATTAATGTTATTTGATGAACCACTGTTTGATAATGTAAAAATCAATTCTTTATCAAGTTCTCTAATAGTTAAATCAGGGGCATCCGGTCCGTTAAGAATATTAAAGTTATTATCAAATAAGGCTTGTGCTTCTCTGTCATAAATTTTTAACAATTGTATTGAAGCTGTCTGACCTCCAGATTTAGCTCTTGCCCATACTACTCCAGTTGTAATGGTGTTGACAGCTCCTGGCTCTAAAGTAAAAGGTCCTGCAGACTGTAAAAAACGTCTGTCTGCTGGCACGTTTCCTGCTGTAACTTCAGTCCACTCTTGTGCTGGGAAGTCAGCGTCAGAGGTGCCAGGAAACATGAA
>CACOJQ010000010.1 GCA_902627575.1 uncultured Bacteroidota bacterium
TTGACAAGGGGTTTCAACTTCAATGTCATAATAAAAATAATAATAGCTAGTCGGTGCAGTTGAAGCACTTGAGCTTGTAATATTTATTGCAGATCCAATATCATAGGGATAGCTTGCACTTGCATTATTCCTGTAAAGCCCTATATTTTGTAAAGCTGCTTGAGCTACACCCAATTGCATATCATTTCCTATTGGAACTTCAAAATTTAAATCAACTGTTTGCTGGCCTGAAGACACACTTAAGGTAGTATCGTCAATTACTACACCACCACTATTTCTTAGCTCAAATGTTATGGTATTAGAAGCTTCAGAATAAATAGTAGCAGATCTAATAATACATTCTTTGTAAGCATTGAAATTTAAATGCTGATCTCCATTAAAAAAACCACCACTACCAAAAGTATTATCAATTGCTCCTCCAAAGGCTACTGTTGTGTTAGCACTTGCATCATAGTTAGAGGCGTTAGGATCAGTACATCCAAGCACAGGAGCTATACAGGAACCATCATCATAGCATGCAGAAGCATTATAATTTAAAGCAAGAGGATCCATACATCCAGAAACATAACAACAAGAACCATCATCAATTGTAGCTACGTTAGAATAATTTACTGCTACAGGATCTGTACAACCACAATCCTCACTTAACTTATAACTATAAACAGATATAGGGTCTGTAGGAATATTAGAATTCCAATCTTGACCCAATAAAAAATAAACATCACAACCAATAACAAAATTACCAGGAGCCCATATTGCACCTCCAGGGTGAGAAGGAAGCTGGTTCCATGAATCGTTTAAGGGATTATATTCCCAGAATTCACCACTACTTAAAGGCCCATGATCATCACCATCACCACTTAAAACATAACCTTTACCATTGTAAGAAAACTGTGTCCCCGCAACTCTAGCTTCAGCTGGAAAATCATTTAATTGTAACCAACTATCATTTGACGGATCATATCTGTAAAAATCGTTATAAATATAAGAATTGGAAGAAGGATTACTTCCTGGACCTGGCAAACTACCATGACCAAAGCCTACATATGCATAATCTGCTATACCAAAATAATATGGGTGATGTCTATCATTACCTATAATATCAGGCTTTTGAGACCAAGAATCTAATGTAATATCATATTCCCACCAATCTCCTAAATTTCCAGACCCATTGCTTCCACAACCCATGTATATTTTGTCATTTACGACAATCATAGCGGGATGATTTCTACCATCTCCAGGGAAACTTGCCTTTTGGATCCACGTATCATTACTCATATTATACTCCCACCAGTCAGTTGGATAGGAACCATTTGAAGTTGAACCAAATCCTACATAGGCATTATCTCCATGCGTTACACCATACGCATATCCTCTTCCGCTAGATGGAAAATCTTGAAGCTGTGTCCAAGTGTCATTTGACTTATCGTACTTAAACATATCGTTTAGATAACTACCACATACAACAAAACCATAGTTATCATTAGCAAAAGTTACAGGGTGATGACGTCCATCACCAGAAAAATTAGCAACCTGATTCCAATTTTGGGAATAACTTAAAAAAGGAATTATTATAAAAATGAGAATTCTAAGCATAATTTTTTTGTGCAAAAATAAAGATAGTATGTGAATTAGAAAAAAAGTTTTACTAAATAAAATATAAATTAAATATGAAATTGACCTCTTGAATATAAAATGGCTTGACCACCTATCTGCACACGCTCGCCTAAATTCTTACACACAAGTTGACCACCTCTTTGTGATAGCTGTGAAGCCTGCAAAGATATTTTATCAAGTTTCTTCGACCAATATGGAACCAATGTACAATGAGCAGATCCTGTCACAGGATCTTCTAAAATTGTAGCTTGAGGTGTAAAAAAACGAGAAACGAAATCAATTGATTTAGATTTTGATGTAACAATAACTCCTCCAAAGCCCAGGTTAATTTTATCAAACTCTTGTCTATTTATTAAAATATCTCGTATTTGCAGTTCATCTTCAAAAACAAGCAGGTAATCTCTTGCTTTTAAAACTTCAATAGGTTGAATATTTAATGCAAGCTCAATTTCTTTTGGTAAAGTTGTCTTTATTGGTATTCTTGATGGCAAATTCATAAAGTAAATTTCATTTTCAAAAGTTACAGTTAAATTACCACTCATTGTTTTAAATATAATTTTATCATTTGAGAACCCAAGTACTGATTTTAATACAAATGCAGTAGCTAATGTAGCATGACCGCATAAATCAATTTCAATATCTGGTGTAAACCACCTTAAACGAAAACTATCATCCTGCTCTACAAAAAAAGCTGTTTCAGCAACTGCATTTTCTTTTGCGATATTTAAAAGAATATCATCTGGCAACCATTTATTTAATCGAACAACGCATGCAGGATTTCCCTTAAAAACTTTATTGGTAAAAGAATCTACTTGAAAAAAATCAAATTTCATATTTGTATAGTTAAAATATTACTTTAAAAAAATTACTTCTCATTTAAAATTTCTATTTCAACACGTCTATTTTCCTCTCTTCCCAGAGAATTATTATTATCAGCTATTGGAACAGACTCTCCTTTCCAATCAATTGATATTCTAGAGATATCAACTTTTCTTACAACCAAATAGTCTCGAACAGCTTTTACTCTGTTTTCAGATAATTTCATATTATATTCCTTCGTATTTTGACTATCTGTATGACCTGTTAATTTGATGTTTAAATAATTTTTATCAATTAAATATGCAACAACTCTATCTAAAATTCTTGTAGATCTTTGTGTTAAGATATATTTATCAGAAGCAAACTTTACATTTTTGAAAGCTGTTTTAAGATCACTTACAGGAACAATCACTTCTTTAACTAATGTGTCTATTTTATCAATTACTGAATTCTTAATAAATAATGTGTCATAGACATAAATTGTATCGAAAATATATACGGTATCGTTAATAGGTACTTTTGGACAACCTTTATTTATAACTGGCCCTGGCTCCTCAGGACAATCATCATAAATATCTTGTAAACCGTCTCCATCGGTATCAGGACATCCATCAAACTTAGCTAATCCAGGAACCTCTGGACACTTATCTTTTAAATCAATTATCCCATCACTATCTCTATCAGGGCATCCATCATTTACTTTTAAACCAAAATCATCTGGACATTTATCATCACTATCTCGTATTCCGTCCTTATCTCTGTCAGGGCAGCCTTCTAGAGATAATAAACCTGGTATCTTTGGACATTTATCATCTTTATCTAAAACACCATCTTTATCTCTATCTCTTTCTTTAGTATTAAATCGGTAAGAGTATACTAATGAATGAGTTCCAGCTGATGGAATACGTATTGTAGACGTTGTAATATCATAACTGTAACCAAAGCTAGACTGTCCATAATCAACACCGAAAAGAGCAACAACAGCATCTCCTGTCCTGTAAGATAAACCGCCCCACAAAAGATTATCATAAACTCCTCTTAAATTTAAATCAAATTGAATAGGTAAGGCTCCAATTTTTTTTAACATTAAAGAAGGAATAATTTTATTTTTTTCATTTAAGTTAATATTAATACCGCCATTTATGTAATAATGATTTTCTAATTTATTGTTGTCTTTGTTGTCACTTATATTTAATGAACTACCAAGAATATTAGGCATAGAGAAACCTATATAATATTTTGGATGGTAATAATATGCGCCAATGTTTAAGCTTGAACCTGTTGCCTTGTCTACTCCCCCGTACAATGCCGGATCAAAAATACCGTCGTCTTCTAATGTGATTTGAGAATTATCTATTTTGTATTGTATGACTGATCCCGAAGCACCTAGTGCCAAGTTATCTTTGTCTTGCAATTTTATTGAATAAGATGCTGATAAAGTAGCATTGATGATAGAAATAGGTCCAGTTACATCATTCATTATACTAATTCCTCTCTTATACTTAACATTATTTAAATAGTTATAAGATATTGACTGTGTTGCTGGAGCTCCTTCAAAACTGTTCCATTGATCTCTTAACATAAAAGTAATCTTATTCTCTTTTTCCAAACTTAAAGCAGCTGGATTGACAATTACTTCATTTAACATATATAATGAATAGTGTGGTAACTGCTGACCATTTACCAAATAGGAAAATAACAATAACATTATATATAGTAATCTCTTCATTATCTTTTAATAGTAACAGTTCCATTAAATACTTTGTCAGACTCATTTACTTCTATCACATAATAATATGCAGCGGTAGGTAAATCAACTCCATTGTATTTACCGTCCCAGGGTTGAGTATAGCCAACCGAACTGAACACCTCTTGACCCCAACGATTATATACTTTAACAATTACATCAGTAAAATCATTTAACCCATATATCACCCACTCATCATGTATATTGTCATTATTTGGTGTAAAACCAGATGGAATCTCGATACATCCATTTAAACCATCAAAACCTACTTCAATTATTTCTGTAGGTAAAATACATCCGCTAGCATCTTGAACAATTAAAGAATAAATACCCTTTGACAGATCAAAAATATTTTGAGTATTTTCACCTGAACCCCATTGAAAATTAATCGGACTTGTTCCACCAGTAACGGCCGCAAAAATTGCTCCATCATTTTTCTCTTCACAACTTGCTTGCTGTACATCATATGTTAAAATCATTTGTTCAGGTTGCGTAATTAAATATGAATAGACCATTTCACAATCGTTGATGTCTGATACGACAACTTCATATTCCTGAGCAATAAGCGAGGATATTGATGCGGTAGACTCATTATTAGACCACTGATATGAATAAGGAGGAGTGTTTCCTGATAGCTGAAAATCAATACTTCCAGTTGCATCTCCATAACAACCTAAAATATTTTGAATATTTACATTAGTTGAAAATCCTGTAGGCTCAATTATTGTAACTAATTTATTCTGCAAACAATCATTATTATCTTTAATCCATACAGAATAATTACCAGCACTTAAATCAATAAAGTCATTACTGTTTTGATAACTCTGACCATCATCAATAGAATATGTGTACCCTGGTGTACCACCCTCAACTTCAATATTAATTATTCCTTCAGAAACGTTATTGCATAACAAATCAGTAGTATTGATTGAGCTTACAATTTCCTCGGGCTCATTTACAACATATTCAGAGGAGACAAAACAATCATTTGCATCAGAAATAGCCACACTATAAAGTCCAGATGGAATATTTGTTAAATCTTCATTTGATTGATTATTTGACCAATTTGTTAGAAATGGAGATGATCCTCCCGATATTGTTATATCAATCTCTCCAGTTGTTTCACCATAACATTTAACATGAGTTATATTTGAGCTAACAGCTAATAAATCTGGTTGTGTCACACTAAATTGTTGTATGAATTCACAATTATTTCCGTCTGTAATATTAATTTGATAATTTGATGATGACAAAGTATTTATATCTTCAGTAATCTGACCGTTACTCCAAAGGAAAGAATAAGGAATTACACCACCATATGTAGTTAAATCAATAGCACCAGAACTATCATTAAAGCATGAGAGATTAGTTATTGTGTAGTTAACACTAATTTGACTTGGCTGGTCAATATTAATAGTTTCGTTTAACTCGCAATCATTAGCGTCTAACACAGTTACAGAGTAATTACCTGCACCTATACCAGTTAAATTATTAGACATCTGACCATTATCCCAAAGAATATTATAACTAGGAGTGCCGCCATTAACTGATAACACTATAGTACCTGTGTCACCAAAACAGGATAAATTTGGAGGTAATAATCCAACTGTTAAAAATTGAGTTGGTTCAGTAATGTCATATAAAGGAGAGTTTGAGTAACAATCATTAGCATCTTTTATTATAATAGAATAGTTACCCTCTGACAAATTACTAAAATAACTTTGTAATTGATAATTATTTCCACCATCAATTGAAAACAAATAATTTGGTGTTCCTCCACTAATTTGAAGATGAATCTCTCCAGTGCTATCACCTTTACACAATATGTTTACCAAGCTATCACTTAAAGAGATAGCATCTGGTTGTTCAATCAAAATTGTATCTGTAATTGTACAATTGTTAGAGTCAACTACAGTAAAAATATATTCACCTGCAACAAGGGTATCAATAAAAGTTGTATCAGGGATTTGATTGTTCCATGAAATAAAATGTGGCTCAATACCTCCAAATATATCAACATCAATTAGACCATCTGAAGCTCCATTACAACTTACATTTTCCAAAGAGCTTACTGTAGCAAATAGCAAATCAGGAGCATTGACGATAATATTAGCTGAATCAATTGAACAGCCCAATGCATCTATTATATTGACACTGTAACTTCCAGATGCTAAATTGCCTATTCCCGGAGCTGTTGTTACTTGACCATTTGACCAATTATAGACTAATGGTTGACTTCCTCCTGTCATATTAATTAGAGAAATTACTCCATTTTCATCTTCAAAACACTTATTGTGTAACACTAATAAACTATCAAAATAAATGGAATCAGCTGGCTCAACATAAAAAGCAAAAGTATCTCTACACCCTCTTCCATCAATAATTTCTAATGTATCCCATCCTGGACATAAATTAGATATTACAGTATCATTTACACCATTACTCCAGTTGTAAATAAATGGAGGATTATGTTTATTAAGTAATGATACTGTAATCTGACCCGTACAACTGTTGTAACAACTATCATCAATTACAAAATCAACAATAACAAAAGAATCCCTTTCATATAATGGAATAATAATAGTTTCTGAACAGTTATTGGCATCAGAAAAAACTAACTGATAATCACCAGAACATAAGTTGTTATTAGTAATGGTATCACCACTATTAAAAACATTTCCAAAAAAACTCCATTCAGTTAAATAAGGTGGTTGACCACCATCTATAGACACAGACAATTGACCATCGCACATTTTATAGCAAGCGCTATCAATAGTTATGTTGGTTAAGATAAGACTATCAGGGTTTAAAATTTCAACTGTATTAGTTGTTAAACAACCATTAGCATCTGTTATGTCAACCGTGTAGCTGCCAAAACAAAGATTAGTAGCAAGAGAATCAATATCACCGTTACTCCACTGATAACTGTATGGCGAAAAACCATTAGCTGGAATTACTACGGCTACTGCATCACAAGATCCAATGCAGCTAACAGTATCACTAATAGTTGACGATGTTACAGGCTGAGGATTAGATAACAAAAAAGAATCTACTCTGTTACAACCATTTTTATCAGTTATAGCTAATATATACAAACCACTATCTAAAGAAAATCTATCTTCTGTACTTGTACCATCTTCCCACAAGTAAGTATAAAACTCATCACCACTATTTGTTATCCCATCAGGATCAAATGGGGTTCCTCCATTTATTGTTAGATCAATAGAACCATCATTATAGTCAAAGCATGATGGGTCGTTAAGGGAATTTGTAAAAACTGAAAAATTTGGAGGACTATTTAGTTGGTTTATATGGCTATTATCAACTAAAGCACCATTAACATCTGTAATTGTAATTATATAATCACCAGCACACAATGTATCTTGAGTAGAAATTCCAGGAAATGGAGTAGAATTATTAAACCATTCATAAGAATATGGTTCATTGTTAGGATCTCCGTAAATATTTATAGAGATAACACCATCACATTGATCAAAACAAGTAGTGTTTGTTACACAATAAACAATTGAATCAATAGTATTATTATTTGGAAATAGTACTGTTGTACAATTTTGACCAAAGCCTAAAAAAGGAAATAACAAAAAAATAAAAAAATATTTCATCAAATTAATAAAAATCTTTTTCGCCAAGATACAATTTTTATTTATTCAAAAAAAAGATATTATTTAAAAGGATTTCTTTGAGTCCACTTATTAATTCGAATGTTACTGTAAATGGGCTTTAAGAAAAGTCGAATAAAATAATTATTAACCTTTAAATATACATGTGATTTTTTTGGCACCGCACCAAAATTACTTTTAAATTCATTAGCAGTACGTCCTAGCAGTAGGGTTTCTTTTTTAAGTTTAATTGCATTACTGATATTTTCTAATAAAATACGTCCATAAATTGGTATTAATTTATTCATTTTTTTATCAAAGCCCACATAGTATGAATACATTTTTTCATTGTCAAATATTTCAGAAGAAAAACCAACCATTTGATCATCAATAAAATAACCAAAAACCTTCATATATTTTTGCTTTGCAAAATCAACGAAAGATTGAACATTAAATAAAGGACCTTGAAAATTAGATGACCCAACTACTTGCATGAAAAGTGATTGCATAGTTAAAGAATGTGAAGCTATTTCATTACTATCTAATTGTTTTATACGAACATTTTTAGTTTTAGAATATATTTTATTAACCTTTGAGCGATACTTAGTTTTTAAATCAGCTTTGTAGTCAAAAATGCTATTCCACTCTTTTTTTACTTTTAAAATCATTTCATCCTCAACATTTAATTTTATAAAATCATGTTCTTTTATTTTTAAATTATAAAACATAAAATCAGGAATTACTATCATTGAATAATTAAATTTTATCTTACTTGTCAAAAAATCTAAAGAAACATTTTTCTTGTTAAATTCAAATGATGGGACGTTAGTTAGAAATGAGTTAGTTAGGTATAAAACTTTAAGATTGAAAAACTTCAAAAAGAAATTATTTAAGGATTTAGTATTTAAATAATTGTGAGTTTTATTAAATCTAATTTTAAAAATGTGAGCATATAATTTTATATCTTTATCAATACAAAATATATGAATGATATTTTGATGATTTTTAAAGAATATTTTTAGAAAATTTATGTCTAGAAATGAAGATATATTATTAGACCATATCTTTTTTACATCATTGATTCTGTAAAATACTTTCATTTATTTTTGATATTCAAAACTGAAATATCAGGCATAATTCCAACTCTACCAGCATATCCTAGGTGTCCTAATCCTCTATTGACATAAATTTGACTATCATTATAAGCATATAAGCCAGCCCACTGCTTGTATCTATATTTAGCTGGACTCCATTTGAATCCAGGAATCTCAATACCAAATTGCATACCATGAGTATGCCCAGATAATTGTAAATCAATTTTGTATTTACTTTTTAAAACTTTTTGACTCCAATGAGAAGGATCATGTGACAGTAGAATAGTTGGCATATTATCATCAACACCTTGCATAGCTAAATCTAAGTCTCCGTCTTTATTAAATTTACCCGCACCCCAATTTTCTACGCCAACTAAATTGATTTGACTATTTCCAACTTTGATAATACGAGCCTCGTTTAAAAGGACATCAAAACCAGATTTTTTTTCTAAGTTAATTAAGTTTTTAAAATTTTCTTTCCATTTTTCTGAAGATCTATTCCAACCAACATAATCACAATAATCATGGTTTCCTAAGATAGAAAATTTACCATCCTTAGCTTTAATTTTTTTTAACGTATTTACATACGGGATTGCTTCTGAATAATAATTATTAACTAAATCACCAGTAAAAACAACCAAATTAGGTTTTTCTTCGTTTATCATTTCTACAACTTCCTCAAGATGCTCAACACTATTAAAACTTCCAAGATGAAGATCTGAAATATGAATAATTTTATAATCTGATTTACAGCTAGGCCAGTTCTTTATAAATATATTTTTAAAATTTTTTTTAAAATTATATCTACCCCAGATCATACCAAATAGTAAAGTAGAAAAAATTGAAGCTGATATTACTATTGCTGATTTTCTCAAAAATTCTGATCTTGAGTTGTCGTAATTGTGAGGTGGCTTATCAAAGAAATTAATAATAAATTTGAACAATCTAATAACATCATCTAAAAGCAAAGGAAATAAACCAATAAATTTTGCTATAAACACAATAAAAATGAAACTTGAATAAGTAATAGTATTATTGAAACCTGCTGTGTTAGCAGTTTTTTCATAAGTAACAATAACATAAATAATAGCAGAGTAAATTATTGCAGACAGAAACCAATAAAAGATTTTATAAAAACTAATACTACCAGCTAACTTGTTTACAGATGAGACTGTACCAAAATAAAAGTACAAATCAATTAATACTAAAAAAATAAAAAATGGAACAAATTTCATTATGCAAAAATACTAAAGATTGAATCTATCTAATATTAAAAAAAAAAATAATTCATGACATAATGTCGTAACATTTGTATTTGGCATAGTTTATGCATTGTTTTATTAAAAAAAAGATATTTTTATGCAAAACTTAAGTAAATTTGAAAAAGAAAAATTATTAAACTTACTGGAATGTAATGAAAAAGAATTAGATATTCTTTTAGAAAAAACACATAATTTATTTCATAAACAAACAAATACCTATGACATGCTCTTAAAAATTCTTCAACAAGGACACAACATCAGAGAAGCCACTCTTGCTGGAATGATTATTGGTGAAAAATTTGGGTATGAAAAGGCTAAAATAGAACTAGAGGATGAAATAAAAGACAAATTATATAGAGCATTTAAAAATTCACAATAATAAACTTTTAATTAAATAAATTTAAAAATGAAGAAGGGAAAAATCAACGTACAAACAGAAAATATATTTCCAATAATTAAACAATTTTTATATTCAGATCACGAGATATTTTTAAGGGAATTGGTTTCGAACGCTGTTGACGCCACACAAAAATTAAAAACTCTTAAAACTGTTGGAGAGTTAAATACAGATATCACCAAGTTGAGAGTTGAAGTAATTTTAAATAAAGATGAAAAAACAATAACTATCAAAGATAATGGTATAGGCATGACAGCCGAAGAGTTAGATAAATACATTAATCAAATTGCATTTTCTGGAGCTGAAGAATTTGTAAATAAATACAAAGACGCAGACAAAAAAAACTCAATAATTGGACATTTTGGACTTGGATTTTACTCTGCATTTATGGTTGCAAAAGAAGTTGAAATTATTTCTAAAAGTCAAAAGTCAAAAAGCACACCTGTCAGATGGACTTGTGATGGATCTCCAAAATATACAATGGAAGAAACCAAAAAGAAGACAAAAGGAACAGATGTTATTTTGCATATTGCTGAAGATTCATTAGAATTTTTAGAAGAAAACAGAATAAGTTCAATACTTAATAAATATTGTAAATTTTTACCTGTAGAAATAAAGTTCGGAACAAAAAGTGAGAAAATTGATGATCCTAAAGGTAAAAAAGATGATAAAGGAAATATCATCAAGATTGATAAAACTTATGATAATATAATCAACAATACGAAACCAGCTTGGACAAAAAAACCATCAAATTTAAAGGAGGAGCACTACAAGGAATTTTATAAAGAACTTTATCCAATGGAATTTAATGATCCATTATTTCATATTCACCTTAATGTTGACTTTCCTTTTAATTTAACAGGCATACTGTATTTTCCAAAATTAAAAAACAACTTGGAAGTACAGAAAAATAAAATAAATCTTTACAGTAATCAAGTATTTATTACTGATAATGTGGAAAACATTGTTCCAGAATTTTTAACTCTCCTTCATGGTGTTATAGACTCGCCTGATATTCCATTAAATGTTTCTAGATCATATCTTCAAGCAGACGGTAACGTTAAAAAGATATCTAGTCATATAACTAAAAAGGTTGCAGATAAGCTCTCAAGGATGTTTAAAAAAGATAGAAAGGATTTTGAAAAAAAATGGGATGATGTTAAAGTATTTATTGAATACGGGATGCTAACTGAACAAAAATTCTTTGAAAAAGCACAAGATTTTGCACTTTACAAAAACACTGACAATATATACTACACTTTTAAAGAATTCACAGAAAAGATCAAGGAAAAACAAAAAAATAAAGAAGGAAAAACAATTATTTTATACACAAATGATACCAAAGAACAACATAGCTTTGTTAAAACAGCTACTGATAAAGGCTATGAAGTTTTGGAATTAGGTGGGCCTCTTATGAGCCACTTAATAAGCAGGTTAGAAAGCGAAAACAATGACTATCAATTTGCTAGAGTTGATGCAGACATTATAGATAAACTAATAGAAAAAGAACAATCAAATGTTTCAAAATTGTCTGAAAAAGAACAAGAGAAGTTAAAAAAGTTTTTTGAAGAAACAGTAGATAAAGAAAAGTTTAATGTTGAAATCCAAAATATGTCTGTTAGTGATTCACCATTATTAATAACTCAGAGTGAATTTATGAGGAGAATGAAAGAACAACAACAACTTTCTGGAGGAGGAGGAATGCAAATGTTTGGTTCTATGCCTGAGTCATATAATTTGTCAGTGAATGCTAATCATGAACTAATTAGTAAAATTCTAAATGAAAAAACTAAGAAAAAAAGAACTAAATTAATTAATCAGCTTCTTGATTTAGGATTATTGTCTCAGGGGTTACTAAATGGAGAAAAACTTACTGAATTTATTTCTAGAAGCGTAAGCTTAATTAAATAGTATGAAAAAAATTTTAATGTTTGTTTTAATGCCAATATTTGTAATTGGACAAGATCATCCTATTTTCTCTGAATATGGAGAAGGAAGCTCATTTAACAAATGGATAGAAATTTATAATCCAACTTCAAATGCGATTAACTTAGATAACTATTTATATAATTTTTGTTGGAACGGCTGTGACAATATGCAGTGGGAATTTTCAATAGCATTCGATTCAAGCTATATTTTACAACCTGGGCAAACTTATCTTATTGCTCATTCAGATGCCATAAGTCAAATAACAGATGTAGCTAACCAAACAACAAACATATTAAGTAATGGAAATGATGTATGTGGTCTGTTACACATTAATTCAAATACTATTGTTGATATAATTGGATTTTTTGATAGTACATCAGTTAGTGATGGTTGGGATGTAGGTTCAACATCAAACGCAACTGAAAATCATACGTTAATAAGAGATCCAAATGTTTGCAATGGAAATATGGGCGATTGGAATATTTCAAATGGATCTGTCGGAATCTCTGAATGGATAATATACGAATCTGATGATATTAATAATTTAAACTCTCATTTATCTAATTGTGTAAACACTAACACAGAAAATATTAATAATGCAAATACAAAAATATTTGCAGTTTACAATATTCTAGGAAAATTGAGCAAAAAGGAAAAAAATAGTGTATTGTTCTATATTTATGAAGATGGAAAAGTTGAAAAGAAGATTTTATTAGAATAGCGTCAAGCTATTTAACAAGCACTTTTACTTGTTTTAAAAGCTGAATTTTTTCTATAAACTTTTTATTTAAATTTAATTTATTTTTACGAGAAAGTAAGTTAACTTCATATTTATTAAGGTTATCAACAACATTAACAACTAACGAATGTTTACCCTCATTGTTATAAATTATTTCAGATAAGTCATCAACAAAATCATTATTTATATCTTGTAAATCAATTCTTAAAATAACTTCTCTTACCTCTTTATCGATCAAATCAGACAATAGCTCAATTGAAGAAATTTTAAATTCTAACTCTTCATTATAAAACTTCTTTTGTACTTTACCAGAAATAAACAATAACCATCCAGCTGTTAGATAAGCTTTAAATGTGATGTAGTCTTGACCAAATAAATAAAAAGTGAAAGAGGAACTATAATCTTCAAAATGTAAAACTCCAAAAGGCTTTCCTGTTTTTGTTTCTTTATGTTCCACTGAGGTGACTACACCACAAAAATTTAGTTTTTTGCCTTTAATTTTATTCATATTTTCAAGCATACTGATATTACCATTTGAAAAATTTGAAATTTCTAACTTATAGTCATCTAAGGGATGTCCAGATAGATAAATCCCTACAACTTCTTTTTCTTTAGATAATAATTCCATAGCAGTCCACTCTTTGGTTTTAGATGGAACAGGAGCTTGAATAGTAGACTCTTGAATATCTCCAAACATATCAAACTGATTAGAATTACGAGAATCTTGTATTCTGTTTCCAAATCTGATCATTCTCTCAATATATGTTTGACCATTATCTTCTTTTGAAAAATATTGATATCTTTTTAATTCAAAAAGATCAAATCCTCCAGATAAAACAATACTTTCTAATGTTCTTTTGTTTGCTACACGTAAATCTACTCGCTGCATAAAATCATCAAATGATTTAAAAAAGCCATTTTCTTTACGTTCGTTTACAATTGCTTCAACTGCGCTTTCTCCTACGCCTTTGACAGCCCCAAGACCGAATCTAATCTCTCCTTTTTTATTAACGGCAAACTTGTAAAAACTTTCATTTATATCAGGTCCTAAAACTAATACTCCCATTTTTTTACACTCCTCCATGTAATATGTTATATCTTTAATATCATTCATATGATTAGTTAATAAAGAAGCCATTAACTCAGATGGATAATGCGCTTTGAGATAAGCTGTTTGATATGCAATTAGGGCATAGCAAGTAGAATGTGATTTATTGAACGCATAGGAAGCAAATGCCTCCCAGTCTTTCCATATTTTCTGTACAACATCTACATCAAATCCATTTTTTTCACAGCCCTCGATGAATTTAGGCTTTAGTGAATCAAGAACAGATTTAATCTTTTTACCCATACCTTTTCTTAATAAATCAGCGTCGCCCTTTGAGAAACCAGCTAGTTTTTGGGATAACATCATCACTTGTTCTTGATAAACGGTAATACCATATGTAGAGGATAATAACTCTTCCATCTCAGCTAAATCATAATCAATATCTTCTTTTCCATGCTTCCTTTTAATATAGTTTGGTATATACTCCATTGGCCCAGGTCTATAAAGTGCATTCATAGCTATTAAATCATCAAACTTGTCAGGCTTAAGATTTTTTAAATGTGACTTCATACCTTCTGAGGAAAACTGAAAAATACCGGTTGTATTTGCTTGCTGAAAAACTTCAAAAGTTTTTTCATCATTTAAGGAAATATTATCAATATCTATATCAATGTTGTGTAGCTTTTTTATGATTTTCAGACAATCTTTAATTATTGTTAAATTTCTTAGTCCTAAAAAATCCATCTTCAACAAACCAGTATTTTCTACTACACTATTATCAAATTGGGTCACCATTAATTCTGAGTCCTTTGCTTTAGTAACTGGTATTAATTCAATTAATGGCTCAGGTGTAATAATAACACCACATGCGTGTGTTCCAACGTTTCTAATATTACCCTCTAATTTACGAGCCTGATTGATGGTATCAGCAACTAAATCTGAACCCTTTGAAGAGGATATAAGTTCTTTTGCTGAAACCAGCTGATCTCCTTTAAAATTTTCTTTAAAGCTTTCACTATCTTTTGTAAATATTTTTGACAATGTAGTCATGTCAGGCACTAATTTTGCTAATCTATCTGCATCAGATAATGGCAAATCTAAAACACGAGCAGTATCTCTAATGGAAGACTTAGCTGCCATTGTTCCATAAGTAATTATTTGAGCTACATTTTCTTTACCATATTTTTCTACTACCCAGTCAATTACTCTACCTCTACCTTCATCATCGAAATCAATATCTATGTCAGGTAATGATACTCTTTCTGGGTTTAAAAAACGCTCAAAAAGCAAATCATACTTTATTGGATCGATATTTGTGATTTTGTTACAATATGCTACTACAGAGCCAGCAGCTGAACCTCTCCCCGGTCCAACAGATACATTCATTAGTCTTGCCTGTTTAATAAGATCTTGAATGATTAAAAAATATCCTGGGTAACCTGAATTTTCTATAACCTTTAACTCAAATTCAATACGTTCTTTAATATTGTCTGTGATTTCTGTGTATCTTTCTTTTGCCCCTTCATAAGTTAAATGTCTCAAATAATCGTTTTCTCCTCTCTTCCCATGATCGTCATCATCTTTTTTATTAATAAATTTCTCAGGAATATCAAATTTAGGAAGCAAAACTTCTCTATTTAGATCAAAAACCTCAATTTTATCAATTAACGTGGAAATATTATCTATAGAATGAGGTAAATCAGAAAACAAATTTTGCATTTCTTGAGGTGATTTAAAGTAATACTCATCACCACTTAAGCCATATCTATAACCTCTACCTTTTCCTTTGGGTGTACTTTTTAATTCTCCCTCTTTTACACATAATAAAATGTCATGAGCATCAGAATCATCTTTGTTTAAATAGTATACATTATTGGTCGCTACAATAGGAACATTATACTTTTTAGCAAAAGAAATTAAAACATTGTTGACATGCTCCTCCTCTTCCAAATTATGTCGATTAATTTGAACATAAAAATCATCTCCAAAAACATCAAGCCACCATTTAAACTCTTTTTCAGCCTGTTGCTCTCCAACATTTAAAATTAGGTTTGGTATGTCTCCATATATACTACCAGTTAATGCAATTAGACCTTTGCAATATAATTTTATTAACTTCTTATCCACTCTGGGGACATAATAAAATCCGTCTAAGCTAGCAAAAGAAGATAACTTTGATAAGTTATAAAAACCTTCAATATTCTTACAAAGAAAAGGTATTTGCGAACCATTATCTCTGTTTGATTTATCTTTATGATCATTACAAACATTCAATTCACATCCAATAATTGGCTTTAAATTAAGTTTATTTTGATTTGAAGTGTTCTCATTTACAGGGTGCTTTTTTACATTATCAATAAATTTACATACACCGTACATAAAATTATGATCTGTTATTGCTACACCAGGCATTTTCATGTCGGCTGCTTTATTTATTAAACTATCAATATCTGTTGTAGCTTGTAAGACAGAAAATTGGGTGTGTACATGCAAATGCGTAAAAGGTTTGATATTAATATCATCAAAGTTTTGATATTCTTTTTTTGTTACTTCATCTTTCTTTTCTGTTCTTTTAAAACTTGTGTAGGTATCAACTCTTAAATCTATAGGCTCAATAATCTTAGAATTTATTAATTTAAAGTTCATAAAATCTTGCTCGCTCATCATAATTTCTTTTAAAGAAATAACTTCTAAACGAACTAATTCTAAAAAACATCTAGCAGTTGCTTGAACATCAGCAGAAGCATTGTGTGCTTCTTGAAAATTTTCACCAAATAACTTTACATGTAGTTCACTTAAATTAGGCCATTTGTATTTACCTCCTTTACCTCCTGGCAGTGCACAATAATTGGTTGAAACATCTTTGGTATCAATACTTGGAAAATCAGAAATAATATTTTCTAATCCTATTCTCAAAAGTTCACTTCCAACAATATTTTTATCAAATAAGACATTATGACCAATTAAAAATTTTGATTTTTTAACATCATCTAAAAAATAATTTAAAACTTCTTTTAGAGGAATACCTTTTTCATTAGCTATTTCATTTGAAATACCATGAATTTTAGTTGCATTATATGGTATGTCATAACCATCAGGTTTAATGATATAATTTTTAACACTTAAAAGTTTACCTTCAATATCATGAATTTGCCATGCTATTTGAACACATCTTGGCCAGTTATCAAAATTACTTAGTGGTGCATTCCAATTTAATGGAAGACCAGTAGTTTCCGTGTCAAAAATTAAATACATTAAATTATTAATTAAAAAGTAAATTTAATAAAACAAAAAAGTCAGACTTACTTGAATCTGACTTTTATATGAAAATGTTAGTAAGTTTTAATTTTATAAAAAATTCATCTTTTTCATCCATTCATCATTAAATAATTTACCAACATACCTACTACCGTGATCGTGCAATAAAACAACAACAACATCTGTTGATTTGAGTTTATTTTTTAACTGATTAATGGCTGCAACTGCACTACCACAAGAATAACCAGCAAAAATCCCTTCCTCTTTTGCTAATCTTCTTGCCATAATTGCACCGTCTTTATCTGTAACTTTTTCAAAATAATCTATTAGCTTAAAATCAACATTTTTAGCAATAATATCCTCCCCTATTCCTTCGGTAAGATAAGGATAGATTTCATTTTTATCAAACTCTCCTGTTTCGTGATATTTTTTATAAACAGATCCATAACTATCAACACCCCAAATTTTAACATTAGGATTTTGTTCTTTTAAAAATTTACCAATTCCAGAAATGGTTCCACCAGTACCTACTCCAACAATAAAATGGGTAACTTTACCTTTAGTTTGATCCCAAATTTCTGGACCTGTTGTTTCGTAGTGTGCTAATCTATTTGAAAGATTGTCATACTGATTTGGATAAAAAGAATTAGGAATTTCATTATTTAGTCTTTTAGCAACTGAATAATATGAATCCGGATGATCAGGTTCTACATTTGTAGGACATACATGAATTTCTGCACCCATAGCCCTAAGAATATCCATTTTTTCTTTTGATTGCTTATCTGAAATAGTGCATATTAACTTATAACCTCGTTCAATACAAACAAGTGCCAATCCCATACCTGTATTGCCGGATGTTCCTTCAATAATAGTAGCTCCAGAGGAAATGATACCTTCTTTTTCAGCATCTTCAATCATTTTTAAAGCCATTCTGTCTTTTGTAGAATGACCTGGATTAAAGCTTTCAACTTTTGCTAAAACTAGTGCATCTGTTTCTACAACACTATTTAATTTAATTAAAGGAGTATTACCAATTGTTTCTAAGATGTTGTTATAAAACTGCATATCTATTCAAATTTTATTGATTTTATTGGTTCTATTTTTGTTACTATATATGAAGGCAAAATTAAGATTAAGTAACAAATAATCAAAGTTCCAATGTTTAAATAAATAATATTAATAAAATTAAAATCAATAGGAACAGTACTCATATAATAAGTTTTAGGATCAAGTTTTATTAATGAAAAATATTTTTGAAAAATAGCTATTGAAAAGGCTATGATGTTTCCATATAATAGTCCTCGTGTAATTAATTTTGTTGAAATAAATAAAAAAACCTTTCTTATGGACCAATTATTATATCCAATAGCCTTTAAAGTGCCAATTAAATTAATTCTATCCAAAATAATTATTAGTAAAGTAGTAATCATGTTAATTGTAGCCACTGTGAGCATTAGAAATAAAATTATTTTTACATTGATGTCTTGTAAATCTAACCACTGAAAAATCTGATTCTTTGTTTGCTTTATGGTTGAAATATCAATTGCACCAAACTTTGGATGAACGGGAGACTCAATTTCATAGATTTTTTCTGCAACTATATCCAAATCATTAATATCTTTAAGTGTAATTTCATATCCACCAACTAAATTATTTTCATAATTATTAGATGATAAATTAATACTATTCCAGTTGTTAAGTTTTTGGATGTGTTTAATACTTCCCAAAACAAATAGTTCATCAAAATCAATCATCTCCGTTTTATATATACCAATAACTTTTAATTTTTTAACTCTAGGGGGCTGTTGAGCAAAATATACATTTAATGTATCATTCACATCGATAT
This sequence comes from uncultured Bacteroidota bacterium, assembly GCA_902627575.1. Lineage (GTDB taxonomy): Bacteria > Bacteroidota > Bacteroidia > Flavobacteriales > BACL11. Next base: position 19,377 of record CACOJQ010000010.1, read on the forward strand.
TTAAAATATTTGAAATGTACTTAGATATTAAAATGTCATTAGAAAAACCATTGTTTTTTAATGTAGGTACTTTACCTTTAATTAAATTTTGTTTAAAAAAACTCCAATTATAATCAGTGGAAACCCCTTTTAAAATTATAGGATGAATTTCTTCTTGCGTTTTAATTATTGCGGGCTTTTCTGCAAAAACATTAACATGCTTTATCAAGGGGTCAGATTTAAGAGTATTCAAGTACTCTAAATTAAGTTTGATTGGTTCTTTCTCAAAAAAAGAATTATATGACTGCTTACTAATTATTATGTGAGATCCAAAACCAACTACTTTAGAAGTAATATTTTTTTTAAAACCTCCAATAACCATTATAGAAATTAACATTATTGCGACTGATAATGCAATTGCAAAAATTGCAATACGTAAAATGGGCTTAGTGTAAGAATTATTTTTTTCCTTTGTACTATATATTTTTTTTGAAATAAAGTATTCAACACTCATAATTATGGCGAAAATAAGACAAATAATTTGTTTAATTATTTTATCAATTATAATTGATACAAATGCTCAAAATATAACTACTGGAGCAGAAAGAGTAAATAAATATCTTTCACTAATTACCAATAAGCAAGTTGCTATTGTAGGAAATCATACTTCAATGTTAAATAATGTACATTTAGTTGACAGCTTAATTTCTCATAAGATAAATATTATAAAAGTATTTTCTCCGGAACATGGGTTTAGAGGAAATGAAGACGCGGGGGCATATATAAAAGATGACATTGATTCAAAAACAAAACTTCCAATTATCTCACTTTATGGAAAAAATAAAAAACCATCAAATGATGACTTAAAAGACATAGATATTATTTTATTTGATATACAAGATGTTGGGGTGAGATTTTACACATATATATCAACACTACATTATGTAATGGAAGCGGCTGCTGAAAATAACATCGAGTTAATTGTATTAGACAGGCCGAACCCTAATGGACATTATATAGATGGTCCTGTAAGAGAAGAAAATTATAAATCTTTTGTAGGCATGCACCCTGTGCCAATTGTTTATGGAATGACAATCGGTGAATATGCAAAAATGATAAATGGTGAAAAGTGGATTTCACAAAAATGTAATCTTAAAGTAATAAAACTTATTGGATATAATCATGATTCTCATTATGACTTACCAATTAAACCGTCGCCGAACTTACCTAACTCAAGATCTATTAACTTATATCCAAGCTTATGTTTATTTGAGGGAACTAATGTTAGCATTGGAAGAGGTACTAATTTTCCATTTCAACATTTTGGGGCTCCCTACCTTAAAAGTAATTATAGTTTTATTCCTAAAAGCGGTAAGGGAAGTAAATTCCCTAAGCATGAGAATAAAAAATGTTATGGTTCAGATCTTAGATTTCAAGAAAACTATATGAGCAACATAAATTTAGTTTGGTTAATTAATTGCTACAATGATTGTCCAAACAAAAAAGATTTTTTTAATAGTTTTTTTGATAAACTTGCAGGAAACGAAAAGTTAAGAAAGCAAATCTGTGAGGGTAAAGAAACTTATGAAATTGTTAATAGTTGGCAAAAAGACTTAGATAAGTTCAAAAAAATTAGAGTCAAGTACTTACTCTATGATTAAATCAAATTAATTTTTCAATCTACCAGGGTAATTAGCAAGAGCCATTTTAAAAATATTTATTGCTTTTTGCAATGATTTTTGATTTAAAACATAAGCTATTCTAACTTGATTTAACCCACTGTTTTCAGAAGAATAAAAGCCAGAGGCAGGTGCAACCATAACAGTTTCTCCATTTAGATCAAAATCTTCAAGTAACCACTGCGCAAATTTGTTTGCACAATCAACAGGAAGTTCAGCAATTACATAAAAAGCTCCCGATGGTCTAGGACAAAATACTCCATCTATGTTATTTAAACCTTTAACTAATAAATTTCTTCTAGAAAGATATTCTTGCTTAACTTCAGTAAAATATTTTTTTGGAGTATTTAACGCTGCTTCTGCAGCAATTTGTCCAAATGTAGGAGGAGAAAGCCTAGCCTGAGCAAACTTTAAAATTGTTGATATAATTTGTTGATTTTTAGAAACAACACAACCAACTCTAATTCCACACATACTATATCTCTTAGATGTAGAATCAACAACTACAGAATTTTTTTCTAACCCATTAATATTTAGAATAGAGTAATGTTCTTTACCATCATATGCAAATTCTCTGTATACTTCATCAGCAAATAAAAATAAGTCATATTTAATGACTAAATCCCTTAATCTATTTAATTCTTCTTTTGAATACATATATCCAGTAGGATTTCCTGGATTACATATCAAAATAGCTTTAGTCTTTTTAGTAATTAATTTTTCAAAATCATCTATTGAAGGTAATGCAAATCCATCTTTAATGGATGTTTTTATAGGTTTTACAACAACTCCAGATGATACAGAAAAACCATTATAATTTGCATAAAAAGGTTCAGGTATAATTAACTCGTCTTCAGTGTCCAAGCAAGCATTCAAGGTAAAAAGTAAAGCTTCAGAACCTCCTGTAGTTACAATAATGTCTTTATGAGAAATGTCTATATCTAAATTTTGATAATATTTAGCTAAGCCTGACCTATAACTTTCAAATCCTGCAGAGTGAGAATATTCTACAACTTTATGCTTAAAATCATGTATTGCTTGAACTGCAACTTCAGGAGTTTTGATATCTGGTTGACCAATATTTAAATGATAAACTTTTTTTCCTAATTTTTTAGCTTTTTCTGCAAATGGAACTAATTTTCTAATCGGAGATTCAGGCATATTAGCGCCTTTTATTGAAATCTTTGGCATAATCTTTAAAAAAAAACCCTCAAGATTGAGGGTAAGTTATTCAATCAAATGTTTAATTTTTTTCCAACGGAGCACCTTTTTTGTCCTTTTCCGGTGCTAGAGTTTCAGCTGGCTTCTTTCCAACATTTCCTTTAATTGTTAAAAAGGTAGCTTTGTAGTTTCCTTTAAAAGTTAAAGTTACATTTTTTGTAAAAGGTCCTACTCTTTTAGTATCATATTTGACACTTATTTCACCAGTTTCTCCTGGTTCGATAATCTTTTTTGCAATAGTAGGAACTGTACAGCCACAACTACCTTTAGCTCTTTCAATTTCTATTGCTTCCTTTCCATTATTTGTAAAAATAAATTTTCTTTCCCCATTAGAGTTGTAATTGATAGTTCCGTAATCAATAACTTTGGATTCAAATGTAATTGGAGCATCAACTTTTGGGCTATCTTGAGCAAAACTGCCTAAAACGCTAAAGTAAAAAGCTAAAGTAAAAGATAGTATTCTCATGTTTTTATAGTTTAATTATATAATTATTACTAACGACAAAATTAATAAAATATTTTCTTAATACAAATAAGAATTTAAGAATTGAAAAAAAGATTATGATATGTATATTTGCCTTAACAAATCAAATGGAAATCAATAAAACATATAACCATAAAAGTTCTGAAAAAAAATGGTATGATCATTGGATGAAAAAAAAATACTTTTTTTCCAAACCAGATAAAAGAACACCGTATACCATTGTAATTCCACCTCCTAACGTAACCGGAGTTCTACATATGGGACATATGCTTAATAATACACTACAAGATGTAATGATAAGAAGAGCAAGAATGATGGGGTATAATACTTGCTGGGTTCCAGGAACAGATCATGCATCAATAGCTACTGAAGCAAAAGTTGTAAAAAAATTAGCTGAAAATGGAATCAAAAAAACAGATTTGTCAAGGAAAGAATTTCTTTCTCATGCATTTGAATGGAAAGAAAAACATGGGGATATAATTCTTAACCAACTACAAAAAATTGGCGCATCTTGTGATTGGAATAGAACAAAATTTACAATGGACGATGATATGAGTGAATCTGTGATTAAAGTTTTTGTTGACTTATATAATAAAGGTCTTATTTATAGAGGTGTAAGAATGGTAAATTGGGATCCTTCAGCACAAACTGCTCTATCTGATGAAGAAGTAATACATAAAGAAGTAAAATCAAAATTATATTATATCTCTTACAATATTAAAGACAGTAATGAGAAGATTACTGTGGCAACTACTAGACCAGAAACTATTTTGGGTGATGCTGCAATTTGTATAAACCCTAATGATGAAAGATACAAGCATCTAAAAGAGAAACAGGCAATTATTCCATTAATTAATAAGGTTATTCCTATTATTTTTGATAATTATGTTGACATGGAATTTGGTACAGGAGCATTAAAAATAACACCCGCTCATGATGTTAATGATTATACAATAGGAGATAAACACGGACTAAAAAGTATTGATATTTTAAATGATGATGGAACATTAAATGAATCTGCTCAACTATATATTGGACAAGACAGATTTGAAGTTAGAAATAAGATTGCTATTGATTTAGAAAAAAAGAATTATCTAGTTAAAACTGAAGAACACATAAATAAAGTTGGTTTTTCAGAAAGAACAGATACTATAATTGAACCAAAGTTATCCATGCAATGGTTTTGCAAGACGGAAAAGTTATCTAAACCTGCACTTGATTTTGTGATGAATAATAATATAAAAATTCATCCTGAAAAATTCAAAAACACATATCGTCATTGGATGGAAAACATCAAAGATTGGTGTGTATCTCGTCAATTATGGTGGGGACAACAAATTCCCGCTTTTTACTATGACGGTAATAAATTTGTAGTAGCAGAAACAAAAGAAAAAGCTCTTTTACTTGCACAAAAAGAAAATCCCAATGTTAAAATCACTGATCTAAGACAAGATGAAGATGTTCTAGATACATGGTTCTCTTCTTGGATATGGCCAATATCAGTGTTTGATGGAATAAGAGATCCAGATAATGAAGAAATAAAATACTACTATCCTACTAATGATCTAATTACTGGTCCTGACATTTTATTTTTCTGGGTTGCAAGAATGATAATGTCTGGTTATGAATACAGAAAAGAATATCCGTTTCAAAATGTATACCTAACAGGAATAGTAAGAGATAAGAAAGGTAGAAAAATGAGTAAGTCTTTGGGGAACTCACCAGATCCTATAGAATTAATAGAAAAATATGGTGCTGGTGGTGTGCGAGTAGGCATGCTCTTGTGTGCTCCAGCAGGAAATGATTTACCATTCGAAGAAAACCTTTGTGAACAGGGAAGAAATTTTTCTAATAAGATATGGAATGCTTTGCGATTAATAAAAGGATGGAAAACAAAAGATTTAGATCAGCCTAAGAGTTCTATTGAAGCAAGCAAATGGTTTCAAAATAAATTAAGTAAAAGTATTCAAGAAATTAATGAGTCATTTTCAAAATATAGAATATCAGAAGCCTTAATGAGTACATATAAACTTATATGGGATGATTTCTGCTCTTGGTACTTAGAAATAGTAAAGCCAAATTACGGAGATCCAATTGATTCCAAAACATATACTGAAACAATAGAGCTTTTTAATAGTTTATTAAAACTCCTACATCCTTTTATGCCATTTCTAACAGAAGAAGTATGGCATTTAACTAAAGAACAAAAAACAGATATTATTATAGCTGAATGGCCAAAGTCAAAAGATATTGACCAAAAAACACTAGCTAAATTTAACCATACAAAAGAGATAATTGCAGGAATAAGAACTATAAGAAAAGAACAAAATATAGTAAATAAAGAAAAATTAGAACTACATATTATAAATCATGATGACTCTATAGATAAATCTGATGCAATCATTATTAAACTAGCCAATATATCAGCAATACATCTCAATAAAGAAAAACCAACCAATGCATTTACATTTATGGTTAAATCAGATGAATATTTTATACCCATTTCAAGCAATATTAATATCTCTGAAGAGATAAAAAAACTACAAAAAGAATTAGACTATGCTAAAGGGTTCTTAAAATCAGTTGAGGTAAAATTAAATAACGAAAGATTTATCAATAATGCTCCTGGGCAAGTGGTTACGAATGAAAGAAAAAAATTGTCTGATACTGAAGAGAAAATCAAAATCCTTAAAGATAAGATCAAGTCTTTAAAACCTTAGCATATTATATTAGTTTATTATGTAAAACATAACATTAATTAATTATTTTTTTTATTTGTTTTATGTATAGATTCTTACTTATAATTTTTTTTGGATTAGCAAATTTCAGTATTAGCTATGCTTCCTTCCCTATTGAAAATCAAATTATTAATTCATTAGATACAAGTAAATTTGAAAATATTGATAAATATCATTCTAACTTAATAAAAATGGGATTTGATATTAGCAGTTGTAAATGTAAAGAGTGTAGAGAAAACCGAAAGAATTTTGTTTTTAAAAAAAGTGAAAATTCAAAAAATTATTTTACAATTTCAGCTATTTTATTCGTAATAACTTTAACTATTTTTATGATTTGGCTACTTGACGGAGTAGCGTGTATTAATTCGGCTAATACATGTAGTAATAGTAATACAAATATTATACTATATATCGCATCTTTAGTTATTTTTGGATATACAAGTATTTTTTACTTTCTAAAAGGGCTTATTCATTCAAAAAAAAATAATTAGGTTATTTTATTTAAGAGTGCTAAACTTGATTGTTTTTAATTATAAAATCCAATATCAAGAAAATTAGTAACTTTTTAATTAAAGCAAATATCTATATTAATAGCAACATGTGTCACCTATCTCTTTGTTAGTTGATTTATAGAGAAGATTTCCAGCTTTAAGTGCTTCACAAGGATTTGCGTATACTAAATTATTACAAGCACACACTAAATTAATCTCTTCTGTACAAATCATATCTGGATTAGGAGAAACATAACAAGAGCCTAAAGTTTCGTCATCATCAGAACAAGCAAATATTACTATAGTTATAAATACGTAAAGAAGGTTTTTCATTAACTATTTATTTGATGATTCATTATTATGTTTCTCTTCGTTATTAATTGTAAAAAGGTCTTTAAGATATTTTTTTTTGAAGGATTAACAGATAAATATCCAGAAATAATATTATGTAAGATTTTTAAAACCATCAATCCGATTGTAATATTGACAATTATATTCTCCATAAAAAAATTATTTAAAAACTTTTCTCTTATCTACACTTCCATCATCATAAATGTAAAAGACTATTTGATTGCGCGCTTCTTCAACTTCTCTTCCATGAATATCAATAATCTTAATTAATTTCTTTTCATAACCTTTATCATATACTGATGAAATATTGCAGTTTGTACTAAAAACAGCCGAGTTATCAATTAACCAGTTATAATTTGCATAGGCCACATTATCTACCTCAACACATTGCAAATCAGGGTTATTATTAGCAATAAAATACCAAAGACCTGTAGGATTACCGTTTTTCACAGAAAGAGAAATTAATTGATTAGATCTACAGTTCACTTCAAACAAATTATAATTATTGCTTAAGTCTAGATGCTCAATTTGATTATCATAACAAAACAACTCACTCAAAGATGAAAAATCTTCAATTCCTGATAAATCAGATATCCCCATATTATTAATATAAAGTGTCAAAATAGTATCTATTGAAGAAGTGGTAACACTATCATCAAAAACATCATCATAACCAAAATTAATAAGTGCCTGCTCAAAAGCATCATCAGGTATAAATGTTTTCTGAGAAAAAATAAAATTACAGTTTAATAAAATCAACAAAATCAGTACTCTTTTCATTTTTTAACAATTTGTTTATATATTAAATTGTCACCCATTTTCATACTTACAAAATAAATAGCAGACTTTAAATCACTTATATTAAGCTCAAATTTATTATTTCCTATGATAAGTTTTCTTTTAAAACTCTTTATAGATCTACCAATTTCATCATATACATTAATTTCTATATCTTGATTTACTAAAGATACTGTTTGAAGATAAAAATTATCTTCAATAGGGTTTGGAAAAACACTAAAATCAAACCTATCATTTCTAGTATCTTCTAATGTTAAAACATCACTTAAGGAAGTTAAATTTGTTTGATATATTCCATTACCATGAGTAGCGACAACGAGTAAACCATCATTTGGTCTATATGTTAAATACTCACATACTACAGATCCAATTTCTTGATCTGCTATTTGTTCCCAAACTGTATTAATATCATTAAGATTAGCTGTTCCAAATAAACCAACAGAGGTTCCAACAATATATAAAGTGTTGTTGCCTAAAGGAATAATTTCTGCGTTTCTACATGAAGGCCCATTACCGGCTCCACTACTTGATTGCTCTAGATTACCAGCTACTTTTTGCCATGTTTGTCCACCATCAAAACTATGAAACAATGAATAACAAGAATAATTTGAATATACAACCATAATCTCATTAGCATCATTGGGGTTAACAGCTATATCAGAAACAAAAGAATTTGAGCCAGTAAGTGGACTAGTAAGTTCAACAATTGCAGGATCTCCAATATTGGCATTATCAATTCGGTACAATTTTTTATACTTGGTTCCTAAATATACAATATTAGCGGGAAAAGTTGAAGTCGCTATACAAGTTATTTCTAAATTTGGATTCGGAAGTGAATCAGAAAAAACTTCCCAACCAAAATCATTTTTCATATGGGAATTATTATAAGGAATATTTGCAATTTGATTATTTCTCCATAATTTATTTCCTGCAGCCATATAAATAATATCACTGTTTTTATCCATTACCATAGGATTAATAAACATATAATCATTACTATCAACTGAAGCAGGATCCATTCTATTAAATGCTATTCGTTCACCATTATTATCTAATTTCATTTTATACATAACCCCTCTTTGAATAGTTAAATAAAAATCTTCTTCATTATCAGCTATCCCACCAAAAGCTCCATCTCCATTAAATGGCATTGTCCAAATAGCTTCTACATCAGGGCTATTTGTAACAAAATTACCATTATCTTGAAAGCCACCATGCATAAGATCTGAGTTTGCATTTCTACTAATCGAAACAGCATACAATTGTGTAGTGTAATACCCATTATTTAAAGATGTCCATTCAACAGTATCAGCAAAAGTATCAAAGGACTTATAAACGCCTCCATCTGTTGCAGAAAGTATCACATTATCATTAGATGGTAAAAAGAGTAAATCATGTTGATCTGGATGATGATTTTTATACACACCCCAGTTACCATCTCCTTCATAAGAACCTATAAAGTACCCCCCAATAATCATTGTATTATTTGGTGATTTAAAACCATCGGTAGATCTCCATAAATTTGTTCCTCCTATATATACAGTATTTGGATCAGATGGATGAACTTTAACAAGAAGATCATAACCACCTTGAGCATTAAAGTTATCAAAAGTAGTTGATTGATTGGCTGGAATATTGGAAGATAAATCAACCCATGAACTATCACTTGCATCATATTTCCAAAGTGATGTCCATGTTTGACCATTAAAAAAAACATCTGTATACTGACCATAATTATCAGTCTCAGCAGCTAAGAAATAAACCTCATTTTCATTACTAGGATTAACACCAATTGCAATCCTTCCATAAACAGGAGGAAATAATGAATCTGTTATATTTTGCCAAAAGTATCCATCAAATGAAGTCCAAATACCCCCATTTGTCCCATCTGATGAAAGTGTAGCATAAATAATACCATTTGATGTAATTTCTATATTATTGTAATATGAATCTGAATTACCAAAACCAAGTCTTTTAGACCAATTTTGACCACCATCGTTACTTCCATATATGCCACCATAGACAGCAGCATAAACTACGTCTAGACTATCATTTGAAGGATCTGTTTTAATATTCCATATGAAGTCAAAATCTGAGTCAAAATTGTTAGTATTAGTAGCTGTAAATGATAGTGAATCCCAACTCAAACCTCCATCTAATGATTTATAAATCCCATTACCTCCATAATATGCTCCAACAGCACTAGCTGAACTTCCTGTTAATTCACCACTTCCAAAATACCATACATTCTCATTCCCCGCTCTTGTATCTTGACTCACACAAGTAACATTATGTAGTTGATTTGGATTGGTTGTCATTTGCCAACTTTGACCACCATCTACAGACCTAAACATACCTCCACTTGCTCCACCAGCAAGAAGAATATTTTCATCTAAAACATCTATAGCTAAAGCTCTTGTTCTTCCTCCAACGTTGTAAGGACCTCTATGTATCCAATTAGATTTATTTAAAGTTGATGAAATAGGCAATGTTTTTGCAAAAATCATTTCTTTTTTCCTAATATTTTTAGGGATAAATCCTGTATTAGGGTCCGCTAACCTTATCCTTTCCCAAACAACTCTTTCAGCTGGATTATCTAGAGTATAAAAACCTTGTTGTGAATCTTTTTTTTCATCCTGATTAGCAATGAAAAGTGCAATAATAATCGGTATAATTTTAAACATATCTTTTTTTGTAAAAATAATAAAAGTTAAAGAAAAATTAAACAAAATGATATACTAGAGGTTTTACTATCTTTGCAATAGTTATAAAAATAGCATAATGCAAACACAAGAAAAATATAAACCGAAAAACAAGATACGTATTGTTACTGCAGCCTCTCTATTTGATGGTCATGATGCAGCAATTAATATCATGAGAAGAATTATACAAGCAACTGGCTGTGAAGTTATTCATTTAGGTCATGATAGAAGTGTAGAAGAAGTAGTTAACTGTGCAATTGAAGAGGATGCTAATGCTATAGCTATGACTTCTTATCAAGGAGGACATAATGAGTATTTAAAATATATGTACGATCTTTTAAAAAAGAAAGGTGCTTCACATATTAAAATATTTGCAGGAGGAGGAGGAACAATTTTACCTGAAGAGATAAAGGAACTACAATCTTATGGAATTACAAGAATTTATCATCCCGATGATGGTAGAAAAATGGGATTACAAGGAATGATTAATGATTTAGTGAAAAAATCAGATTATTTACTTGGTGATAAGTTAGTTGGAGAGATAAAAGATATCCAACAGAAAAGTACAAATGCTATAGCCAGAATGATATCTGCAGCAGAAAACTGTCCACAAAAGCACAAAAAAATACTTTCTGAAATTAGAAATATTGCTAAAAAATCAAAAATCCCTGTTCTTGGTATAACTGGTACAGGTGGAGCAGGTAAATCATCACTTGTTGATGAGCTTGTTAGAAGATTTATCATGGATTTTCCAAAGAAAAATATTGCGATAGTATCAGTTGACCCCTCCAAAAGAAAAACAGGAGGAGCATTACTTGGAGACAGAATTAGAATGAATGCTATCAAATCAGATCAAGTATATATGAGATCACTTGCAACTAGACAAGCTAACTTAGCTTTATCTGCACATGTAAATGATGCACTTGACATACTAAAAGTTGCTAACTATGATTTAATAATTTTAGAAACTTCTGGTATAGGTCAATCTGACACTGAAATTTTAGAACATTCTGATGTTTCTTTGTATGTTATGACTCCAGAGTACGGTGCTGCAACTCAATTAGAAAAAATTGATATGTTAGACTTTGCAGATATTATTGCTTTAAATAAGTTTGATAAAAAAGGAGGACTAGATGCAATTCGAGATGTAAAAAAGCAGTATCAAAGAAATAATAACCTTTTTGATAAAGTTTTAGATGATATGCCTGTTTATGGATCAATTGCTTCTCAATTTAATGACCCTGGAACAAACTCTTTATATAAAAAAATTCTTAATACTTTTTCTGAAAAATCACTAGCCCATTTTAATTCCAAAATTGATAACACTTCTGAAGTAAGTGAGAAAATTTATGTAATACCTCCAAAAAGAGTGAGATACTTATCAGAAATTGCTGAAAACAATAAAAATTATGATCAATGGGTAAATCAGCAAGCTTTAGTAGCCCAACAATTATATTGTATCAAAGAAACATTGAATATTATTGGTAATGATAAAACGTTAAAACATAAAATAGAAAAAGAATATAAAAATTTAGAACTAAACCTAGATCCTAAAAACAAAAAATTAATTGATGGCTGGGACGAAAAAAAGAAAAAATATAACGATTTAATATTTGAATATCTTGTTAGAAAAAAAATAATTTCAATAGAAACCACATCTAAATCTTTATCAGGCAGTTTAATTCCAAAAATCTCTCTTCCAAAATATGAAGGCTGGGGAGATTTACTAAAATGGCAATTACAAGAAAATGTTCCTGGAGAATTTCCTTTTACTGCAGGACTATTTCCATTTAAAAGAGAAGGAGAAGATCCAACAAGAATGTTTGCTGGTGAGGGAGGTCCTGAAAGAACAAATAAAAGATTTCATCTTGTAAGTCAAGGAATGCCAGCAAAAAGACTATCGACTGCATTTGATTCTGTAACTCTATATGGTAATGATCCAGGAAAAAGACCTGATATATATGGTAAAATTGGTAATGCTGGAGTTTCAATTTGTTGTCTTGATGACCTAAAAAAATTATATTCCGGCTTTGATTTATCTCATCCAATGACTTCTGTAAGTATGACTATTAACGGCCCCGCTCCTATTATACTAGCATATTTTATGAATGCAGCAATTGACCAGCAATGTGAAAAATATATAATAGAAAATAAATTAGAAAAAAAGGTTAAAGAAAAAATAAAATTAATTTATAAAAAGAAAGGGGTAGACAGACCAAAATATCAAGGAGAATTACCTGAAGGAAATGACGGATTGGGATTGATGCTTCTAGGTGTTTCTGGTGAAGAGATTCTTGAAAAAGATATATATCATAAAATTAAAGCAGAGACTTTAAGCAAAGTGAGAGGTACCGTGCAGGCAGATATTTTGAAAGAAGATCAGGCTCAAAACACTTGTATTTTTTCAACTGAATTTGCATTAAAAATGATGGGTGATGTTCAAGAATATTTCATACATAATAAAATAAGAAATTTTTATTCTGTTTCTATCTCTGGTTATCATATCGCTGAAGCAGGTGCAAATCCAATAACTCAACTAGCTTTTACTTTAGCAAATGGATTTACATACGTAGAATATTACATGAGTCGTGGAATGGATATAAATGATTTTGGACCAAACCTATCTTTCTTTTTTAGTAATGGAGTAGATCCTGAATATGCTGTTATTGGAAGGGTTGCTAGAAGAATTTGGTCAAAAGCAATGAGGGATAAATATGGAGCTAATAAAAGAGCTCAAATGTTAAAATATCATATTCAAACTTCTGGAAGATCTCTACATGCTCAAGAAATTGATTTTAATGATATTAGAACAACTCTTCAAGCTCTTTATGCAATTTATGATAATTGTAATTCTTTGCACACAAATGCATATGATGAGGCAATAACAACACCAACGGAAGATTCTGTTAGAAGAGCGATGGCAATTCAATTAATAATTAATAAAGAATTAGGATTAACAAAGAATGAAAATCCTCTACAAGGATCCTTTATTATTGAAGAGTTAACTGACTTAGTCGAAGAAGCTGTCTTAATAGAATTTGACAGAATAACTGAAAGAGGAGGTGTACTTGGTGCTATGGAAACAATGTATCAAAGAAGTAAAATTCAAGAAGAGAGTCTTCATTACGAACACTTAAAACATACTGGAGATTATCCTGTAATTGGAGTTAATACTTTTTTAAATAAAAAGGGTTCTCCTACTATAATTCCAAATGAAGTTATTAGAGCAACAGAAAAAGAAAAAAAATATCAAATTTCAATGATTGAAAATCTTAAAAAAGGAAATATTGAAAAAAACAAGTTATTAATTAATAAATTACAACTAGGAACTATTAAAAATCTAAACATATTCAAACTATTGATGGATGTATCCAAAACATGTTCACTTGGAGAAATAACCGACGCTTTATTTGAAGTTGGTGGCGAATATAGAAGAAATATGTAAATCAAAAATCTAAAAAATATGCTTAAAAACATTATACTTTTATTATTTATTCCTTTTTTCTGTCTATCAGAAAATGTTGATACTCTTTTTAAAAAAAAAGGTGAAATATATTTTTCCTTTGAATATAAAAATAAGTTAGAACTTAATAAAATTTCAAAAATTGTATCTATTGATCATAAAATCACTTCGGAAATAGCATATGCTTATGCGAACAAAAGAGAATTCTTAGAATTCTTAAATCTAAAAAAAGAATATAAAATAATTGAATTAAAACCCATCATATACAATAATAGTAATAAAAATAATTGGAATTATTATCCAACATATCAAGAATATGTAAGTATGATGTATGACTTTCAAAATCTATATCCAAATTTATGTAAGATACATAGTTTAGGTACACTTAGTTCAGGTAGAGAAATTTTAATTGCACAAATTTCAAATAATGTTGGTAACAAAGAAGATGAACCCTCTTTCTTATATACATCTTCAATGCATGGTGATGAACTTGCTGGATACGTATTGAGCCTAAGATTAATAGACTATTTACTTGAAGGATATGGGAATGATTCAAGACTAACAAATTTAGTTGAAAATATAGATATTTGGATTAATCCTCTGGCCAATCCAGATGGAGCATATGCTGGTGGAAATCAAAATGTTTGGTCTGCAACAAGATATAATGCTAATTGGGTAGATTTAAATAGGAACTACCCAGATCCTGAGGATGGCGCTCATCCTGATGGAAATGTCTATCAACCTGAGACAATTATATTTTTGGGGTTAGCTGACACTGTAAACTTTACAATATCAGCAAATATACATGGTGGAGTGGAAGTTTGTAACTACCCTTGGGATACATGGAGTAATTTAACAGCTGATAATAATTGGTGGCAATATGTCTCACAGCAATACGCTGATTCATGTCAAGCCAATGGAAGTAGTGGTTATTTTAATTATCTAAATGATGGGATTACAAATGGTCATGATTGGTATGAAGTTAATGGAGGACGTCAAGATTATATGAATTATTTTAAAAATTGCCGAGAAGTAACTCTTGAACTATCAGACGATAAAACACCTAACCCAAATGATTTACCTTATTTATGGGATGCAAATTATCCATCATTAATCAATTATATGGAACAGTCTCTGTTTGGTTTGCGAGGTATTATATCAGATAGTTTAACAGGACTGCCTATAAATGCAAAAGTAGAAATATTTAATCATGATGTTGATAGTTCACACGTTTATTCACATTTACCTATAGGAAACTATCACAGATATCTGTATCAAGGTAATTACGATGTTACATTTTCTAAAAATGGATATTATCCAAAAACTATAAATACAACAATTTTAAATAACAATATAACAATTGAAAATATTCAACTAATACCAATAAATATTACTAATGTTAGTGAAGTAAACAAAGAAATAAATCAGATAAATAATTTTGATTTGTTAGGTAGAAAAACGAATAAAATTAAAAATATTAATGTTAGTAATAAAAGTGACGATTCGGTTAATAAGATAATTACAATAGAGTAAATAGAATTATGTATGAATATGATATCGTAATTCTTACTGAAGAAAGATATATAAATCCCAAAGTTAAAGATTGGTATATTAATCAAGTATTACTTGAAGACAATATTTTACAAAATGCACTAGAAAAATATGATTTAAAAGTATGTAGAAAAAATTGGGCTGATAAACAGTTTGATTTTTCTAGATGCAGGTACGCTATTTTTAGAACAACTTGGGACTATTTTGATAGATTTAATGAATTCTTTTCTTGGCTAGAAAAAACTAAAAAACAAACATCCTTTATAAATTCTGTTGATATTATAAATTGGAATATTGATAAACATTATCTTAAAGAGTTGCATAATAAAAAAATAAATATAGCGAGTACTGAGTACATTGAAAAAAACACAAAAATCAGTTTAATTGAGCTATTAGCAAACAAAAACTTTAAAAAAGCAATTATAAAACCTGCAATTTCTGGAGCTGCGAGAGATACTTATTTGGTTGATAAAAATAATTACAAAAAATATGAAGGTAAATTTCAAAATTTAATTAAAAACGAATGCATGTTGTTTCAGGAGTATTTGTTTAATATAGAAAAAGGCGAAATTTCTTTAATAATGATAGGTGAAGAATATACACATGCCGTTAAAAAAACAGCGAAAAAAGGAGACTTTAGAGTCCAAGATGATCATGGGGGTAAAGTAGAAATATATCAACCAAGTAAAAGTGAGATAAATTTTGCAAAAAATTGTTTAAATGCAATTCCTTTTTCTCCTATGTATTCTAGAGTTGATATAGTTTATGACAATAATAACGAACCATCGTTAACAGAAATAGAGCTTATAGAACCAGAACTTTGGTTTAGAAATAATCCAGATGCCGCGAATAAATTGGCAAATGAAATAAATTACTTAATAAAAAAAGAGCTACGATGAGTAGCTCTTATAAAATCTAATATCAAAAGTTTTACTTGTTAGATAATAAGAAAATATCAAATTCTATTTCGTCAAGAATTGCTTTATCACCTAATTCCTTAACAAAATTACCTGACTTGTAAGTTATATCCCACTTAGTTCTATCAATCTTAATTTTTGACTCAGCCTGAAAGTTTGTGCCATTAATATCAATGTTAGCTTTAAATTTTATTGGACGTGTGATATCCTTGATTGTAAGCTCACCAACTAAATCATATTGGTTTCCTTTAAATTTCTTAGCTCTTTTAATAACTAAAGAAGCCGTTGGATATTGTTCAACGTTAAAGAAATCTTCGTTCTTTAGATGATTGTCTAATTTTTTATTTAATTTCTCAGACATATCATTTGTACTAATTGAGTTCATATCAAATGAAAACTCTCCTCCGACCAACTCACCATTATTAATTATTAAAAGGCCTTTTTGAATATTTACTGTTCCAAAATGACTTTCAGTTTTTTTAGAACCTTTCCATTTTACAGTAGATGATTTAGTGTTTACATATGACATCTTATCTGAAGCGAATGAAAACATTGTAAGAAAACAAAATGCTAATAAAAAACTTATTTTTTTCATAATATTTAATTTTTGTATAATTATTTCACTGCAAAGTTATACAAAATAAACAAAATTTTGTTTTTTTTTGTTTTTTTTTTAAAAACTAATATATTTTTACTGAGAAATTAAGTATGATGGAAATAAAAAAATTTACTTTTAGCGATAAGGATTTAATGAAAATGTCTCATTTAATTAGAAAGAAAGTTTTTGTTTTTGAACAAAATTGTCCTGCAGAATTAGAATGGGAATTTGAAGAAGAATCAATACATTTTTTAGTAATTGATAATAAAAAAGCAGTTGCAACAGCAAGACATCGAAAAACTGAAAAAGGAATTAAATTAGAAAGATTTGCAGTATTAAAAGAAGAAAGAGGTAAAGGATACGGTCATTATATTTTAAAAGCAATACTTAAAGATTTAAACAATTTTGACGGACTAATTTACATGCATGCGCAGTGTGAAGTTATTCCTTTTTACGAGAAATTAAATTTTAAAAAAAGAGGAGCTAAATTTGAAGAAGCTGGCATACTACACTATAAGATGATTCTTTAGAAAATTTAAATTACTTTAGAAGTCCAACCATATTTATCTGACTCTTCTCCCCTCTGAATATTTTGTAATTTTTCTTTTAGAGCAAGAGCAAAAGAATCTATGCTGCTATCAAAAGACATTAAATTATTTCTGTATGTAATAGATTTAACTGGACTAACCGCCACTGCAGTACCGGTTCCAAATACTTCAATCAAATTTCCACTATTGTAAGCATTTAATAATTCAATAATTGAAATTTCTTTTTCTTGTACTTCAATTTTTAAATCACGTGCTAAAGTAATTATGCTGTCTCTTGTTATACCAGATAATATTGTGTCAGATATTGATGGTGTTATTAATTTATCTCCTACTCTAAACCATATATTCATAGTTCCACACTCCTCTATAAACTGATGCTTACTTGAATCAGTCCAAATAACTTGTTGAAAACCTTTTAAATTTGCCATCTTCGTAGGGTAAAAAGATGCAGCATAATTACCAGCTGCTTTAGCAAATCCAACTCCTCCTTTTGCAGCTCTTGTATATTTTTCTTCAACAACGAGATTCAAATCTTGATTATAATATGTTGATGTAGGGGAAGTTATAATCATGAATTTAAATTCATTAGAAGAAGATGCTTTGATACACTCACTTGAAGCAAACAGAAAAGGTCTTATATACAAAGAATATTCAGGGCCATATTTACACCAATCTTTATCGAGGGAAATTAGTTTATTTAAACCTTGCATAAATATCTCTTCTGGAATTTCTGGAATTGACAGTCTAACAGCTGATTTATTTAATCTTTTAAAATTTTCTTCTTTTCTAAAAAGTAAAACTTGATTATTTTTATTTTTAAATGCCTTCATTCCTTCAAAAACTGATTGGCCATAGTGTAAAACCTGTAATCCAGGATTAAATGAAATAGGTCCGTATGGTAAAATTTCAGGAACCTGCCATTTTCCGTTAGTAAAGCTACAGCTAAACATATGATCGGAAAAAACAGTACCAAATAATAAATTAGAAAAATCTACATTTTCTAATCTAGTCTTATTTGATGTTGTTATATTCACAGTGATGATATTTATGCTATTAAAAAGGAAATGCAAAAATAATAAATTCCAACAAATAGAAAAAAATAAAATTTCCAAACTATATTTGTAATAATTAGAATATGCATTATAAATTATTGATTACTAAAGATAAGTCTAATACGATTTATAGTTACAACTTTGATGATATTTATCATTCAAAGCATGGCGGTATTAATGAAGCCTATCATGTTTTTATTAAAAACGGATTATTATCAGATGTAAGAAAAAAAAAAGAAATACTTGAAATAGGATTCGGAAGTGGACTAAATGCCATGTTAACATTAATGGAGGCAGAAAAAAAGTTAATTAAAGTTAACTATCATGCAGTTGAATTATATCCTCTCAACAAAAATATTTTAAATAAGCTAAATTTTTGTAATTTAATTGATGTTAATTCTAAAATATTTGAAAAATTGCATCAAAACTGGAACAAAAGCTTAAAGATTAATAATTTTTTTACTTTAACAAAATACCACACATCAGTCGAAACATATGTAAGTAAAAATATTAAATATGATATAATATATTTTGATGCTTTTTCTCCATCTAAGCAATCTGAAATATGGGAAGAAAATATTTTGAAAAAAATGTATGACTTATTAAAAAAAGATGGGTTTTTAGTTACATATTGTGCCAAAGGAATAATTAAAAGGAGATTGAAAAAAATTGGATTTAATTTATTAATTTTAAATGGTCCACCTGGAAAAAGAGAGATGATTAAAGCACAAAAAAACTAATCAAAAATAGCTTCTAAAACTAGCTTAAATCCTTTGAACGCACAATAAAACAAGGGAAATAAAAACAATATGCCAATGATAAATAATAAATAACTTCCATCTCGCATCATTTTAAATCCCTGAAAAAAACTAACAGAAGAAATTAAAATACTAAAAGTAAAGCCAGATAACCACATACCTCCTTTAATTAATTTTTCTTTATTCATTGTAATTATCAATTGCTGTTCTAACTGAACCAAACTTATTCAATAGTTTTTGAGCAGTTTTTTTATCAATATTTAATTTTTCTCTAATTATTTTAACACCTCTTTCAAATAACTTATTATTGGATAGTTGCATATCAACCATTTTATTTCCTTTAACTCTATTTAACTTAATCATTAAAGATGTAGAAATCATATTTAAGATAAGTTTTTGTGCAGTACCAGACTTCATTCTTGTACTTCCAGTTACAAACTCAGGACCAACAATAACCTCTATAGGATAGTTAGAAACAGAAGCAACAGGTGATGCACTGTTACATACAATACATCCAGTAATGATATTATTTTCTTGACAATTTCTAAGAGCTCCATAAACATAAGGGGTACTTCCAGATGCAGCTATACCTATAACAAAATCATTAGAATTTACATTATATTCCAACAAATCTAACCAACCTAAGTCTACATTATCTTCAGCAAATTCTACTGCTTTCCTAATTGCACTATCTCCTCCAGCTATTAATCCTATTACCATACTATGAGGTACACCAAAAGTAGGGGGACATTCAGATGCATCAACAATTGCTAATCTTCCAGATGTACCAGCACCAACATAAAATAATCTACCTCCAGAGCTAACTTTATCAACTGCTATATTGACTAATTTTTCTATTTGAGGTATAGTTTTCTCTACAGAGTTAGCTACAGTTTTATCTTCTGTATTAATACTTGCTAATAATTTTTTAACGGACATTTTCTCTAATCCGTCATATAATGAATCGGATTCAGTAATTTTTTTCATTTAGTATATTGAAGGGAAATTTACTGGATCTACTTCATGCATTATTGAATAAGCTTTTTCAAACACATCTTCAGATGATGGTTTGGTAAAATAATCCCCATCCTTTCCGTAAGGGGGTCTATGCTCTTTAGCTGGTAAAGTCTGAGGCTCGGAGTCTAAAAAATTATAAGCACCTTGTTCTTCGACTATCTTTTGTAAAATATATGCAGAGGCACCACCAGGAACATCTTCATCTATAACTAATAATCGATTAGTTTTTTTGATGCTTTCAACAATATCATGAGATAAATCAAAAGGAACTAAAGTTTGTATATCAATAACCTCAGCACTAATTCCAGCATTTTCTAATTTTTCTGCTGCATCCATAACTACTCTCCATGTACTACCATAAGAAACTAATGTTATATCCGATCCATTTTTAGTAGTTTCAACTTTTCCTAATGGAACTCTAAAATCTCCAATATTATTTGGTAGTGGCTCTTTAATTCTATAGCCATTCAAACACTCAATAATCATTGCAGGATCATTTGACTGCATTAATGTGTTATAAAATCCAGCAGCACGCGTCATATCTCTAGGAACACATAGGTAAATACCTCTTGTTCCATTAATCAACATACCCATTTGTGAACCAGAATGCCATATACCTTCTAATCTATGTCCCCTTGTTCTAATAATTAAAGGTGTAATTTGGCCTCCATGTGTTCTGTAATATAAAGATGAAATATCATCAACCATGGGTTGAAAACCATAAATAACATAATCTAAATACTGCATTTCAGCAATAGGCTTCAGTCCTCGTAGAGACAATCCTATTCCTTGACCAATAATAGTTGCTTCTCTAATTCCAGTGTCAGCAACTCTAATTTCTCCAAATTTTTCTTGCAAACCTTCGCAACCTTGATTCACACCACCAATTTTACCAACGTCTTCACCAAATATCATTGCTTCAGGAATTGCATCAAACATATGATGAAAATTATCTCTTAAAATAATTCTACCATCAACTAACTCTGCATCATCATCATAGCTTGGTTTAACCTCTCTTACATTTAATGCAGAAGTTTCAGTTTCGTTATATAATTTTGTATTATATCTTTGAAAATTTTCATTATTAATTTTATTTATAAAATTTCTTAATTGAGATTTCTCTGCAATATCTTCATGAACAATCATTGATAATAAATTTCTTGCTTTACTTAAAAAGTCTCTTCTAAAAATACCAAAATTAGCTGACTGATTTAAGTCATTAATCCATAAAGAAATTTCAGGAATATTTACCTTAGCAGAAATAGAATTAAAGATAGCTTTCAACTCATCCCATTCTCTCTTTATTGGTTTTTGGTATTCAGCCCAGGCTTCTTTCTTTTGCAGTTTTACTGATTCTATTGCTTCCTTATCAATTTTATCTAGCTCTTCAACAGTAGCAACTTGAGTTTCAAGAATCCATTCTTTAAATTTTTTAATACAATCAAAATCTTGTTCAAACTGTAAACGCTCCTTACTTTTATATCTTTCATGCGAGCCTGAAGTTGAGTGACCAGTTGGCTGTGTCATTTCAATAACATGAATTATAGATGGTATATGCTTTTCTCTTGCTAATTTTTCTGCTTTTTCGTACGCAGATACTAATGCTGGGTAGTCCCATCCTTTAACTTTAACAATATCAAAACCTTCACCTTTACTATCTTTTTTGAAGCCAGACAACACTTCAGAGACATCAGATTTTGTCATTTGTATGTCATTTGAAACGGAAATTCCATATCCGTCATCCCAAATTGAAATGATGGCTGGTACTTGTAAGACCCCAATTGCATTCACAGCTTCAAAAAAATGACCTTCTGCACAAGAAGAATTTCCAATTGTAGCAAAAATAACTTCATTACCATTGTTAGTGAAACCAGGATTTCGCTTTGCTAGCTCAGGAATAGATCTATAAACTTGTGATGCTTGAGCTAATCCAACTAGACGAGGAAATTGAGATGCAAGGCAAGCCATATCTGAAGTTGAATTTTTTTGCTTCATTAAATTTTTCCAACTACCGTCTTCATTTAAAAATCTAGTTCCAAAGTGATTCATCATCTGTCTTGATCCTGAACTTGGCTCTCTGTCTAGCTCAGGGTCACCATAAAGTGCTGAAAACATGTGCTTTGGAGAGTACTGTCCTAATGCAGTCATCATAGCTTGATCTCTATAATACCCCGCTCTAAAATCACCATCTCTAAAAACTTTAGTTAGTGCAATTTGTGCCAACTCTTTTCCATCACCAAAAATACCGAAGCTTCCTTTTCCAGACAATACATCTCGTCTTCCTTGTGCACTACTTTCTCTAACTTCAGAAGCTAATCTGTAATCTGACAATACAGTTTCTTTAAATTGATTTTTTGTAATTTTGTTCTTTGGTTTAGCAGTAGTTTTAGTCATGAGCAAAAAATTTAATAATACGGACAAAATTAGTTAAATTTTACAATTTCTCATCAAATTTTTAAATATTGAAAAAAAAAAGTAATTTTATTATTATTTTGGAAAAGATTTCTATTTTTGCAGGCCTCAATAATGAGGAATAATCACAGAGATGGTTTAACCAAATTTTAAAAAATGGCAACAAAAATAAGATTATCAAGACACGGAAGAAAAAAGTATGCATTTTACCACATAGTAGTAGCAGACACCAAAGCACCTAGAGATGGTAGGTTTATTGAGAAACTTGGGACATACAACCCAAACACAAACCCTGCTTCAATTGAAATAAATTTTGATAGTGCAGTAAGCTGGCTTCTTAAAGGTGCCCAGCCTACAGATACAGCAAGAGCAATTTTGTCATATAAAGGAGTTATGATGAAGAAACATTTACTTGTTGGAGTTGCCAAAGGTGCATTTAATGAAGAAGAAGCTGAAAAAAGATTTTCAGAGTGGCTTGAAAGTAAAGAAAATAAAATTTCAGACAAAAAACAAAAATTAGTAAAAGCAGCTGAGGAAGCTGAAAAAGCATCAATGCAAGCAGAAAAAGAAAAAAATGAAGAAAGAGCAGCTGCCATAGCAAACAAAAATTCTAACGAAAAAACTGAAGAGGTTACTGAAGAGGAAAATACTGTTGAAGAATCTAAAAA
>CACOJQ010000011.1 GCA_902627575.1 uncultured Bacteroidota bacterium
TGAGTTGTTCCTACTGGGCTAGTAGATTCTATAATATACAAATCATCCTTTTTTAATTTTGGAATAATCATTCTAGTAGCTGACTCAACATATTTTAAGTCTGGTTTATTATCGCTTTTAAAAGGAGTTGGAACAGCAATTAAATATACTTCAGCTTCCTCTGGCACTAAGCTTGCTTTTAGAAGACCCTTTTCTACAACATGTTTTACCAATTTATCTAGTTCAGGCTCTACAATATGTATTTTACCTTCATTTATAGTATTAACCACCGATTCATTTACATCGACTCCCAAAACATTAATACCTCTACTTGCAATGACAGCAGCAGTTGGAAGTCCAATATATCCCAAACCCATCATAACTACTTTAAAATTTGACATATTATTTCTTTAATAAAAAATTTAAAATTCTCTTACTTGCTTTGCCTTCTCCATATGGATTGTGTAATTTGCTCATTCTTTCGTACTCACTATCATTTTGTAATAAATTATTAGCTTCCTTTACAATTTTTTCTGTATTTGTGCCTACAAGAATTACAGTACCGGCATCTACAGCCTCAGGTCTTTCAGTTGTTTCGCGCATTACTAAAACTGGCTTTCCAAGAGAGGGTGCTTCTTCTTGAATTCCTCCGCTATCTGTTATAATTAATTTTGACTTTTCCATTAACCAAAGAAAAGCTTCGTATGGTAAAGGATCAATTAAGAGTATATTATTTATATTTTTTAAAATTTCATTTACCGGTTTCTGCACATTTGGATTCATGTGTACAGGATAAATAATTTGAACACTATTTTGCTCTGCAACTTGTTTGAGAGCTTTACAAATATTTATAAAACCTTTACCATGATTTTCTCTTCTGTGGCCAGTAACTAAAACTATATCCTTCTCAAAATTTATTATGTTTTTTAAGCTTTCAATTGTATGGTTATTAATAGAATTAACTTTTTTTACTGCAAAAAATAATGCATCAATAACTGTATTTCCAGTTATTAAAATATTTTCAATTGAAATGTTTTCTTTCAAAAGATTTTCTTGCGACTTTAATGTTGGAGCAAAATGGAAATCTGCAATTCTAGCTGATATTTGTCTATTTAGCTCCTCTGGAAAAGGCGCATATTTGTTATAAGTTCTCAAGCCAGCTTCAACATGGCAGACCTTTGCTCCTGAGTAAAAAGCGGCAATACTGGATGCCATAGTTGTAGTTGTATCACCATGTACAAAAACAAAATCTGCAGGAAATTTTTCTAAAATAGTTTTTAATCCTAAAATAATTTCCGCAGTCAGATTATATAAATTTTGATTAGGTTTCATTAAATTTAAATCAAAATCAGGTCTAATTTCAAAGAAATCTAAAACTTGATCTAGCATTTCTCTGTGTTGTGCTGTTACACAAACTCTAGTGTTAAAATTTACATTATCTTTAAATTCTTTTACAACAGGAGCCATTTTTATAGCTTCAGGACGAGTACCAAAAACAATTAAAATATTTTTCATTTAAATAGAATTCAAATCAGAAAAATCATTAAAATTTACTTCTATTTCTTTTATTTTTCCTGAGAAGTAATCAAATAATTTGGCCAAAATAGGTAATTCAACAATAGTTTTTCTATCAACTAACTGATATACCATTTTTATGGAATTTAGACCTTCAAGAATTACTGAATTTGATTTATAATCTTCATTATAAAACTCTTTCCCAATTAATAATCCTAATGTTCTATTTCTACTTAGATCATTTAATGATGTTAAACATAAATCCCCAAAACCACAGGACAAAAATAATGTTGATTCAGAACCTCCGAGTTCTTTTAATATGAGTCTAACTTCAGAAAAAGCCTTAGTTAATATCATAAATCTAGTGTTTGATGAATTATATTTAGCATCAACTATTCCTAAAAATATTGCATAAATATTTTTCAGTGAACTCAAAATTTCTACACCTCTAATATCATTAGTAAAATCAATATGCAATACAGTATTTTTAATAACATCATTTATCGTATTAAGCTGAACTTGAGTTGTATACCCTAAAGTTAATAAGGTATTAGCATCATCCATTAACTCAATAGCAAAAGAAGGTCCTTTTAGAGTGACAATGTTTTTTAATTTAAACTTTTTCTTTATACATTCTGTTACTGTTGCTCCTTCATCTAGTAACCCTTTTGAAAGATTTACAATAAGAACATTATTTTTAAATTTTTTATAAACTTTTTGAATTTTATCTATAACTATATTTGAGGGGTATGCTATAAAAATAACATCTGCGTAACTTAAATCATCCTCCTTATTTGTTGCTCGAAGAGAAATTGGTAAGTGCTTGTTTGGAAAACAGGATTTATTTGTGTTTAAGGTGTTTATCTCATTTACTTTAGATTGATTTTTAGAAAATAATAATATATTATTTTTATTATTAGAGGATAAAGCTTTTGCAATTGCTGTACCAAAAGTTCCTGCGCCAAATACTATTATGTTCATAAAGTAAAAATATGCTTTTTAATCCTCGTCTGATGTATATCCATCAATATATTTTAACAATAGTTCTTTAACAACCACCTCGTCCTGCTTTTCTCTGGCAGACTTAATAATATTAACACAGTAAATAACATCTTTATATGAAAGCTTATTTTCTTTAGCTTGCATAATTCTCGAATGTTCAGATTGTACTACGTCACTTCCAATTAGTAATTCTTCATACAGTTTCTCTCCAGGTCGTAAGCCTGTAAACTCTATTCTAATATCGCCATCAGGGTTTTCATTATCAATTGGTTTTAAACCACTTAAATGAATCATTTTGTAGGCTAAATCAATAATCTTAATGGGCTCACCCATATCCAAAACAAATACATCTCCACCCTTAGCCATTGCACCTGACTGTAAAACTAATTCTACAGCTTCAGGAATTGACATAAAATATCTTGTAATATTTCTATGTGTTACCGTTACTGGACCACCTGTTTTAATTTGATTTCTAAAAAGAGGCACAACAGATCCTGCTGAGTCTAACACATTGCCAAATCGGACCATAGAAAAACAGCACTTGCTTTTATCCGAATATGATTGAAGGATAAGCTCCGACATTCTTTTTGAGGCTCCCATAACATTTGTAGGACGAACAGCTTTATCTGTTGAAACTAAAACCATATTTTCTACTTTTTCTTCATCAGCTACTCTCGCAACATTATATGTTCCAATAACATTATTGTAGGTTCCTGAAACAATATTCATTTCTACCATCGGTACATGTTTATACGCAGCAGCATGATAAATTGTATGTATATTATTTTTTTTAATAATTTGTTTTAATTGATGATAATTGGTGACAGTACATAATGAGGGTATAATCTCACAATTATATTCTAAGCTACTTAACTCAAAATGTATGTTGTATAAGTTATACTCGCAATTATCCATTAATATAACTTTGTTAGGGTTAAGCTTCATAATTTGTCTAGAAAGCTCAGAACCTATACTACCACCTGCTCCAGTAATTAAAATGTTTTTTTGTGAAATATTTCTTTTAAGTAATTCTCTTTTCGGTGAAACTACATTTCTCCCCAAAATATCACCAACTTCAACATGTTTTATATTATCTATTGAAACCACACCATTACTTAAATTATCAATTGAAGGTAATAATTTAACCTCTATTGGATACTTTGTTAATTTTTTAAGAATTTGAGTTCTATCTTTTATATTAACAGACGGAACTGCAAATAATAAAACTTTTACATCTTCATTCTTAATAAGTGTATTTATTTTACTAAAAGGGAACACTTCCAAGTGATTTATTATAGTTCCTTGCTTTGCAGTGTCGTCGTCAATAAATGCAATGGGTAAATAAATAGAACTTTTTTTTAAACTTTCAACTAGTTGAACACCTGCATCCCCAGCCCCATAAATTAAAGTTTTCTTTCTTATACTTATAAAACTATCCCATGAATATAAATATGCTTTGAACAAAAATCTTGTTGTAATAACAAAAATATTAATGATAAACCAAAAAATTGGGAAAATAGATCTAGGAAGATTAGGCTCACGAAAAAACATCATGAAAAACCCAACTATTAAGCAAGCAATAGTAGTAGCTTGAAAAGTGGTTAATATAATCTTAACTCCAATATATTGCAAAACAGCTCTGTACAGCCCTAGCTTAATAAACAAAAAAATTGTAATTAGAGGTAAAGCCAAAAAAATCCACCATGAAGAGATAATGTAATCTAAAGGAAAAGCATCACCTAATCTTAAAACAAAAGCTAACCATAGTGCTAATACTAAAGTAAATATATCAACCAATAACATAATTAGTTGTTTATGAAATCTTTGCAGATTTTGTAATCTAAGTCGCATAAATTTCTTTTATTTTATTTACTACAACATTTAAATCCTCATCTTTCATATTAGTATCTGATGGTAAACATAAACCTCTATTAAATAAATCTTCAGAAACACCGTTTACATATGAACGGCTATCTTTAAAAACTGGTTGTAAGTGCATTGGCTTCCATAATGGACGAGTTTCAATATTAGATTTTCTAAGGCTTAAACGCAAATATTCGCGATCTATTATAGAACCTTCTTTTAAAAGTATGGTAGTTAACCAAAAGTTTGAGAATAAATTATCATTTTCATCTAAAAAAATAATATCATCAATTTCTGACAAACTAGTTTTATAAAAATTAAAAATATATCGCTTTTTATTTATTCTTTCAGTCAAATACTGCAATTGACCAAAACCGATAGCAGCACATATGTTACTTAATCTGTAATTATATCCTATATCAATATGCTCATAATGAGCGGCTTCCTCTCTTGCTTGAGTAGCAAGTTTCTTAGCCTTATCTATTATTTTTTTATCATTGGAAAATAACGCTCCACCAGTAGAGGCAGTGATAATTTTATTGCCATTAAATGAATATATACCAAATTTACCAAAGGTCCCTAAGGGAATGCCATTATATTTTGAGCCTAGGGCCTCAGCAACATCTTCAATAATGGGTATATTATATGTATCTGCTATTTTTATAATTTCATTAATTTTTGCAGGCATACCATAAAGGTGTACTAATATAATAGCCTTTGGAACAACACCCTTTTCTATACTATCAATTATAGCTGATTCAAGTAACTCAGGACACATGTTCCATGTTTGTTCTTCACTGTCAATGAAAATTGGATTTGCTCCTAAGTATTTAATCGGATTTGCTGAAGCCGCAAAAGTAAATGATGAGCATAATACATTATCACCAGACTTAACATTTAACAAAATTAGCGCTAAATGAATAGCAGCTGTTCCGCTACTAAGTGCTGCAAAATGATAATTATTTGAAACTAATGATAACCCATTTTCAAATTTATCTATATATTGACCAACAGGAGCGATCCAATTGCTCTTAAAAACATCACTTACACACTTTATTTCAGCCCCACCCATATTTGGAGATGATAACCATATTTTTTTTTTGTTTTTCAATTAATAACTTTTTCTAAAAATAGTAGCAAATATAATCTTAAAGTCAATCCAAATTGAATTATTGTAATAGTAATCTAAATTTATTTTGACTTTATCTGGATAAATAATCTCATCATTGTACTTAACTGGGTCATTACATGAGGCTAATATTTTTTCTTCATTTGCGTATTTTAATGTAGCTGGACCTGTTATTCCGGGCCTTAATAATAAAATTAATTTAGCTTCTCCAACTAGTTTATCTGCATAACCAGGCACATCTGGTCTAGGTCCTACTAAACTCATATCACCCTTAAGTACATTAAACAGCTCAGGTAACTCATCCAACTTATATTTTCTTAAAAAAAAACCAAAATTAGTAATTCTCGAATCGCCGTAGATTGAAACAGTACTTAAATTATCTTGTTGAATAGTCATAGATCTAAATTTAATCATTGAAAAAATATGGCCATTTTTTCCTACTCTTTCTTGCACAAAGAATATGGGTCCTTTTGATGAGAGCTTTATAATAGTACTTATTATTACAAATACAGGAGTTAAGCTAAGAAGACCAATGGAAGAAATTAATATGTCACAAATTCTTTTCAAAATAATCTTTTTTTAAATGCATTCACTGCATAATTAATGAAACACCATAAACTATAAGCAAAATTAAGCTTTTCAATATTTCTGTATACTCGCCATACATCTTTAGCAGCTTTTATTTTACTAGATGAATTTGAATTTAATAAAACTCTATATTTTGCTAAATTAATATCTAAACCAAAAGCATCATACCCTCTTCTCATAATAGATAGCCATAAAGCCATATCATGGGAAGATCGAATATTAGGCATTTCAATATCTCCAATTTCTTCTCTATCCAATACTACGGTTAAACATCCAATGATTGTATTTTTCAAGTACTCAGTATAGTACATTTTTTTTGGTGCTTTTATAACTTTTGATAGGCCATGACCATTATCCATTTCGTATGAAGTAAATGAAAAAGCTATTTTGTTGGAAAGCATAAATTTAATTTGTAAAAATAATTTTTCTGTAGCCCATGAATCATCTGCATCTAAAAATGCAATGTATTTACCATTGGCTTTTTTAATGGCAAGATTTCTTGTTAGGGCTGCCCCAATATTTTGATTATTTTGAAAACATTTTATTCTACTATCAATATCTGCAAATGATTGAATTTTTGAATAAGAATCATCTGTTGAGCAGTCGTCAAAAATCAACATTTCCCAGTTAGTATATGTTTGATTTATGACAGAATTTATACATGAATCTATATAATTTGAACAATTATATGATGGAGTAATAATTGAAACTAAATTATTCATTAAAAGCCAATTTTTCTTCTTAAAGTGAAAACAAAAAAATAAAATATTTTTATTTTTGAGGGAGGTTTTAAGTTAATTATCTGATTTATTAGTTTTAAATTTTTCTTATTGTAATATTTTTTCCATTCTCCTATTGACCCTTTCCGAAACATTTTATAGTTCTGAACACCTAGTTCAGGATAATAATTGTTTTTGCCTTCTTTTGCCGCATTTCTCATGTTTAACAAAGATGTATTTTCTTTAATTTTTAAAATTTCTTCTTTTGAAAGTTCTTTAAGTCCTAAAATTTTACATAAATTAATTACGGTATTATCAAAATCATTTTTAATATTAGAATAAGAAAAAATTAAGTCTGATTTAAAATATTTTTTCGATCTCAAGTTAAATAAAGAAATTTCATACGCTTTAAATTTACCAATAAATCTGAAATATTTTTCAAAGCTAATATTTGGATATCGATATTGCTTTACATGGTAATAATGAGACACAATTGCATCTTTAATATCTCTTTGAATAAATATAAACTTAACATTATCTGAATAAGTTTTGTTTAAAACTTTTTCACTAAAATAATGAGATTTTGTTACGTAATGATTTGTATTAAAATCCTCAAATTTTAAAAAATCAAATAATTTTTTTTCTAAAATTCTTGTTGGAGAATTAAGATTAGGATTATACTGGCAAGGAATTTTTTTTATTGGTTTATTCTTGACTCTAAAAATCTCTAATATAATAGCGTGTAACCAAGAGGATCCAGACTTAAAAGTACCATTACAAATCACTAACATATTATTTTTGTTTACAGTTTCTTGAAATTTCTTCTTGAAATAATACTGAAAAAATATTTCTAAACAATAAATTATCAAAATAACTAAATATTTTTCTAAAAGGAAATAATAATTTGACAACTAATCCAAAACTCCAACTATACTTTATATGTAAATTACAATAAGCTTTTCTAAACTTAAATTTCGTTAAAAGAAATTGTTGAATATTTGTTTTATGGGATATATTTCTAGATCCATCTGTTACATATTTTAATTTTCTTTCTTTAAGGTAATACAAATTCATAGTATAAAAAAGAGCATAAAAAGGATATTCTTTAATCTGTTCTGGCAAAATTTTTATGGTTGAATAATCGCAGCAATCTTTATAGATTCTATTTTTTGAAAAACCAATTAATTTGTTCTCTCTATAAACACCCCAATAGTCAAAATTTGTTGTTAGTAAATTAATAAAGACTTTTTCAGAGCATATTTTATTTTTTGTATTATAAATTAATGATGCCTTTTTATAAATTATATATGCATTAGAGGACATTTCCTCTTTATTAATTTTTTTAATTTGAAATTTTTTCAAGCCTTTTGATATCTGATTTCTAGTATTTGTGCTATAATCTCTCAAAGTCATAACTTTATCTTGTATAATATACCAAAAATCAGTTTTTTTTGATATGTCAAAATCTGTTACCCATCTTGCAAAAAGAGCATTATGTAAACGCAACTCGTGTACTATTTCTGTTAAATCCAAATCTTCATGAGGAGCTAAATTTGGCACCAATGCTCCATGATACTTTCTCCACTTACTTTGCATTAAAATTTAAATTAGCAGGATTATAAATTAAAATCATAGCCATAATAACAAAAAGAAATCTTGAATCAACTAAACTTCCACTAAAAAAAGAATTTAAAATTAAATAAAATTGTAAATAAAATAAAAGAGGAAAAAATGTATTTTGTTCATAGTTGTATTTCTCCATTCTATTATAGCTGAAAAATATGAGTTTTGTTAGTACAATTAAAAATAAAATTCCAGTTACTAAACCCATCTCAACAAAAATTTCAAGAATAAGATTATGTGGGTATTGATGTTTTAGTAAATGTTTAGCATCAAATTTATTTGCATATATCTGCCAATTACCTAATCCTACTCCAAGAGGATATGCTTTAATCAAATCAAAAGATCTGGATATAAAGACAAGACGAGCATTTTTTGATCTACTATCTTTAGTAATTAAGCGTTTTGTTTTACCAACATCAAGAACTGAGGTTTTAAATTGAGTAATTGTAAATATAAATCCAATTGAAATTAATAAGACAATTATTGGCAAAAAAACCTTTTTAAAATTTAATATACAATATAATAAGGCAGTTATAATTAACGAAAGTATTGGTCCTCTACTACCTGCAGCTAAGGATAATATTAAAAAGAATAACATCAAAAAAATAAATTTTAAACTTAGTTTTTTCTGCAAAAAAAATATAATGATTATACCCACATTCATCCATCTAGCAAAAACAATTGGTCCACCGCCTAAAACACTTAATCTATCGTTTGAGCTTAAAACAACTAATAAGCCTAGAAAAGATAATGCAGTAATAAAATATAAAATAACTTTAAAAAAAAATTTTATTTCTTTGCTATTAAACTTTTCAATTACTATAATAACTATAGGAAAAACTATAAGTATAAAACTAAGGTACTTTTGCAATCCAAAACTATTATAACCAAAATTTAATGCTAGTAAAGGAGTTGTAAATAATATTACAAAGAAAAATAAATAAAACAATGATTTTGTATTATATACTTTAATATTCTTTATTGAAAATAGTAATGGAATACTAAACAAAAAGAAAGATATACTCATTAAAAAACTAATATTAATTTCAAAAAACTCTAATCTTTCGTCATATAATCTACCAATCGCTAACATCCCACAAGCAAGCAAGATAAAAATCTTAAAAAAATAACTATTTACTTTCATGTCTTAAATATTTAAAAAAGGCCAAAACAGCAATTAAAAAACTTAATGAAGACAGACTATAAATCATAATAATAGAATTTAACTTAGCTGTGTAATCGTTTAATAAAAAAAAGCATAGGAGAAAAATTGTTGCAAAAAATAACGGTAAAATTAATTTATATGTATTTTTTTTTAAGTAATTCTCAGGTAAAGTAAAATAAGTCTGAAATAATGAAGATGAAATAAAAATTAAAATAAAACTCCAACTTAAATCTTTTAAATAATTTGATGTAGCTATTGTATCTTCATAAATAAAGTTTCCTCTTTCAAAGATAAACTCGATAATTTCTTTGCTAAAAAACAAAATTAAATAAATAAAAAATCCACCTAAAATAGCTGTCAACAAAGTAGTTGCTAGTACAACATTAATATTTTTTTTTACAGATATAAATTTTAATAATAAAGTATTAATATTTACAACTATAGAAGTAAAAAAAATATTTAAAATGATTACTGCATATGTATAAAAAACAATATTGTTTCCCCCATCTAATCCAGCAACAAGTCTTCCCAATAACATGATAATATTTGTAATATTACCTAAAATTAATATTGAGAAATTAAAATCTTTTAATGTTAATGAAACACTATGCTTTCCTTTCTCATTAATTAAAGGCTTTACATATAAAAAAGCTAAGCTTAAAACACCAACTAATCTACTTATTACAACTCCCATAATACTTGTCGAATATGATATTATTTTAAAAAGTAAAATTAAAGGATAAAGTAAAATAGTTGAAATTGTTATATTAAAAGTAGTAGCGATTGAAAACTTTTTAAAGTCTCCCCTAGCTTGTAAAATCGTCATAAAAATAGCATTGAAAAAATTTAAACTTGCAATAAAACCAAGTATAAGAGAAACTATAATATATAATATTATGTTTTCAGGACTCAAAAATAATATTAATAAAATCTGCAAAAATTGAATAAGAAAAAATAACTTCAATGAAAAAACTTTAGAGAAATCATATACATTATTTAAATTTAGAATTTTATGCTTTTCATAAAGTTTAACAAACTTTGGCATAATATTAGCCTGTAAAGCATTTCCTAATGTAATTTGTGAAATAAAGTCTGAAACAGTTTTTAAAAGTAAATAATTTGCATATATAATGGATGAACCAAAAAAAAATGCAAGAATCAGCTCTCTTATAAATCCAAACCCCTTTTTGATAAGGGTTGAGAAAAACATGTAGCAAAAATCTATAACAGTACTTAATGAAATATGATCTTTTTTAAACATTAATAATTGAGCGTATTAAACACCAATTTGTAAATATTTAAATCCCAATTGACTCATTAAATCTTTTTTAAATTGATTTCTTCCATCAATAAATAAGTTACCTTGCATTTTAGATTTAATTAATGAAAAATCTGGACTTCTAAATTCTTTCCATTCGGTAACTAATATTAAAGCATCGACTTTTTCTAAGGCGGTATATTTGTCAGAAAAATAAGTTACGTTCATTCCTTTTAAGTAAAATTTAGCTTCTTCAATAGCCTTTGGATCATATGCATGAACAGTTCCACCAGCACTAGTTATTGATCTAATTAAATTTATTGAGGGAGCTTCTCTCATATCGTCAGTTTCTGGCTTGAAAGCCAATCCCCAAACTGCAATTTTGGTACTTTTTAGATTTGGAATATATTTAGTTAATTTTGAAAATAAAATTTCTTTTTGGTTATTATTTACATTTTCAACAGATTTAATTAAAACTGGATCATATTTAAAGGAATTTGAAATATTAATTAATGCTCTAACATCTTTTGGGAAACAGCTTCCTCCATAACCACAACCTGCATAAATAAATTTATAACCTATACGTTTATCACTACCTATTCCCTTGCGTACTTGATTTACATTTGCACCAACTTTTTCACATATGTTTGCGATTTCATTAATGAAAGAAATTTTTGTAGCTAACATTGCATTCGCTGCATATTTAGTCATTTCTGCAGATTTAACATCCATTGCAATAAATCTATCACTACTTATTGTGAATGGGGAGTATAAAGTTCTTAATAAACTAATAGAATTCTGATTGGATGCTCCAACAACTACCCTATCCGGATGCATGAAGTCATTAATAGCAGCTCCTTCTTTTAGAAATTCTGGATTTGAGACTACATCAAAATTATAACTTACATTTCTTTTGTCTAGTATGTCTTGTATATTTTTTCTCACCTTATCAGCTGTACCTACAGGAACAGTAGATTTATTTACAATAATTATATCATTAGACATTTTCTTTCCAATTTCTCGGGCAACCTGTAAAACAAATTGTAGATCCGCTGAACCATCCTCTCCCATTGGAGTCCCAACAGCAATAAATACAATTTCTGAATCTCTTAAAGCATCATTTAAATCTGTACTAAAATCTAAAGATTTACGTTCTTGATTTTCTTTTACGAGATTTGTTAAACCAGGCTCATAAATCGGAATGACACCTTTCTTTAAATTATTTATTTTTTGTTTGTTATTATCTACGCATTTTACATAGTTACCCATTTCTGCAAAACAAGCTGCAGCAACTAAACCTACATAACCTGAACCAATTATACCAATTTTCATTTTAAATTATTTCTTTAATAAATGTAATCAACAATGAAAAAAGATAACTAACAAAAGCACCAAGAATACTCCAAATAAATATATCATCTTCTTTTTTATCAACATTTGCAAAACCTTGAACATAGACAAGAGGTTTGAGTAAGTCCTGCTTCATTTTTATTTCTTCTCTATGATGACTTAAAGTTACTATTTGATTACTTAATTCTTTACCTTCTTTACCACTTACAATGTTTATAGAACTTACATCTAAACTATTTTGGGCCCCTTCTAATCTTATTTGGTCCAATAATCCTATTTCACGCTCAACATCATTAATAATATTATTATTTGACTTAATATAACGAGTATGGTAAGACTTTACAAAATCATTATTTTCAAAATAATAAATCAAACCTTTTTGTATTTCTGAAATTTTTGAATTATCAAAAACAGTTAGTGAAATTTCAAATTTATTTAACGCATAATATTTTTCGTCCATATCCTGTTGATATAGCTGTTCTGCTTCAATAAACTTGATTGTAGAAGCAACATTATTTTTTACGCCTAGAATTTTTGATAACTGTCCAAAATCTTTATTATCTATATTTATTTGCAAATGGTTAATTAAGTCTATAGCAGTTCGCTGACTTAAGTTTTCTATTTGTTCCTGTCTCTCATATTCTGAAATACCAGACATACATATAGCTTTTGTTTCATAATATGGCTTTTTAAGTTTTTGATATAATATAACAGTACAAACTCCAAAAAAAACAATTAAAAAAATATTTTTTTTATTTCTTATATTAAAATTAATAAAATTTGCAAATAAGTCTTTTAAATTTAGTTCTTCAGTCATATGCTTTTATTATTATAATTTCCATTTTGATTCTTTATATATTCCTTTAATATCCAAAAATACAAGTTTTCCTTTTGATATTTGTTTAAAATCATTATTAGTATAATTTAAAAATTCGTTATGAGCAACTGCAACTAATATAGCATCATACTTTTTTTTAAGTAAAAACGGATTTGAAATAAAATTATTATTTTTTTTAAGATAGGGGTCATAAATATCAACTTTTGCATTAAAGGATTCTAAACCCAATACTATGTCCTTTACTTTTGTATTTCTAATATCTGAACAATTTTCCTTAAAAGTATAGCCAAAAATTAAAATATTTGATTCTTTAATACTCTTATCAAATTTGTTTAATGTGTCAATAGTTTTTTTAACTATAAATTTGGGAATTTTATTATTAATATCTCTAGATGTGGACAACAAGTTTGGTTGATAACCACTTTTAATAGATTTATGCAACAAATAATACGGATCAACACCTATACAATGACCACCAACTAATCCAGGCTTAAAATCCAAAAAATTCCATTTAGTTTTTGCAGTTTCTAAAACTTGAGATGTTTCAATATCCATTTTGTCAAACATCATAGCCAATTCATTCATTAAAGCGATATTTACATCCCTTTGTATATTTTCTATTACCTTAGAAGCCTCAGCAACTTTAATAGAAGGAGCTCTATACACACCAGCATCAATTATCTTATCATAAAGCAAAACTACTTCATCTAAAACTTTCTTGTTACATGCAGAAACTACTTTAACAACATTTTTTAATGAATATTTTTCATTTCCAGGACTAATCCTTTCTGGACTATATGCACAGAAAAAGTCTTTATTATGTTTCATATTAGAAAACTCTTCAAGTTTTGGAATACATATCTCCTCTGTCACACCAGGATATACAGTTGACTCATATATAACTATATCATTTTTGTTAATAAGCGGACTTATCATTTTAGTTGCTTTTTCTAAAATAGATAAATCTGGCACATTATTTAAACTAACAGGAGTTGGAACAGTTATTATATAAATATTACATTCAGATAAATCACTAATTTTAGAAGAATAGTTGATATTATCATTTATAATATTTTTTTGATCACAATTAGTATCAACAGATTTTGTTAATGAGTCAACTCTCAAAGGATCGATATCGAATCCAATAACTTTAAAGTATTTAGAAAAGGCTAGAGCCAAAGGTAATCCAACATAACCAAGACCAACAATTCCTATTTTGTAATATTTTTGCATAAAAGAAAAAAAGCCCCAAGAAAAGGGGCTTGTAAATAATTAAATATTAATTTTTAATATTCCCACAAATCGTGTTCCAAATTAAATATTTCTGCCTTAATTCTTTCTGCTTCAAGTAATGCATCTAAACCAATCATATAATCTGAAATTTTTCTATCATATGCATTTCCTCTTTTATAAATTACAGAAGAAAATTGTCTTTTTCTGAATATGTCTAGAAAAGTTCTATTTTCCGCTTCATTATTAAATAAATTAAAAACTTGAGCATTATTTAAAACATCAGTTATTTCAGGAAAATAAAACCAACATATTGGGGTTTTACCTCCTGTTAGTTTTTTGCTTACAGGATCTCTAGCATCAGCAACGGGACATATTCCAATTATTCTTACATCCATTACTGATCTCTGTTTATCAAAAAACCATTGTTCTTTAATTCTCCATTCTTTAATATCAGATGCTCTAAAAGGCGCTTCTCTGGAGCCAGGTTTTGTAACAAGATCACCATTTTCATCGTAAGTTTCTTCTCCAAAATTATTTAGTACAGGAATTGGATCACCAACCGTACCTTCAACAATGTTTCTTAACTCCTCAGCGCTTAACTCTTTAACAAATTCATCGCTATTCAAAGCATCGTATGCCCTTATTTGCTGACCTCCTCCTTCATTACCCCAACTACCTTCTCCAAGAGCAGCCTGATACAAACATGAAAATAAATTATCTCTATCAACTGTTGTTTGTTCTCCTTTATCTTGTGGATAATAAAACGGATGATTTATCTTTTGACGTAAATCTAACTTTCTCCAAACTTTATTAGACCACATAACATCAGCCTCTCTTAGGTGTGGTTGCTTGATAACATTTTTTTCAATATGATGATTTTTTTTGTACACATTATTCATTTCATATATAGTTGGTTCGTCTACAGTCTGTGAATAAGATAAATTCACAATAAGAAAACCAAATAATAATAAGCTTAAATTTTTCATAATATTTTTTTTATAAATTAACCAGTTATTGTGTATGATTTTGATTCAGGTAATGACTCTATTGGTGCCCCGTCTAATTTTCTTTTTACTTTAATATTTGTAATTGTAATCATACCATCATTTGCAGTATTTCTAATGGCAGACTTAGCAGTTTCATTAAATAGTGCTCCTTTATTTTCTCTTGTAAAAGTTCCTTCAGTGTTTGTAAAAGTTACATCATAACTAATTACTCTAAAAGAAACTTCTTTACTATCAAAATAAAAATCATCACCCATAAACGCCTCCATTGCCTGTGCATCTAATAGCTGACCTCTAGTAACACTATTCTTTTCATAAGGAATATTTTTGGCGGTTGGTCTAGGCTTTGGAACGTCTAAAATCTTAAATGATATTTTATCAATTAGTTTTGTTGTATTGCCATCTCTAACAGATATTTGAATGAAATCCTTACTTTGTTTATTACGAGTTTTAGCTTGAAATGATGGCTTTACAGTCCATGTTCCTTCGTTTCTATTAATTGCAGAAACTGTTCCTTGAGAAGAACCACCAACTAATGAAACAATAATATCTGATGCGGGGTATCCAGGTACAGCAACCTTTATAGGATTGTTAACCATGGTAAACAGTACATTCATATTAGTTGGTGATGCAACACCTTGCTTAGAAGCTACGAGATATTCACCCATAAATGGATAAAATTTTGTTCCAGTTTCTGTTTTCATAGAAATCAAACCTCCCCATTTTTTAGGACCTTGAGAGCCTGTCCTAACTTCATAGATCCCTGTTCCATTTTCCACAGGTACAACTTGATAATCTACACCTTCCTTGCCTCTCATTTTGTATGACCCATCTGGTAGACTATCATATTCACCTACGTATACATCAGGATTTCTATCTTTATTAAATGCGGTAACAAATATTTTTGCTTTGAACATATCACCACTTAGTATAAAATTAGATTCAGGAATTTGAATACCCATAGCATCTGCAAATTTTAAAGATTTTGAATCTATATTTTTCTTCAAATAATCGATTAAATCTGCTTCAATATTTCTAATATCAAGCTGAATTTTTGATAATAGTGTTAGTGCTCCTACAGATGGCATATCATAAAAGTTATAAATCTCCCAAGTTTGTTTTTTCTTTCCCGAACCTCTATCTGACACATCGCATATTACATTAATTTTGTCAATTAAAGTTTGATTGTCTCCAGCTAATGTAATTGCATAATCTCTATACTCAACAATTTTATTTTTTAAAATTGTGGCTCTATGTTTATTTTTTGCTTGTGTTTTTGGCATAAAAACATCTGATGAACCATATCTATTATCTTTTCTAGCCAAATAAGCAATTGGTAATAATTTTTGTTTATCTGTTAGATCACTAAACTTCTTATCTTTTATGGCTAATTGTTTTTTAGGTTTACCTTTGTCATCTAAAATTTCTTGAGAATTACCTAAATAAACAATTCCTTTATCAACTTCACTGACTAAATCATACTTCATTTCTTGAACATACATATATAATTCATCAACTATCGATTTAATAGAATATGCTTGGTTTCTAACATCAGTAAATTTTTCAGGATTATTTTGAACAGCACGATCAAAATCAGCATAAGTTTCATCATTTTTTAAATCAAAACTTTCTGTTGAATTTTCAATTCCTCTATTGACTTCAAAAAATGAGTTTAATACCTCTTTTGATACATTCAGTGCTAGTAATGCTGTTAACACTAAATACATCATATTAATCATTTTTTGTCTTGGCGATAATTTACCTGAAGCCATATTATTTTATGTGTTAATTTTATAAGTTAATAAAAAAACTATTTATTGGGATTCATTGCATTTAACATATTAGCATATACTGAATTTAGTTTCTCTAAATTATTTGCTAATGAACTTACCTGTTCTTGAAATTTTTTAGAATCTTCAACTGAAGTTTGCAAATTTTGCAGAAAGATAGTTGTTGCTTCCATTTGCTGATTTGATGTTTGTAACTGCAACTCATATAATGAGTTTAAAGCATTCATATTTTTAATACCCTCTTGTATCTGTTCATTATACTCAGAAATACCTGCTGCTGCTGAAACAGTTTCGTTAAGTTGTTTAGCAGATTCTCCAAAAGCTCTTAACCCTTCATTTAAACTTTCAACTAGCTCATTATCTATCTTTGCCTTAGCAAGAGCATCATCTAATTGCTGCGCAGGTCTTTTTGCAGCATCAGGGTCTTCCATATTTGCAAGTTCTGGATAAACAAGAGACCAATCAGGCTCTTCATGTTGTTTTTCAAAGGCTGAAAAAAAGAAAATAATTGATTCTAGGCCTAAACCTGCAATCAACATATAAGATGCACCTGGAAATCCTTCAATCTTAAATAATGCCCCTAAAATAACAACTGCAGCACCCCATCCATATAATTTTGGCATTAGTGCTTTGTACCATTTAGCCTCTGTAATATTCATAATATTTTTTTTTAAATTAATTTATTTATTTTTATTGAAAATCTTTTTTGTCTCTGCCTAAGAAATCTACTACACATCTAAAACCTATATATGATTTCGAGGTATCTTGATATTCAAAAGTTCTTGTACTATTTTGGACAAAATATGCAACATCTTTCCATGAACCTCCTCTAATAACCTTTCTTTTCATAACTTCGTTGATGTCCTCTTCAAGTGATCTATCTTCCCAATTTTCAGCATTGTAATGATAATCCATATTTAAGTCATGAGTATATGAAAAAGCAGATTCATCAAATGCATTAGATGTCCATTCAGCTACATTACCAGACATATCGTAAAGTCCATACTTATTAGGATTATAAGAAGCAACTTTAATTGTTTTAAGACCTCCGTCATCAACATAATTTCCTCTTAGTGGCTTGAAATTAGCTAGAAAACATCCTAATATATTTCTTGTATATGGTCCACCCCAAGGATATGGACTAGACTCATAACCACCTCTTGCAGCGTATTCCCATTCAGTTTCAGTTGGAAGTCTGAAATCTGGTAA
This sequence comes from uncultured Bacteroidota bacterium, assembly GCA_902627575.1. Taxonomy (GTDB): domain Bacteria; phylum Bacteroidota; class Bacteroidia; order Flavobacteriales; family BACL11. The sequence goes on from CACOJQ010000011.1 coordinate 18,266, forward strand.
AGTTGGTTGTTTTGTTTGTCTTCTGAATTGATTCATCATTTTTGTTCTCCAATGCGAAAAGGCATTTGCTTGTTTCCAATTTACTCCAACAACAGGATAATCATCAAAAGCTGGATGCCAAAAGTAATTTTTGGTGTACGGGTCATTAAAGGAATAAGAATAATCATGGGTCCACGTAAGTGTATCAGGGAAAATATTTACTTCTACTGTATGAATAAAATCCTTTCTTCCTGAACCTTCTCCGGAGCCGTTATTACTAATCCTTTGACTTTTAACTGAGGCTTTTTGAACATCAAAAACTCTATACGAATAAACGTACAAAGTAGTATTAAATTGTGCAATTCCATCAATTAACTGATCATCTCCTAGATAAACGTTATTTCTCATAAGAAAATCTCTCACATTACCTACACCTTCTGTTTCCCAGTCTGCATCTTTTAATTTTAGATTAACATTCCAGTCAATTTTATAAGGTGCAGCTGCATTTCCTGTTGTAATTGGCTCCCCTTTCATATCACCACTTTCATATTTTTTTGCAAATCTTTCAGGTTCTGCCTTAGCTAAAAATGAACGTATTATTGAATCCCTTACCCAGTTAGTAAATTGACGGTATTCGTTGTTTGTTATTTCTGTTTCGTCCATGTAAAAAGCTCCCACTGAAACAGTTTTTGCTTGTGAAACGTTAGCAAATGGAACATCTTGATCTGAAGGGCCCATCGTAAAGCTTCCTTGCGGGATGTAAACCATTCCATATGGGTCTTCTGGTGTCCATACTGGCCTATCTTGAACACCTATTAGTTCTCCATTTCCTGAACCTGCACATGCTACTAATATAGCTACTACAGAACTCATTAAAATTATTTTTTTCATATTCATATTATTTTATCACTTTTAAGTGAGTTAAATTAATTATAAAAACCTTGGATTCTTATATCCAGATAAAGATTTGTTTGCTTTAATTTTAAAATTATATCCTAGCATAATTTCAAAAGAGTTGCTCATTGAGTTTAAAACAGTAAGATCATAACCAAAACCAAAACGTAAATCTTTAGTAATATCCATTCCAGCAAGTAGTATTATCCCTTCATCAAGTCTGTAACTAACGCCTCCCCACATCTGATTATTGTTTTGATTGGTATAAACTATATTGGAATTTATATCTAACTGTGATGTTGCCCCATCAGATTTTAAATATAATGAAGGATTTAATGACAATACATTATTGATATCATGAAAATATCCTGCAATCAGAAAATAATGCCTTTCCAAATCATAATCCTGACCATTGGTCCATTCAATAGTTGGTTCAGTTAAATGAAGAGAAGAAAATCCAACGTATACATCTTGTGTATTAAAATATAAACCAGTACCAAAGTCTAAATTTGATCCTTTGGCATCTCCAGAAGGTATAGCTTGGTCTCCTGACTGAGAGGGATTAAGTAAACTGCCATCCAAGCCACTTTGAAAAACCCCAATAGACAGACCCATTCCAATCTGAGCATATGGTAGTTCAATCCTGTAGGCATATGATGCTTGTAAGCCCAAATTACTAAATTGTGCAATATCATCTTTTACAATATTCAATCCAACACCTCCTTTAAGAAAAGGAATCTCTGCATCGATACTGAAATTTTGAGTTGAAGCACCAGCTGAATTGTTTTCTCCAAATCCTATCCATTGTGACCTATGTAATACGGAGGTAGCAACTAAACCTCTACTACCAGCATAGCCTGGGTTGTTAGCAAGCTTATTGAACATATTTTGACTAAATTGAGGTACCTGCTGAGCAGACGTATCAATAAGACAAAAAACAGTAAAGGCAATTATAAGTATAAACTTATTCATATTAATAAATTTACAAAAAATTTTCGCTAAAATAAACAATTTTTAATACAATCGGAAAAAAAGCCTCGTTTCTTAACCTTAAAAGTTAGAAAAAAAAAGCTAAAATACTGGATTTCATAACTTTTCAATCATTTGAACTTATTTATTGTTTTTAACCATCTTTGAGGAATATCTCCATTATTTGCCTTCTCATAATCCGCATAAGAGCAAGCAACAAAATAATTTTTTTTACTTTGATGTGCATCAATATTTATTGGTACACCCATCCACCACCTACCTGTAGTTTTGCTTCTGTAAAAAATAATTTCATTTTTTCCATCTTCAAAAGCTACTGTAAACTTCGTGCAATTATTGACATCTGGATTTAACTCATTCTTTCTAAAATTAAATCCATCAAGAAAATACCATATCATTTCTGCAATTAGAAAAGCAGTTTGCCCATTTTTATCTAAATTTTGATTGTATTCAAATAAACCTAATGAAGTAATTTTATCACTTAAGCCAGCGTATCTCATAATTTTACAAGCCTCTTCTCCAGTTAGTCCATTAGGAGAAGAATAAATATTTGCAGAAGCAAACTGATACTGAATTGAAGATATATCAAAATTCAAAAAATCAGAATTTCTCATTATAGGTTCAATCTCATGCATATTTGCTTTTAAATCACCTAGTCTAACAGTATCGAAAAACATTTTATCAAACATTTCAACTGCTAGTTCAGAAACAAAATAGCTTTGGTAAGCTAAATGATTTAAATGAAATAACGCACTAGGCTTGTGGGCAATTATTTTGCCTAAATGAGAAGAAGAGTTTAGATTATCATCTTCAGTACCAATATCAAATTTAGAATCAACATTAGTCATTGTTATAAATTTATTTTGAGAAGCATAAGCCTTGTAAACAGCATAGCTTATATCATGCCCCCCACCAATAATTATAGGTATGATATTTTGTTCAATCAGAAATTCGCAAATTTTTTGAATAGATTGAAAAGTATCCTTTCTTTGTTTTTGTATATTGAAAATACCTAAATCAATAATTTGTAAATTTATCTTAAAATGAAAAGAATATAAAAAACTGCGGATTTTACAATTTTCATTATTCATACTATTTTGAGAACCTTCGTATTCTGGTACATTAAACAGTGCTATTTTAGATTCTTTAATTTGTGGAAAAAAATCTGAACTATGAAACTGTATGAAACTTCCGATGTGTGTTGTTTCCCAATTTTTGTTTTTAAGTATAAATGATGATGCGTGAGGTTTGAAAAAGGAACGTAGATTCATCTTACTAAGATTTATCAATTTTACTTTTATGATTTTTCCACAAAATTAAACAATCTTCTTTGGTAAGATCTTTTGGAATTTTGTCTTTTGGTATCTTAACATTAATTTTTTTATTTTTTTCATTAGTAAACTGAATGAATGGACCATATCTTCCATTTAAAATTTGAATTGATGGATTCCCTTCAAATGAGGAAATAACCCTTTCTTTATCAGCCTGTATTTTAATTTTTATCAAATCGATTGATCTTTCCAGTGTTATAGTTAATGGTTCTTCTTCATCTGATTTTTTAATTGATGTAAATTTACCGTCGTATCTTAAATAAGGTCCAAATCTTCCGATAGCAGCAATAATCTCTTTTCCTTTCCATAAGCCAACCTTTCTGGGGAGCTTAAATAAATCAAGGGCTTCATTTAGTGTTATAGTTTGTATTTTTTGATTTTTTAATAAAGAAGCAAACTTTGGCTTGGGTGCATTTTCTTTATCTTCCTTTTCTCCAATTTGAGCCATTGGTCCAAATGGTCCAATTCTCACCATTACTTTTTTTCCACTTACAGGGTCAAATCCTAGATCTCTCTGACCAACAACTTTTTCTGGTATTTGTACTACTTCACTAACTTTTGAATGAAATCTCTTGTAAAATGATGCTATCATTTGATTCCATACTTTTTTGCCTTCTGCAATCTCATCAAATTCATTCTCTACAGATGCAGTAAAACTATATTCCATAATATTTGGAAAGTTTTCTTTTAGAAAATCAGTAACTACTATACCAATATCTGTTGGAAAAAGTTTCTTTTTCTCAGCTCCAAATAAAGATTTTTTTTCAGTTTCTTTAATTTTTCCTTGATTTAATGTAATTAGCTTTGAAACACGCTCTACTCCATTCTTACTTTCATTTTCAACATAACCTCTTTTCTGAATTGTTGTAATTGTGGAAGCATAAGTAGACGGACGTCCTATGCCTAGTTCTTCCATTTTTTTAACCAGACTTGCTTCAGCATATCTTGAAGGTGGACGAGTAAACTGTTCAGATGCAACTGCCTCAACTAATTTTAAAACTTCACCATTTTTAATATTTGGTAACACACCATCTCTTATTTCATTATCATCATCTTTACCTTCTAAATATATTTTCATAAAACCTTCGAAAGTAATCACTTCTCCCTTTGCTATAAACTTTTCTTCTGTATTAGACAAACTTATTTTGATATTAGTTCGATCAAAAGTTGCATCGGACATTTGTGAAGATATTGTTCTTTTCCAAATCAAGTTATATAGCTTTTGGTGTGAACTCTCTGCATCAATAGTTTTTTTATGCATATTGGTAGGCCTAATTGCTTCATGTGCTTCTTGAGCTCCCTTAATTTTTTTACTATAAAATCTTTCTTGTGCATAATCTGCTCCATACGATGTTGTAATTTCTTTTAAAGCGGCTTCAGTAGCATCTTTTGATAAATTCACACTATCAGTTCTCATATATGTAATAAATCCGGCTTCGTAAAGCTTTTGAGCAACAATCATAGTTTGACTAACTGAATAACCTAACTTTCTGGACGCTTCTTGCTGTAATGTAGAAGTTGTAAAAGGTGGTACAGGTGATTTTTTCGCAGGCTTTTTTTCAATAGAATTTACAGTGAAACTAGCATCACTGCACTTTTTCATAAAAACATATGCGTTTTCATAACTATCGAATCTTTGAGGTAATTCAGCTTTAATTATACTACCTTCTATATTTTTAAATTGTGTAACTATTTTAAATGATGACTTAGAGGTGAAATTTTGAATTTCATTTTCTCTTTCGACAATCAAACGGACAGCGACAGACTGAACACGACCTGCTGAGAGACCTCTCTGCACTTTTTTCCATAGTACGGGTGACAATTCAAATCCTACTAATCTATCTAAAACTCTTCTAGCCTGCTGAGCATTAACCAAATTTTTATCTAACAATCTGGGATTTTCAACAGCATGTAAAATAGCTTTTTTTGTTATTTCATGAAAAACAATTCTTTTTGTTTTATTAGCATCTAGCTTTAGTGCTTCAATAAGATGCCAAGCTATTGCTTCACCCTCTCTATCTTCATCAGTTGCCAACCAGATTGTCTTAGCTTCTTTTGCAACATTTTTTAATTGTTTTACTACTTTTTCTTTATCTTTTGAAACCTCATAAGTTGGTATAAAACCATTATTAATGTCAATAGCCATACCTCCTTTCTTAGGTAAATCTCTAATGTGACCTACACTAGACTCAACAACAAAATCCTTGCCCAAAAAACCTTGTATAATTTTCTTTTTTGCCGGAGATTCGACAATAACTAAATTGCTTGGCATAATAATGAGTTTAAAATATTTTGCAAATTTAAATAGGTTTTTTTAAATTTTAAAATATTTTGTGTGTGACAATTTGTTATATTATTTATAATATAAATTAACATCAAACTGTCACATTGTCAGTTTTTTTATATTTTTGCAAAATTAAAATTAGATTTTTTGAACACAACAACTTTAATAGAAAAGAAAGTTATTAGAAAAAAACAGCAATGTGAAATGCATCTATTGCCTAACAAAGGACAAATAAAACGCAAACTTTACATTGAAAGCTATGGCTGTCAGATGAATTTTTCTGATAGTGAAATTGTTGCTTCTATTTTATCCAAAGAGGGATATATAACAACTAAAGATATAACTAGTGCTGATCTTGTTTTTGTTAATACATGTTCAATTAGAGAAAAAGCAGAACAAACTGTAAGAAAAAGATTAGAGTTTTATAATTCTATCAAAAAATCATCAAATCCTAGAATGCTTGTAGGTGTGTTAGGATGTATGGCTGAAAGATTAAAAGAAAAATTTTTAGAGGAAGAAAAGCTAGTAAATATTGTTGTGGGTCCTGATGCGTATAGAGACCTTCCGAACATTATAAAAGAAGTTGAAGACCAAAAAAAATCTATTAATGTTTTATTATCACTTGAAGAAACCTACGCTGATATAAATCCCATCAGACTTAACACTAATGGTGTTACTGCTTTTGTTTCAATAACTAGAGGATGTGACAATATGTGTACATTTTGTGTAGTTCCTTACACAAGAGGAAGAGAAAGAAGTAGGGATCCTGAAAGCATTATAAAAGAGTGTACTGGGCTTTTTAATAGCGGATATAGAGAAATCACACTACTTGGTCAAAATGTAGATTCATATTTATGGTATGGTGGAGGACCAAAAAAGAACTTTAAAAAAGCAAGTATTGAGGCAAGAAAGAAAAGTGTAAATTTTGCAGATCTATTAGAAAAAGTTGCACAAATTAGTTCAGAATTACGAGTTAGATTCTCAACGTCAAATCCACAAGACATGACTATTGATGTTATTAAAAAAATAGCAAAATATGAAAACATTTGTAATTATATTCACTTACCCGTGCAATCAGGAAGTACAAGAATTTTAAAATTAATGAGAAGAGGATATGACAGAAAAAGGTACATTCAGTTAATCGACAACATTAAAAAGTTGATTCCAGATTGCGCTATATCTATGGATATAATTGCCGGATTTTGTTCAGAAACAGAAAAAGATCATAAAGACACCCTTTCTCTTATGGACTATGTTAAATATGATTTTGGTTATATGTTTAAATATTCTGAAAGACCAAACACACCTGCAGCAAGAATGGAAGATGATGTAGATGAAACTATCAAGCAAAGAAGACTTGTTGAAATAATTGAAAAACAAACTAAACATTCTTTGATTAACATGAAAGATAAGATTGGTAAAACATTAAAAGTACTGATTGAAGGCATTTCAAAAAAATCAAATGATGAATTTTATGGCAGAACAACTCATAATGCAACTGTAGTTTTCAAAAAAAACAACTATAACATAGGAGAATATGTTATGGTTAAAATTATAGATTGTACATCTGCAACACTTAAAGGAAAAATAGTTTAAAATATGAATTTACAACAAACAAAAGCAAGATTTGGAATTATTGGAAACTGTCCTAGACTAGAAACTGCTTTAAATGTTTCTTTACAAGTTGCTCCAACTGATATTTCTATTTTAGTTGTAGGGGAAAGCGGAACAGGTAAAGAAAATATTCCTAAAATTATACATCAAAATAGTAATAGAAAGCATAATCCATATATTTCAGTTAATTGTGGTGCTATTCCAGAAGGAACTATTGACTCTGAACTTTTTGGACATGAAAAAGGGTCATTTACCGGAGCTCACGAAAAGAGAAAAGGTTATTTTGAGTCAGCTAACGAGGGAACAATTTTTTTAGATGAAGTTGGGGAGCTTCCTGTCGAATCCCAAGCAAGATTGTTAAGAGTATTAGAAAACGGAGAAATAATAAAAGTCGGGTCCTCCAAAGCACAAAAAGTTGATGTCAGAATTATTGCAGCTACTAATGTAAATTTACCCGAGGCTGTAAAAAAAGGTAAATTCAGAGAGGATTTATATTATAGATTAAATACGATTAGTATTAGTCTTCCTGCTTTAAGAAAAAGAGGAAACGATATAAATTTGCTATTTAAAAAATTTGCTGGAGATTTCTCAGAAAAATATAAAACACCTCCTATTAGATTATCTGATGAGGCATTAGATGTGTTACTTAGATATCCGTGGCCTGGAAATATTAGACAACTAAGAAATTTTGTAGCTCAATTATCTATCATTGAGAAAGAAAGACTTATAACCGAAAACAAAATGTTAAGCTCTTTACCAAAGACCGACACTAACCAGATAATAAAATTTCAAGATGAATCAAAATCCGAACTGTCTGAAAGGGAAATTTTATATAAAGTTCTTTTTGACATGAAAAAAGATCTAAATGAACTTAAAAAGGTTACCTATGATTTAATTCAAAAAGAAGATAATAATGAAATTTTACAGTCGATAAACTCAACAATATTTAAAGAAGAAAAAGAAAAAGAAAATCTTGTTCTAGAACAAGAACAAATAACTCAAACAATTGATGTAGAAGAATCTTTATCTTTATTTGAGCATGAAAAAAAACTAATAGAAAAATCATTATTAAAACACAAAGGAAAAAGAAAAAATGCAGCTTCTGAACTTGGTATTTCGGAAAGAACTCTTTACAGAAAGTTAAAAGAATTTGGATTATGAAAACACACAAAATTGTAGCCATATTTTTTTATTTAACAATTATATCATGTAATATTTATTCATTTTCAGGTGCTTCAATTTCTGAGGAAATAAAATCTTTTTCATTAAACAATATTTACTCCCAAGTCTCAAATTCTCCCTCCTCCCTGAGCCAAATAACTAAAGATAATTTACAAGATCTTATTTTAAGTCAAACTAATCTTGCTTTATTAGATGAAAGTATAGCGGATTTAAATTTTTCAGCAAGTATAACTAAGTATGAAATCAAGCCAATTGCGATAAATGCCAATGAAACTACAGCAAAAAACAGACTAACCATAAACTTAAAAGTTGATTACACAAATGCAAAAAATAAAAATTTAAATTATAATACTACATTTAGTAGATACAGAGACTTTGATAGCTCAATAAATTTTGCAGAAATAGAATTAGATTTAATTAATGAAATTACGAAAGAACTTGCAGAAGACACCTTTAATAAAGCATTTGTTAATTGGTAATGGATAATAATAAAATCATATCATACATTAAAAATATTGACAATCTTAATAAAGAAGAAATTAGTCAAATTGATAATCTAATATTAAAGTATCCGTATTTTCAAACCAGCTACTTGATTTTAGCTAAAGCGTTGCTAATTTCAGACAGTATAAGATTTAACAATTTTTTAAAAAAAGCTGCCGCAACATGTATAAACAGAAAAATTCTATTTAATATTATTAAATCAAAAAATTCACAAACAACAATTTTAAAAGACTTAAATACAATTGAAAAGAAACAAAATGTTTCATCTACACTTAAATTTAACAATGATGAATTATATTCTTTTTCTGATTGGCTATCTATACATAATTTACAAAAAATAAAAAGAACAGAAAAATCTTCTGACAAACTAATAAACGAGTTTTTAGAGAAAAAAATTACAATTAAAAACAATAAAAAAACAAAATTTTTTAAAGCTCCTGAAGCTGCAAAAGAAAGCTTAATAGAAAATACAGAATTAGTTACGCCTACACTTGCGAAGGTATATTTTGAACAGCAACATTATGAAAAGGCATTAGATTCGTACAAAAAATTAATTTTGAAATATCCAAAAAAAAGTACTTTCTTTGCAGCCCAAATAAAATTAATAAAAAATAAAATAAAATAAAAATGTCAAACTTCTTAATTATTTTAATAATCATAACTTGTGTACTTCTATTATTAATTGTTTTAGCTCAAAATCCAAAAGGAGGTGGTTTATCTTCAGCCTTTGGAGGTGGAGGTGGGAATCAGATTATGGGAGCAAAAAAAACAACTGATTTTTTAGAAAAAACAACATGGACATTGGTTATTGCATTAATAATTTTATCATTAGCAACAAACTACATAGCTATATCAAAAAGTAATAAATCAAATCCAATTAAAGGTATTGAAAATACGCTACCTACAAATAATCAGTCACAATCAGCGCAGTAAGAATGACAACTTATACTAATAATTATGTTCTTGCATGACAAAATTACATTTTAACTTACTATGGCATAATATTTGTAGTTTGTTAAATTAAAAATATAAATTAAATAACACAATAATAATTAAACAATTTAAAACGATGTCAAAAATAAAAATCATACCACTTGCAGATAGAGTTATAATTAAGCAAGCGGTAGCAGAAACAAAAACTGCATCAGGAATAATTATTCCAGACACAGCTCAAGAAAAACCTCAAAAAGGTACAGTAGTATCAGTAGGAAGTGGGACAAAAGAACATTCTATGACTGTCAAAGCTGGTGACACCATATTATATGGGAAATACGCTGGAAATGAATTAAAACATGAGGGAGAAGATTACCTCATAATGAAAGAATCTGAAATTTTAGCAATCTTAAAATAAAAAAAAATGGCAAAAAATATAACATTCGATACAGAATCAAGAGATGCACTTAAAAAAGGTGTAGATGCTTTAGCTAATGCGGTTAAAGTTACATTAGGACCTCAAGGAAGAAATGTAGTAATAGGTAAAAGCTTCGGGGGACCACAAATTACAAAAGATGGTGTTACAGTAGCAAAAGAAATTGAATTAGAAGATACAATAGAAAATATGGGAGCACAAATGGTTAAAGAAGTTGCCTCAAATACAAATGATTCGGCTGGAGACGGTACTACAACTGCTACAGTACTTGCACAAGCAATAATCACTGCCGGATTAAAAAATGTTGCAGCTGGAGCTAACCCAATGGAAGTCAAAAGAGGAATTGATAAAGCTGTAGAAGTTTTAATCACAGACATAAAAACACAATCAAAAGAAATAGGAAATTCCTATGACAAAATAGAACAAGTTGGAACTATCTCTGCTAATAACGACCCTGTAATCGGTAGTCTTATTGCTGAGGCAATGAAAAAAGTTAAAACAGAAGGAGTAATTACTGTTGAAGAAGCAAAGGGGACTGAAACACATGTTGAGGTTGTTGAAGGAATGCAGTTTGATAGAGGATATTTATCTCCATATTTTATTACAGACGCAGATAAAATGGAAACAAATATGGAAAACCCTTATATTCTGATTTATGACAAGAAAATATCTGCAATGAAAGATCTTCTACCAATTCTTGAAGAAACTGCAAAATCAGGTAGGCCTCTATTTATTATTGCTGAAGATGTTGACGGAGAGGCATTGTCAACTTTAGTGGTAAACAAAATACGTGGTGCACTTAAAGTATGTGCTGTTAAAGCCCCTGGCTTTGGCGATAGGAGAAAAGAAATACTAGAAGATATTGCTATATTAACTAATGGAACTGTAATTTCTGAAGAAAGAGGCTTTAAATTAGAAAATGCTACAGTAGATATGCTTGGTACGTGCGAAAAAATAGCATCTGATAAAGATAATACAACTATTGTTAATGGAGCAGGAAAAAGTGACACTATTAAATCAAGAGTTGAACAAATAAAGGCTCAAATTGAAAGTTCTTCATCTGACTATGATAAAGAAAAACTACAAGAAAGATTAGCAAAACTAGCTGGTGGTGTTGCTGTTCTTTACGTTGGTGCTGCTTCTGAAGTAGAAATGAAAGAAAAGAAAGATAGAGTTGATGATGCTCTTGCCGCAACTAGAGCCGCTGTAGAAGAAGGTATTGTTCCAGGGGGAGGAGTAGCAATAGTAAGAGCAACTGAAAAACTTGCTTCACTTTCAGGAGATAATGATGATCAACAAACTGGAATTAATATTATAACAAGAGCCGCTGAGGAACCTTTAAGACAAATAGTAGAAAATGCTGGTCTTGAAGGTAGCGTAATTGTGGCAAAAGTTCGTGATGGCAAAAATGATTTTGGATTTAATGCAAAAACAGAAAATTATGAAAACCTTTACAAAGCTGGTGTAATAGACCCTGCAAAGGTAGTTAGAATTGCACTTGAAAATGCAGCATCTGTTGCAGGAATGCTACTTACAACAGAGTGTGTGATTGGAGAAATCAAAGAAGAAAATCCAGCTCCAGCTATGCCACCAATGGGAGGAGGTATGCCAGGAATGATGTAGAAATTTAATTTTGATTAAATTTAAACCCCTGTTAACGAACTTAACAGGGGTTTTTTTAGTCAATGTTATCATGCAAAAATGAATTATCCTGCCTCAATTCAGTTTTTTTTTCATTTTTAGAATCTAAAGTGAAAGATGAAATCTCACTTTTTGAGGAGTGACTTACACTAGATAATTCAATGTTATTTCTTTTATATGCAGGAACATCTTCCAACGAAGTTAATCCAGATGGAGTTCTCAACTGCATAGAAATAGTTCTTAATCTTTCTTCTCTTTCTCTTGCTTGAACTTTCATTGCATCAGAATTTATCTCAAGATTTTCAATAGTTTCTATTTTATTTTCATTTTGTATTTCTTCATTCTCATCTAATTTTAAAACAATTTTTTCATCTTGATTTTGTCCTTGATCTTTTTTAAAATTAATATCATTATCTTTAGATTCGGCTTTAAATATCTCCTCGCGCTTATTTTCTTCCTTTTTAATTTTATTTTCAGAAATACAATTTTCTAAATCTAACGTATTATTTATATCGGAATCAATATTATCGATTGTATCGCTTAAATCAAGTACAATTTTATTATTATTCACAAATGATTCTTCTTTATGTAACTGATTTTTTGTTAAATTGTCATTCTCAAGTCCATTATTTATTTGATCATTTAAGATTTCATTAGTTTCGTCATTTTTAACACTATCGAAATTAAAATCATTTTCATTTTCTAATAAAGATGTTTGGTATCCTAATTCCTTTTCGGAAGAGAGATCATTAATTTCTTTGGATTCTAAATCCGAATTATTAATTTGTTCAATATTCTGATTTAAATCAATAACTGTTTTCTTTTTAGGTTTTCTTTTCTCCTCAAAACCAGTTGCTATCACTGTAACACTAATTGATAGTCCTAAGTCAGGATCAATACCTATCCCCTCAATTATATTAACATTTGTTCCTGCTGCTTGTTGTATTTTATTTTTAATTTTGGCTAATTCTGACATTTTTATCTCTCCTTCACCATCTCCGGTAACAATTTTTAGTAACACTTGCTTGGCGCCAGTAATATCATTATCATTTAACAAAGGAGAATCTAGTGCTTGAACAACAGCCTCAATTGCTCTATTTTCACCTTCAACTTTTGCTTGACCCATTACAGCTGTTCCACTATTTTCTAATACTTTTCTAGCGTCATTTAAATCAATATTAACCAAAAGATGCTGTGAAATAACTTCAGCAATTCCTTTTGTTGCAGTGTTTAGAACTTCATTTGCTTTTGCAAAAGCAGATGTAAAAGTAAGATCTCCGTAAACTTCAATTAATTTTTCATTATCAATAACTAATAGAGTATCTACATATTTTTTTAGCTCAAGAATTCCCTCGTCAGCATATTTTCTTCTAAAGCCTCCTTCAGTTGCAAAAGGAACTGTAACAACTCCTACTGTCAATATACTCTTTTCTTTTGCAATTTCAGCAATTATAGGGGCTGCACCTGTACCAGTGCCCCCTCCCATACCTGCAGTAATAAACAACATTTTTGTATTAGAGTCTAGTAATTCAGTAATTCGATCAGAACTTTCTTCAGCGGCACGTTTTCCCACATCAGGGTTGGCTCCTGCTCCTAATCCTTCAGTTAAATTAATCCCAAGTTGTATCTTTGTTGGAACTAAACTTGCTTCTAGAGCTTGTGCATCTGTATTACAGACAACAAAATCTACCCCATTTATTCCATTTTCAAACATATAATTTACTGCATTACTACCACCACCACCAATTCCCATAACTTTAATTTGAGATGATTGATTTTTTGGCATTTGAAACTCCATATCTAAATTTATTTCAGTCATATTTATTTATTTTTATTAATTAACCTGGTCTTCAATAAACCAGCTACTAATTCTATCAATTAAGGATTCTTTGTCTCCTTCTTTAATTTTTGTGTTAATATTATTAATTTTTGAATTTTCTTCTAATTCTTCAAATCCTTTCAAAACTAAACCTACGCCAGTAGAATACATTGGACTAACAACTAAATCCTTTGATTCAGGACCAAGATGTTCATTAGGATAACCAATTCTTACATCTTTACCAGTAATATAAGACACTAACTGCTTTAAATTTCTTATCATAGAACCACCACCAGTCATAACAATACCAGTCATTAATTTATTTTCATAACCAGAGGATTTGATTTCATGGTATACAAGATCTATAATTTCATTATATCTTGCACCAATAATTTCTGATAAATTCTTCACAGCAATTTCTTTTGGTGGGCTATTTCTTAGACCAGGTATTGCAACTACAACATTTTCTTGTTCATCTGTATACATAACAGACCCAAATTTTATTTTTAGTAGTTCAGCCTGCTTTTCTAAAATTTCTAATCCTGATTTAATATCTTTAGTAATAATATTACCTCCAAAGGGTATAACTGCAGTATGCCTAATTATATTACCTAAAAAAATAGCAACATCTGTTGTGCCTCCTCCAATATCAACAAGCGCAACTCCCTCTCTTAATTCATCATCGTCTAATGTTGCCACTGCTGATGCAAAAGGCTCTAAAATTAAGTCCACCGGATTTAGACCTGCTTTTTCAACACATTTTATGATATTCCTGACTGCTCCAATTTGGGCAGTAATTACATGAAAATTAGCTTCTAATTTTACTCCAGACATACCCACAGGATCTTCAATGCCGTCCTCTCCATCTACTGTATATTCCTGAGGAATTACATGTATAACTTTTTCTCCAGGAATAGTTACAATCTTAAACATATTAGACTTTAATTTATCAATATCGCTCTTGTTGATTTCTAGCTCAATATTATCTCGAACAATTTCCCCCCTATGTTGTAAGCTTTTGATATGCTGTCCTGCAATTCCAACAAATACATCTTTTATTTCTAGATCTAATTGCTTTTTGACATGATCGATCGCATCTAATATTGAGGTAACAGTCTTGTCAATATTAGATACAATACCTCTGCTGACGCCACTAGAAACAGAGCATCCGTTAGATAGAATCTCTAACTTTCCATTTTGATTTTTCTTTCCTATCATTACAGAAATTTTTGTTGTTCCAATATCTAGACCTACAACAATTGCATCAGCTGGAATATTTTTGATTGATTTTATCATTTTTTTATCTTTTTGTACATACAATCTGATTATTAAATTTTAGATTAATTTCACTGTAAGTTTGCCAACCTTTATTAGAAATTGCTTTAGTATAAAATTTATATAAATTATCTAATTTAAACGATATATTGTTGAAATCCCCAATATTAATTTTATGATCTCCAATATTTGGTATTAAGAAAATATCTTCTTCAGCAAAGTGTATTTGGCATATTTGTGCATACCAGAACTTAGATTTACTCAAAAAGCTAATAAAATCAAAAATTTCTTTGTGATGGGTAGTATTAATATTTCCAGAAGCAACTATCAGTTTAGGAAAATAATTTTCACATAGCTTCATTTTATCTCCGTACTCATCTAAATAATAATCATCATGCAAAGTTTTAATTCTAACAACTGCTTTTTTTTGTTTAACAAGAATTCCAATATTTCCATTTTGTTCAAAATAAACTTCTGCATTTTTAATTGCTGGATGAAGCATCAGATACGCTTCCAATTTTGCTGATTGAAATCTATTTATTTTTGTATTACCTAAATTTGGAAATAATTTTTTGATATATTTAAATATGTTTTGATCAGTTAAAAATTTTTCTTCTGTCGCAACAACAGATATATGATTTATTTTTATTTTTTGATTTAGTATGCTTCTGTTTGTAAACTTTATTACGAAAATAAAAATAGAAATTAATAAAAACCACTTTGATATTTTAAGAAAACTAATCATTAATTCAGTATTTTTTTGATTGGTTTTGCAAAAATTCCTATGTCACCTGCGCCAAGAGTCAATAATATATCTAGATTACTTTGCTTTAAAACTGATAATAAATTTTTCTTATTACAAAGAGATTTATTACTGTTGTTACATAGTTTTAACAACATTTCTGATGTAACACCTTCAATTGGCTTTTCTCTTGCAGCATAAATATCCAATAAAATAAGTTCATCAACATGAGCAAATGAATCAGCAAAATCTTGCGCTAAATCTCTTGTTCTAGTATATAAATGTGGCTGAAAAATAACTGTTAATTTTCTAAAAGGATAAATATCTTTAACAGTAGCAATCGTTGCCTTAACCTCATTAGGATGATGTGCATAATCATCAATGTATACAAGCTTTTCACTATCAATATGTTTTTGAAATCTTCTGTTTATGCCTTTAAATGTTGAAAAAGCATCATTTATTTCAAGTTCAGACAAACCTAAGTAAGATGCTACAACTGATGCAGACAAAGCATTACTTATATTATGTATTCCAGGCATATTAATACCTACCAAACTTTTGTTTTTAATTATATTCTTATTTATCTTTGATTTAATATCAAAATAATATTTATTTTTTTTCTTTTGAATATGTTCCGCAAAAATTGTAGCATGTTTACTTTTAGCAGAATATGTAAGTTTTAATCCATTAACTGGAGTTGGAAAAACATAATCTATTGAACTTTCAACTAATAATAGCCCATCATTTTTTACTTGACTAGCGAATTGATGAAACGCTAAAAATAAATCATTTATATCATCATAAATATCTAAATGATCAGGGCTAATTGATGTTATTATAGCAATATCAGGATTTAAATGTAAAAAAGATTTATCGAACTCGTCAGCTTCAACAATCATTAAGTCAATCTCATCAGAAATCAAAAAATTACTTTCATAATTCGAACTAATACCACCTAAAAATGCTAAAATATTTCTTTTGTTATAATTTAAAATATGTGCTAACATTGTTGAAGTAGTAGTTTTTCCATGAGTTCCTGCAATTGCTATTGTATATAGTTTCTTAGAAATTAAGCCTAAAATCTCTGCTCTCTTTAGGACATTAATTTGTTTCTTTATAAATAAATTGAGTAAAGTATTTTCTGAACTAATTGCGGGGGTATAGACAACTAAAATCTCGCTTATGTTAGAATTTACCAATTCTTCTGGCAAGCTTTGTTCATTAGCAGTATATGTTATATTAATACCTTCGTTTTCTAGTTGAAAACATAAGTCTGATCTTTGTCTGTCATATCCAAAAACTTTCTTTCCTTTAACATTAAAATAACGTGCTAATGCGCTCATTCCAATGCCTCCAACTCCTAAAAAATAAATATATTTTAAAGAATTTAAATTCATTTAATTAATTTTAGTGCGATAGACGCAATTTTATCAGCAGCATTTTCAACATACAACTTATTTATATTTTTAGCTAGTGAATACCTAAGATCTTTATTTTTTAATAAATCAATAATCACTCTCACAAGTTTACGATTAGATTCTAAATCTTCTACAATTAAAGCTGCTTTCTTATTAACTAATGATTGTGCATTTTTATATTGATGATTTTCAGCAACATTTGGTGAAGGAACTAAAATAACAGGCTTACTTACGTAACATAGTTCAGCAATTGCCATTGCTCCAGCTCTGGAAACAATAATATCTGATAATGAATAAGCTTTGTCCATTTCTTTTATAAAGGAAAAAACATGAACATTTTTAATATTATAATCCTTGACTAACATAATTGCTTTTTCATAATAAGAAGATCCTGTTTGCCATATAATATTAACTTTTCTGTTTTTTAATTCTTTTAAATTACTAGCTATTGCATTATTAATTGAAAAGGCTCCTAAGCTACCTCCTAAAATTAAAACTGTCTCATTTGAATTATCTATTTTAAACAAATTATTACTTTCTTTTCTTACTTTATCAAAGCTTAAAATATTAGATCGAATTGGATTACCAGAAAAAATCATTTTTTTTGATGGAAAAAATCTTTCCATTCTATCATATGCTACACAAATACAGTTAACATATTTACTTAAAATTCTGTTGGTAATACCGGGATAAGAATTTTGTTCTTGAATTAAAGTTGGTATTGATTGCTTTGCTGCCATATAGATTAATGGAGCACTAGCATATCCTCCAGTACCTATTGCTAAATCTGGTTTAAAATCGTTAACTATTTTTTTTGCTTTATATAAACTTGCTAAAACTTTTATTGGAAACAAAAAATTTCGTAAATCAAATTTTCTTTGCAAACCACTGATCCATAATCCTTTAATTTTATAGCCTTCTGCTGGTATTTTTTGCATTTCCATTCTGTCTTTAGCTCCTACAAATAAAAACTCTACATTATTATGATATTTTTCAATTGCATTAGCAATAGCTAGAGCAGGGAAAATATGACCTCCGGTCCCCCCTCCACTTATAATTATTTTAATTTTACTCATAATTACCAATTAATGAATCTCTACTTACACTTAATACAATACCAATTGAAATAAAAGTAAAAACCAATGATGTCCCTCCCATACTTATAAATGGTAGTGTTTGCCCAGTAACAGGCATTATCGATACTGAAACAAGCATATTGACTAAAGCTTGAAATACAATTGAAAATACTAATCCAACAACAATTAAGCTCCCAAAAATACTGTCTGTCTTTAAATATATTTTTATGGCTCTAAAGAGTAATATTAAATAAAACAAAATTAATAATGAAGCACCTATTAAACCATATTCCTCCAACAATATTGCAAAAATAAAATCCGACTCTGAATAAGGCAAAACTCCTCTCTGTTGACTTTTACCGGGCCCTAAACCTTGAATCTTTCCGTTTTGAATAGCAACTAATGCTTGCACCTGTTGATAATCTTTTCCCATCATTTCATTGTTATCTCCCAAAAAAGAATCAATACGATTTACCCAAGTTACTGAACGAGGTATTATTTTTTCACCCAATGAAGTATATTTAGTTAATGAGTAAATTGAAAATGCTATTACAAAAGACACCAAAAATAATTTGCCAATATAACTCAACTTAACTCCTCCTAAATACATCAAAATAACACCATTAAAAAAAACTAGAGAAGCTGTTGAAAAATTATTTGGAAGAACTAAAATGCATACAACAATTAGAGGAAGTAATAAATACTTTATAAAACCCTTTAAATTATTAATTTTTTTTCTATGAACACTAATTTGACGTGCTATAAAAAGTATAACTGTTAACTTAGCAATATCAGATGGTTGAAATTGTAACCCCGCAATTGCAATCCATCTAGAGGCCCCATTTACAGAAATACCAATTAAAAAAACTAAAAATAGAAGAACTAACGAAACATAATATCCTATTTGGCCTATTTTTGAAAAATATTTAAAAGGTATTAGATGAACAATATACATAGCCACTACACCAACAAATAACTTGATTGAATGATCAATCATATCCATAAATCCAGCGGTTGAGTAAACAACCATTATAGAAAATAACGAAAAAAAAGCAACTATAATCCAAATAATTAAATCTCCTTTAAAACTTATATTTTTATAAAATATTTTCATTTAAAGTGAACGAACAGCATTTTTAAACTGTAATCCTCTATCTTCAAAATTTTTAAACAAATCAAAACTTGCACAAGCGGGTGACAATAGAACAGTTTCTCCTTTTTCTGCCAAATTAAAAGAATGATTAACCGCTTCTTTCATGCTTGAAGCTTGAACTATTGTTTCAACTTTACCTTGAAATGAGTGTATTATATTCGTGTTACTATCTCCTAAACAAATAATTGCCTTTACTTTCTCTTTAACAATTGAAAAAAGATCAGAATATTCATTTCCTTTATCTACACCTCCTACAATCCATACAACTTGTTTTTTCATACTCTCTAATGCAAACCAACTTGAATTTACATTCGTGGCTTTGGAGTCATTGATAAAATCTATACCATTTATAGTAAGTACGAATTCCAATCTGTGCTCAACATTTTTAAAATCTAACATGGACTGTCTTATAACAGAATCCTGTACTTCAAAAACTCTGGCAGCAATTGCGGCTGCCATAGTATTAAACATGTTGTGTTTACCTTGTAAAGCTAATTCTTGAATAGTCATAGTTGTATTATTTAGATTAATAATTATTTTTTCTTCTTTTAAATAACCACCATTTTTTTGTGGATATAGAAATGATAGCGGTATTTTATGTGCTTCTGTTGTAATATTTTTTAACAGAATATCATCAGAATTATAAATCAGTACATCTGATTTTTTTTGATTTTTTGTAATTTTAAGTTTAGATGATATATATTTTTTGAAACTATTTTGATATCTATCGAGATGATCCTTAGTAATGTTTAAAAGAATGGCAATATCACATTTAAACTTATTAATATCATCAAGTTGGAAGCTACTTAATTCTAATACAATATAGTCATAGTCCTTGTCTATAATAGAAGATGCAAATCCAATACCAATGTTTCCTGCAACAAGAACATTAAAACCAGCATTTTTAAGTATGTGACCAAGTATTAAAGTTGTCGTTGTTTTTCCATTTGAACCTGTTATAGCTGCAATTTTAGCATTTGTATAGCGATAGGCAAATTCGATTTCAGATATTACAGGAATTTTTGCCGAACTTAATTTTAAAATAATATCAGATGAATTTGGAATCCCAGGGCTTTTAATAACTTCTTTAGCATTTAAAATTTTTGCCTCAGAGTGTCCATTCTGCTCCCAACTAATATTATTATCTTCTAATATTTTCTTGTTTGCAGAACTTAATTTTCCCTTTTCAGATAAAAAAATATTAAAACCTTTTTTCTTTGCTAACAAAGCTGCTCCAATACCGCTAATACCTCCTCCTAAAACAACAATTCTATTATTCATTATCTTAGCTTAAGTGTTACAAATGTTAAAACTGCTAGAATAATTCCTACAATCCAAAATCTTGTTACAATTTTACTTTCATGAATACCTTTTTTTTGAAAATGATGATGCAACGGAGCCATTTTAAATACTCTTTTACCGATACCATATTTTTTTTTGGTATATTTAAAATAACCTACTTGAATCAAAACAGATAAGTTTTCAATTAAAAAAATTCCACATAAAAGTGGAATCAGTAATTCTTTTCTGATTAATATAGCTACTACGGCAATTATCCCTCCCAATGCTAAAGAACCAGTATCTCCCATAAAAACCTGAGCTGGATATGAATTGTACCACATAAAACCAACACAGGCACCAACAAATGCAGACATATATACAACTAGCTCTCCGGTATTTGGAATATACATGATATTTAAATAGTCTGCAGCAATAATATTACCAGAAACATAAGCGAAAACAACTAAAGTTAGACCAATAATAGCAGATGAACCTGTTGCAAGACCATCAAGA
>CACOJQ010000012.1 GCA_902627575.1 uncultured Bacteroidota bacterium
CCATCATAAGAAATTGCAGCTAAAATATCATCATTAGAAGAATTAATTCTTTTTATAGGAGCTACAGAACGAAATTTTTTGCCTTCTAAGTTTGAATAATATATATCAAAATCTGAAAATGTATCATCGTTGGATTTTAAGATATTATTTCTATTTGAAGAAAAAAATAAAACCTCACCATCTAAAGTTAAGCATGGACTTATATCATCATTTTTAGAGTTTATTTCTAAATTATCTATCCAAACTTTCTCTTCACTAGAAATTTGATTTGGAGCCAAATCACACTGAATGATAAAATAATTAAGTAATTTTTTAAACTTTTTTAAATACTTCTTTTTAGATTTATCTTTAAAATAAATATATGAAACAGAAGCTTCACTAAAATTTTGATTTAATTGTAATATCATTCCTTTAAAAAAATAAAAATCATCTTCAAATTTACCATCTGAAATTCTTATAGATTCCTCTAAATATTTTTTAGAAAACTCTTTTCCATTTGACATAGCTAAAACACTAGCAATCTTATAATTTAAATTAGAGTTATTTGGATTAAAATCATATGCAATTTTATAATGATAGTAAGCACTATCTGCATCATTTTCAGTACTTCTAAAATTTAATAAATTATCAATTGCATTTTCTCTAAAAAAATCACCTTTTTTAAGATGATTTTTCACAACTTTAAGTCTTTTTTTATCAGATTTAAAATTAGAATTTGAAAAATCAATATTTTGCGATAACATGTTTACCGAACATATTAATAGTAACAATAAATATAAATGTTTTACATTAATTGCAATCATATATTAGATATGTATCAGAAATATTTAATCCTAGTTCTTGTGATCTTATCCAATCTTTGCATGCTCCTAATTCATCTCTAATCATTTGTTTTACTATGCCTCTATTCAAAAAAGCTTTAGCGTAATTTGGATTTAATAAAATTGCTTTATCAAATGATAAGATAGCTTCAAAAAATTTTTTTTGTTTATATAAAATCACGCCTTTGTTTTGGTGCGCTGGAGCATAATTTGAATCTACAGAAATACATTTATTAATATCTTCTAAAGCATCATTATATTTTTCTAACTGAATCTTTAAACTTCCTCTGTTATTATAAGCAAGATAATAATTATCATCTTTTTGTAAAGAAATAGTGTAATTTTCTAATGCTTTTTGATTATCGCCCATTTTTCTGTATAAACTAGCTAAATTATTATAAATAAAGGGAACATTAGGTTCAATTGAAATTGCAGATTTATAATCTTGAAGTGCAAGAGTAAAATCTCCATTAAGACGATGACAACTAGCTCTGTCATTAAACGCACGTGATTTTTTCTTTATTGATAAAGAAATTGTAAAATTTTCAATAGCTAAATCTATACTATCGTTCAAATAGTATAAAACACCTAATTTATAATATGCTTTATGTTCTTGCCTATTTAATGTTGTTATTTCATTATAGGTATTGATTGCTTTTAAAAAAGAGTCCTTTTCATAAATCTTGGCAATTCTATATAAAGGAGCGAAATCAAGCGAATCTAATGTAAATGATTTAAAATAGCTTAATATTGCAAGTGAATCATTAAAATTTTCAAGGCATTTAGCGTGAAAAAAAAAGGCTTTAGAAAATGTAGAATCATAAGAAATACAATTTTCAAAATACTCTAATGCTTTTTCTAAATTTTTCATTTCAAAATATTTCAAACCTAAATTATAATTCTCTTTGGACTTACTTAGTTTGTCATATTTCATATTTAATGTGTTTATTGAATCAATAAAAAGTTTTTGAAATTCATTTTGTAAAGTATCCGAATTAGGTGATATTAATTCTAATTCAAAATCTTGATATTGACAAAAGACAAAATTTATTGAAAAAGTAAAACATAAAAATTTAATAAAAAAAGACTTAAAAGACATTAAATAAATAATTAATACGACAATCAAAAATACAAAAAATAAAAAAATATATAAAAATCATCAATTATTAAAGTATTAATCGACTACAAAAAATATAGTAAAGCTTTTGTTAATATAGTAATATATAAAAAACTGAAATACAAATATTTAAAAAAAATACATGACATTATGTCACGTAAAAAATAAGGGAAAAAAGATTTAAATCAGAGAAATTCTTTTGTACTTTTGAAAAATGAGAATTGATATCATCACAATTTTTCCTGAATTTATGCAGCATTTTTTTAACTACTCAATATTAAAAAGAGCTATTAAAAAAAAACTAATTAATATACAGATTCACGACTTACGGAAATACTCAAATAACAAGCACAAAAAAATTGATGACCATGCATTTGGAGGAGAAGCTGGCATGGTAATGTGTATTGAACCGATAGACAATTGTATAAACAAGTTGAAAAACAAAAGGTCTTATGATGAGATAATTTATTTATCTCCTGATGGACAAACTCTTAAACAATCAATTTGCAACAATCTTTCAACCAAGAAGAACTTAATTTTATTATGCGGACACTACAAGGGAATTGATCACCGAGTAAGAGAACTACACATAACAAAAGAAATTAGCATCGGAGATTACGTGATTACTGGAGGAGAAGTAGCAGCAGCTATTCTTTCTGATGCTGTAGTAAGACTAATACCAAATGTTATTTCAGACCAAACATCCGCACTAACAGACTCATTTCAAGACAATTTACTCGCACCACCAATTTATACAAGACCTGCAAATTATAAAGGATTACAAGTTCCTGAAATATTATTATCTGGAAATGATAAATTGATTAAAGAATGGAGAGAATCAAAAGCAATTAATAGAACAAAAAAAATAAGACCTGATCTTTTAAAAGAATAAATTAATAAATTAATAATTCTAAAACCAAAAATAATTGTAATATTGCAAACCTAAAAATTCATAAAATGGATATTTTAAAAGAAGTCTCTAACACTCTAAATGTTAAGAAAGATAACCCATCATTTAAAGCTGGTGATAATATTACTGTTCACTACACAATTAAAGAAGGAAACAAGCAAAGAACACAGCTATTTAAAGGCGATGTAATACAAACCAAAGGTAGTGGCCTAACAAAAACATGTACTGTAAGAAAAATATCCCATTCAATTGAAGTTGAAAGAATTTTTCCTATTAATTCTCCACTAATAGAAAAAATTACTATTAACAAAAAAGGTAAAGTCAGAAGATCTAAGATTTTCTATTTACGTGGACTAACAGGCAAAAAGGCAAGAATTAAGGAAATTAGATAATAAATTCACCTATTTATTACCTTAAACTCTATTCTTCTATTTTTCTTTCTCCCTTCCTCATTTAAATTACTTGCTGCCGGCTTTTGCTCACCATATCCTTTATAAGAAACTCTATTTGACGAAATTCCATTTAAAATAAGAAAATCACACACAGATTTAGCTCTTTTTTCAGATAATAGTTGATTTTGCATATCGCCACCAACACCATCAGTATAACCACTAATTTCTATTTTTAAGGAATTATTAATTAATAAATATTTAGAAAACTCAACTAAAACTTCCTCCGAAAGGGGTTTAATTTGATATGAATTATTATCAAAATAAATATTCTCTATAGAGAAAGATTTATTAGACTCAAGACTATCTAACTTAAAATCTAATTCTGTAGGTGATGAAAATAAAGTGTCATTTGAAAAGATATAGCTTGAATGAAATGAGTAGCCGTCTTTTTTAATAGTAATTAACAAATCCTCACTTAAATCCAAATTTTTATAATAAGTATAACTGCCGTTATCAACACTTATAATTTCTGTTTCATTTGTACGTATATTTCTAATTTCAATATCAACACTATCAATAGAATTTTGATTTTCATCTGTTAAATAACCACTTAAAAATAAAACTTTTTCTGGTTTTGCTTCATCATAAAGTTTAAAACTATAAACATCCCAACCACCTAAACCTTCCAAATTATTTGAAGAAAAGTATGCATGTTCACCGTCTGTAGTTACGAATAAGGAGGTCTCATCAGATTTAGAATTAATTGGAAAACCAATATTTTTTGGTATAGTCCATTCACCTGATGAATCTCTTTTGCTATAAAAAATATCAAAACCTCCAAGGTTGGGAAAATTATTTGAAGAAAAAAATAAAGTCTTTCCATCAATATGTAAAAAAGGAGACTTTTCGCTATTTGAACTATTTATAACCGGTCCTAAGTTTACGGGATCAGACCAGTTATCATTAATTTTTCTGATTTCATATAAATCAGTACCACCATACCCACCTTTTCTATCACTAGAAAAAATAATCGAACTTCCATCTGCAGAAACACATGGTTGAGATTCCCATGAATCTGGCATTGAAATAGTATTCTTAAATGAATGAATTTTAGACCAATTTGAATCCATTTTAAATACATAATAAATATCACAGTTGTTGTATCCTTTTATATTTCTATCGCATTTTGTATAACAAAGAAATTTATTATCCGCGGTTATAGATGCTCCTCCCTCATTATCTTCAATGTTGAAAGGAAAGCCAAGTTTTCTTGGAATATCAAACCCTTTATTATTTTTTTCTGCAATCATAAATTCTTCTACAGTTTTTGAAATAAATGACTCAAAGTCACGTTTTTGAAGCCTTCTTGTGAAAAAAATATATTTTTGGTCAGGGGAAATAACTGCCAAATATTCATCATTTTTTGTTGAAACACCTTTAATAATTTTTGGCTCAAAATCTACGGGATTGGATAAAATATTTGAAAGAATAACTACTTCTTTTAAAATTGAAATTGAATTATCAAAATAAGGATTCGTCAAGTTTTGCATTATTGGTCTATCCAAATACTTAAGCGCTTCTAAATAATCCCCTCTTTTGTAAGACAAATAACCGAGAAAAAAATATGCTCTTGGAAATTGATCAGGACACAATGCAATACAATTAATTGATTCAATTTCAGCTCTATGGTAATCGCCCAAATTAAAAAAAACCTCAGCTTTAAGCATCTTAAAAACAGTAGAACTATCTCTGTTTTTTAACTCATAGAGCGCTTTATTATAGTGATTATTTTGTATTAATTTTTCAATTTTTTTTTCTAAACGCTTTGCTTTTCTAGTACTTGGATAACATTGTTGAGAAAATAGATTAATTGAAAAAAGAAAGAAAAAAATTAATAGTAAAAATCTGTACATATGATAAAAAGATATCATTTTTTTAGGGTAGTGATTTGATTTTCACTAGAGGCTATGATAGTAGCTATAGTTGCATCACCGGTAACATTAACAACAGTACGTAGCATATCTAAAATTCTATCAACACCAAATATAAGTGCTAAACCTTCAGCTGGAACATTAATTGCTCCTAAAACGATAACTAGCATCACCATTCCTGCTCCAGGAACAGCAGCCGCCCCAATAGATGCTAATGTAGCAGTTAGAACAATTGTCAACTGTTGAGAAATATCAAGGTCCATACCAAAAACCTGTGCAATAAACACAGCAGCAATAGCTTGATAAAGTGATGTTCCATCCATATTAATAGTTGCACCTAAAGGGAGAATAAAAGAAGAAACTTCTTTGGAAACACCCAATCCATTTTCACATCTTTCCATTGTAACTGGTAAAGTAGCGGCACTGGAGCTTGTAGAAAATGCTAACATCTGTGCAGGAGATAAACTGGTAAAAAATGATTTATATCTTACTTCAGTAAAAATAGTCAGAATTATTGGATAGAAGATAAAAATCATAATTAATAATCCTAAAATGACTGTGATAGAATATTTAGCAAGTGCAACAAACAACTCATTACTAGCTCCAAAATCTACAATTAAACACGCTAACAAAGAGAATACACCATAAGGAGCAAATTTCATAATTAACTCGACAATTTTTAATATTATATCATTTATTCCATCAAAAAATCCTCTAACATAAACTGTTTTTTCCTTTGTAATTAAAACAATAGCAACTCCGAATAAAAGAGCGAAAAAAATAATTTGTAACATATTTGTATTTTTTGAAGCTGCCTCAAAAATATTTGTTGGTATAATATCTACAATAAACTGTAAAGGACCATCATTTTTAACTTCTTCGGCTACATCAATTTTTGACTGAGCATCATTATTTTCTATTATTATTTCAACATTATCATTACTAAAATCTTTTCCTGGATTAGTAAAATTTACTAACAAAAGACCAATTGAAACTGCCATAATTGTTGAAAATAAATAAAACACAACACCTTTACCTCCAATTTTACTTAACTTTGAAATATCTGATAAAGAATATACTCCTTTTACTAAAGAAGCAAAAACTAAAGGAACAGCGATAAGTTTAAGCGAATTGACAAAAATTATACCAAAAGGTTTAATCCAATTATTAGTAAAATCAATATATCCATATCTAAAAGCAATAATTCCAAAAGATATACCAAGAAGCATGCCTATAATTATTTGCCAATGCAATTGTAATTTTTTCATATTAATCAATAATAATATTTTTTCTTACCAATCCATTTTTAAAAATATAAATCAAAAGTTCATTTCTTTTAATAATGGTTTTCTTTCCTTTTAAATCAAAAATTTCAAATTTTGAATTTTCAAAAAAACTTTCAGATATATCTGTTGAAATTAAATTTATACAATCTGCAGGGTTGCTACAAGTCACAGAAGGGTCATATTCTAAATATAAAGGATCTCCACATCCATTTGGTAAATCACAAGTCCCATCATCTATGTTAGCAGCTATATCGTAGTTACAAGCATTAGTATCGATGCAACCAAAAACAGGAGTATAAAAAAACCAATCGTATTTTTGAGCTCTATATAGATTACCACCCTCATCATATTCAAGCTGAAAAACTATCTGACCATTAGAATCAACTTCGGTAACAATTGAGCCTATATTTAACGCTTGTAAGTTGCCAAAATTGATTAAAGTATTTCCATTAGGTAATCTTTGTGCTGATCCAATAGATGGTGTAAATAATGAATCTGGATGCACATACTCCCATACTTTTTCAGCAGTCATTAAAACAGTATCTAACAAATATTCAACAGCTCTAGAAATATTAGAAGTTCCAAGATATTGTGAGCTAAAATTACCATTATCGTACATAAGATATCTATTATTTCCTAAACTAGAAATTGTGTGCTGGTGTGTGAAAGGATAATCATTAATAAAAATAAAATCATTTTGAGACCCTCCCCATCTCCATATAACTTCTCCTGTTGTTCTGTGAATTTTAGTAATTTCATCAAGATTACGACATGAAACTAAAAAATGACCATCAAAATCAATATCTATTGAATTAGCATGTATAAAAGGTAAATTAGATCCAGTCCATGGGGCAAAATATTGATTATCTGTTACGTGAAAGTGATCCCAACTTTGCCACTCAAAAATTAAATTATGATTAGAATCCATCTCTTGAATAATAAGTCCCTCAACAACAGCATTAGGATCTCCTCCAGGGACAACTGTGTCCATGGCATATGGCTTAGCATCATAAGCAAAAAGCACGTAGTTTCCATTTTCCAATGCTAAAAAATCATGATTATCTGCTATATATCCATTTAAACAATACACAGAATCAATTTCATTTTGAAGAGAATCCATAACAAACCATCCTTTAGAAATACGATCAAAATATGATATTTTATTATTTTTATTAACTTTAAAATCCCAACCCTTTTTTTGCCAATTTTGAGAAAAAATCTCGACTCCATTTGAATCTAATATTTTAACGGGTTTGGGAGGGGGACCTGGACCATTCCATCCGGGAGGATTACCACCTTGTTGATAAAATAAATTACCTGTCCAGGAATTAGTTGTATTTACAGTTATGTTATAATTTATTTGTCCGAACAAAAATACTGGTAAAAATAAGAATATAAATAGAAATTTTTTCATAAAATTTTATCTTTTAAACTTCTCAAATAATGATCTAATAGAGTTATTGAAAGCATACTAGAGACGATTGGAACAGCTCTTGGAACAACACAAGAATCATGCCTTCCCCTTGGTTTTAAGTTTATTACCGAACCATCTACATTAACGGATTTTTGATCTTTCATAATAGTTGCAACAGGTTTAAAAAAAACTGTACAATAAATATCATTACCATTACTTATACCTCCTTGAATACCACCTGAAAAATTTGATTTTGTTGTTCCTTTTTTATTAATTATTACATCATTAACTTCACTTCCTTTTGATGAAGAAATATCTTTGTCATCAAAACCATATTTAAATGCATGCACAGCATTTATACTTAACATTGCTTTTCCAATATCAGCATGTAATTTATCAAAAACTGGCTCTCCCCATCCAGCAGGAACACCTTTTGCTACTGCAGTAATCTCACCTCCAATAGTATCACCTGTAATCTTAACATGATTAATTGTTTCAGCCATAATATTAGCACACGCTTCGTCAGGACATCTAACATCATTATCAAAAATAGTTGAAAAATCTAAATCCTTATATTTTTTATTGAGACGAACATCGCCGACAGAATTGACATAAGCAAAAACTTTTACCCCTTTTTTTTGTAATATTTGTTTTGCAATAGCTCCAGCAACGACTCTACATGCAGTTTCTCTTGCTGATGACCTTCCACCTCCTCTGTAGTCTCTTATTCCATATTTTGCGCTATAAACAAAATCAGCATGTGATGGACGAAAAGATTCTTTAATATATTTGTAATCTTCAGTTTTGCAATCATTATTTTTAATAATAAAAGCTATGGGTGTTCCAGTAGTTTTTCCTTCAAATATACCTGATAAAAACTCAACAAAATCACTTTCTTTTCTAGAAGATGTGCGACTATTTTGTCCAGGCTTTCTAAAATCCAAATCTAGCTGAATATCTTCAAAATTTAAAATAATACCAGCAGGACAACCATCTATTATTCCACCTATAGCTATACCATGTGACTCACCAAATGTTGTTAACCTAAATATTTTACCATAAGAATTTCCCATATCGCAAATATACTATAATTGATTAGAGTGATTTTTGTATTTTCGCCAAATAAATTATGAAAACTATTATTAAAAATATATCTCAAATTATACAAACTGAAAGAAAAAACACTCTTTTCGTATATGGAAAAAATATGCAAAAATTAAATGTTATTAATGATGGTTTTATTGAAATATCTAATGGAATAATTACTAATTTTGGTAACATGAGTAATTGGAATGGAATTGAGGATTGGAACAATATTAAAATTATCGATGCAGAAGGGGGTAGTGTATTTCCATCATACTGTGACAGTCATACTCATCTAGTATTTGCAGAAACAAGAGAAAAGGAGTTTGTAGATAGAATTAAAGGGCTTTCGTATCAACAAATAGCAAAACAAGGTGGAGGAATACTAAATTCAGCTAGAAAATTGGAGAAACTATCAGAAGAAGAACTTTATGATAAAGCCAAAAAAAACATAAACAAAATTATTGAAACAGGTACTGGCGCTGTAGAAATTAAAAGTGGATATGGTTTGTCAACAGACTCAGAAATAAAAATGCTTAGAGTTATTAAAAAGTTAAAACAAACATCTGACATTACAATTAAATCTACCTTTTTAGGAGCACATGCAATTCCTGAAAAATATGAGTCAAATAGAAACCAGTATATCAATTTAATAATAAATGAAATGCTTCCAATAATCGCAGATGAAAATCTCGCTGACTTTATTGACGTATTTTGTGAAAAAAATTATTTTACCGTTGAAGAAACAATAAAAATATTAAATGCTGGTAAAAAATATAAATTGCAAGCAAAAACTCATGTTAATCAATTCAATGCCATCGGGGGTGTAAAAGCCTCTGTTGATTCTGGTGCTTTGTCTGTAGACCACTTAGAGATTTTAATGAAAGAAGACATTATCTCATTAAAAGAAAGTAAATGCATGCCTACTGCATTACCGTCATGCTCTTTCTTTTTAGGACTACCATATAGTCCTGTTAGAGAGTTAATTAATAACAGCTTACCTGTTGCAATTGCTAGTGATTATAATCCAGGTTCATCACCTAGTGGAAATATGAACTTTATACTTTCATTAGCATGCATAAAGTTAAAAATGACACCTGAAGAAGCTATAAACGCAGCAACAATCAATTCAGCGTATGCCATGGGAGTTGAAAAAGACTTAGGCAGCATTGATATCGGTAAGAGAGCTAACCTTTTCATAACAAAAGAAATACCAAATTACGATTACTTACCCTATAGTTTCGGTGAAAACTTAATCAGAACTAAAATACTAAACGGGAAAGTTCAAAAATAATCTATCTCTTTTGTCTTTTCATATAGTAGAAAAACTCCTTGTTGTTCTGACCTGAAGAAATTACATTAGCACTAATAAATTCCCAACCAAATTTAGTAGATGCGTTCAATGCATGTCCCATAGTACGATATTGTTTTGAAAGTAAAGCTTCGTCTACTTTCAAACTTCCGTAATCAAATATAATTTTTAACCTTTCCTCCCCTCTTATATCAACAGCAATTTTGTTAGTTGAATTACTTTGAGAATCATTAATAGTGAAACCCCTAATAATCATATACTCATGAGAAATATTTTCAAATGTATCTTGATTTTTATTTTTATTGTTTTTTTGAGCAAAAGATAAAAAGGGAATTAGACTGATACAGGTAATTAAAATTAATTTATTCATATTTAAAATTTTATAAATGAACGAAATTTATTTATTATTATTGTCCTAATATAATAGGAAGATCATCGCTACCATTTCCAATTACTATAACTTTTGAATTATTTGACTTTGAAATTTCTTGAGTTGCCTCAACTCCTTTCCATTTTAATAATTTTTCTGTTATAGTTTTAGTTACAATACTTTGAAAATCTGCAATCCCTTGAGCTTCTATCCGCTTTCTTTCAGCCTCTTTTTCCTCTTTTTCCAACTTGTATTTATATTCTAGAGCTTCCTGCTCCTGAACTAATTTCTTTTCAATACCTGCTCTTAATTTTTGAGGCAATGTTATGTCTTTGATAAGTATTGCATCGAGAAAAATAAACTTTTGGTCTAAAGAAGCAGATGCAATACTGTAAATTTCTTCTTCGATAGCTTTTATTCCTTTAACTGCAGAATATAACTCTTCCGCTTCGTAATTTCCTATAACCTCTCTTGTAATAGATCGTATTTCTGGTTTTATAATACTTTCCAAATATTCTCTTCCAATTTCATCATGTAAATAACCTATTTTTTCAGGAATCGGATTATATCTAAATGATAGATCAACTCTAATTGGAAGACCATCAACTGACAAAACTTCCATAATCTCAGCAGTAGATTGAAATTTAACGTTATAAACTTCTAATCTATTCCAAGGAGCTATGATATTTAAACCTTGATTGTATATTTTGTCTTTGTCTAAACCACCAGATAAAGTAAAAAATTGCACTGCTTTTTCACCTGGCTTAATATTGTAAAACATTTTTGATCCAAAAAAAAGAAAGAAAATTAAAATTGCACCACCAATAAGTATTGGTTTAGGTATTCCTTGGTTTTCCATATTTGTTAAATTTAAATTATACTTGTTTTATATTTTGCAAATATGCAAAATATTTGTGTAGTTTAGATAACAATTAAACATTAAATTACACCATTAATCTTTCTCAAAAACCACTCAAAAGAAACAATAGACAATATCAAATAAAGTAAATATTGTGAATCGATTAAATCATGAATTTCTTGTTTATAATAAACAATATTCTGTGGGGCTTTGGTAGATATAGCTTTATTAATTTTTTCAATTTCGTTAGGATAAAAAACATCACCTGAACTTAAATTTGATATTTTATAAAGAGTCTCATGATTTGTATTGGGACCAATTTGCTCTCTATTGACCTCTAATATTTCAAAACTACCTTTTTTTGAAAATTTAGAATTTTTAACATTTACAATAAAATTATATTTATTGACAGGTAAAACACCTAAGTTAACTAAATATGCATTTTCATTTTTTGAAAACTGGAATTCATATCTTGTGTCATCTTCATCAAAAATTTGGATACTGACATCATCGGTATTAATTAATTCAAATATATCGTTAAATAAATAAGCATTAAAAACTACTTCTTCGTTTTGATTAAACTGACTCTTATAGTCAAGACGAAACTTACTTTTGTTGTTGCTCATTACTAAAAATTGTGTAAGTTTGACAAAAAGCTCATTAAATGCTTCATTATTTTTATTTTTTTTATAATCAAAAATCCTCCATTTCCACCAATTATTTGCATTGATAAATGAGATTTTTCTGCTCGTATTTTGAAAAAAAATAATTGGTTTAGTGGAAACTAAATTATTATCTTTTTGAGTTAAAAATAAATCATATTTAGCTGAAAAATTATATGAACCATTTGATGTAAAAAGTGGTGGAGCATCATTAATTAGGTCGATTAAATTTTTAGAAATTGAAAATTTACTAAAACTTGTATTATAGTCCGCATTAACTAAGTCAACGTTTGCAATTGAATTAGTAGTAGCCCCAATATTTAATTGATCAAAATGATTTTTTTTAACATCAAAAATAATTAAAGGCACAGTTAAGTTTAATACATAATTTGGTATTACTTCACAGCCAAATAAAACAATTAAATCATATTCATTTAGTCGACTAGCTTCAGCGATGTCAGAAACGTCAATTATTTCTATTGAATTATTTTTTACAGATGAGAGTGCAGATTTAAACGCAGAAATATCAGGATTAACATTTTCTTTTAAAATTAAAATTTTATTCTTATTATCAAAAACATCAATATTTAACATATAATTATTATTTAAAACATTTTTTTCTTCATTTAATGTTTCAATTTTTATTGAATAAGAATTAATACCTAACTCATTTGCAGGAAGATAAATATTGTGAGTTTGATAATTATCTCCAGCCAAAAATTGTATTGTTTTTTCAAATAAAATTTCCTCTTCTAGAGTTATTATTAATTTCTTGTACTGTTTTTTTAATAGATTGGATGCTAAAGAAATTTCTACAGGAAAATTATTACCTAAAAAAGCAACTTCATTATTTAGTACGTTATCAATTCTAATATCTTCATAAAAATTTGTATCACCCAAAGCAATACTATAAATTGGAAAATCATAATTTATGTATTCAGGGTTTAATCCTGTATTATAACAACCATCAGAAGCCAATACTAAAGCAGTAATATTTTTATTTTCAAATTGTGTTTTTATTGATGAAAAAAAACTTGAATAATTTGTATTTAAACCGTCAAAATTTTTGTCAATGTTCGGATATACATCATCAGAGAAAGAAAAGAAATAAACATCAAATTCGTTAAGTAAACCACCTAAAGATTTTAATTTTTTAGTAACATCTTGTTTTACAGATTCAGAATTATCTTTTGCAATAATTACTACAGGTTTTTCTTTAAAACTTATTTCCGAATTATATTTTGGATTTAATAATAAAATTAGTGTAATAGCAATAAATATAAAACGAAAAAAAAACAAAAATCTGATTATACTTGATGACCTAATATTTTTCTCATATCTGTAGAGAGCAAAAGCATAGAAGAATGCTGCAGTTAAGCAAACTAATAAATAATAAATTGGAAAATCAAAAGCTAATTTATGCATTAAATTAAGTTAGCATGCCCCCACAAACGTTTATTACTTGGCCCGTAACGTATGATGATAAATCCGAGGCTAAAAACAATGAAGTATTAGCAACGTCATCAACACTACCTCCTCTTTGTAGAGGTATTTGACTACTCCACTGCTGAACAGTTTCTAGTGGCAGAGCTTGTGTCATTTCTGTTTCGATAAAGCCTGGAGCAATAGCATTACATCTTATATTTCTAGATCCAAGTTCTAATGCTATAGATTTAGTAAATCCAATTATTGCTGCTTTTGATGCAGAATAATTAGATTGACCAGCATTACCTTTAACACCTACTACTGAACTCATATTGATAATTGATCCGTTTCTTGATTTTAGCATTGGCTTTAACACTGCTTTAGTGAGATTAAAAACAGATTTCATATTTACACTCATAACTCTATCAAAATCTTCTTCTGACATACGCATAAGTAAATTATCTTTGGTAATTCCGGCATTATTTACTAATACATCAATACTTTCAAACTCTTTCAAAACATCATCAGCTAATTTATGTGCTGCATCAAAACTTGATGCGTCAGATTTAAAAGCCTTAACTTTGGTGCCATATTTTTGTAATTCTTGCTCTAACTTTCTGACTTCTTCCTCAGACGAAATATGCGTAAATGCAATATTAGCACCCTGCTGAGCAAACAAGTTAGCAATTCTTTTACCAATACCCCTTGATGCTCCAGTAATTATTATATTTTTCGATTTTAGTAATTGACTCATTATTTATTTATTAAATTGATTTTAAAATTGTAATTTCTAAAAAATTATTTTTTGTATCAGCTTCAAAGTTAATTTTTTTTTTTTCAAACAAACATCCAATAAACATAAAAAAAAGGCCTTTCAAATTTGAAAGGCCTACAACAAAGAATTATAAAATTATTTATCTTCTTTTACTTCTTCAAATTCAACATCAGTCACATCATCACTATCACCAGATGAAGGTTCTTGGTTTTGTGAATTTGCATTGTCTTGAGATTGTTGTGTTGCTTTATACATTTCTTCAGATGCCGCTTTCCAAGCCTCATTAATTTTTTGCATGGCATTATCAATTGAAGACAAATCTTTGCTTTCATGAGCTGATTTAAGTGTAACTAAAGCATCTTCAATAGGTTTCTTTTTTTCATCAGACAATTTATCTCCAAACTCCTTTAGTTGTTTTTCTGTCTGAAAAATCATTGCATCAGCACTATTGATTTTATCTACTGTATCCTTTGCTTTTTTATCAGCATCAGAGTTAGCTTCAGCCTCCTTTTTCATTTTATCGATTTCTTCTTCAGATAATCCAGAAGAAGCTTCTATTTTAATATTTTGCTCCTTTCCTGTTGCTTTATCTTTTGCAGAAACATTTAATATTCCATTTGCATCGATATCAAAAGTCACTTCAATCTGTGGAACACCTCTAGGGGCAGGTGGAATATCAGAAAGCTGGAAACGACCAATTGATTTATTATCATTAGCCATAGGACGTTCACCCTGAAGCACATGAATATCTACGGCAGGCTGATTGTCAGCAGCAGTAGAAAAAACTTCTGATTTTTTTGTTGGGATAGTCGTATTAGCATCTATAAGTTTAGTCATAACACTTCCCATTGTTTCAATACCTAGTGAAAGTGGAGTAACATCAAGTAATAAGACATCTGTAACATCTCCAGTTAAAACACCTCCTTGAATTGCAGCTCCTACAGCAACAACTTCATCAGGGTTTACCCCTTTCGAAGGAGCTTTACCGAAAAACTTTTCGACTACAGTTTGAATAGCAGGTATTCTTGTAGACCCACCCACAAGTATAACCTCATCAATATCTGAGGTGCTTAATCCAGCATCCTCTACTGCTTTTTTACATGGTGTTATTGTTGCTTGAATCAATTTATCAGCTAATTGTTCAAATTGTGATCTAGTTAATGTTCTAACTAAGTGCTTTGGGCCAGATGCTGTGGCTGTAACATATGGTAAATTAATTTCTGTTTGAGAAGAGGATGACAACTCAACTTTAGCCTTTTCTGCAGCTTCTTTTAATCTTTGTAAAGCCATTGGATCATCTCTTAAATCCATTTTTTCATCTTTTTTAAACTCTTCAGCAAGCCAATCGATAATTACTTGATCAAAATCATCACCTCCTAAATGTGTATCACCATTTGTTGACTTTACTTCAAAAACACCATCTCCAAGATCTAGTATAGAAATATCAAAAGTTCCTCCACCTAAATCGAAAACTGCAATTGTTTTATCTTCTGTAGACTTATCAAGCCCATAGGCTAATGCAGCAGCTGTTGGTTCGTTAATAATTCTTTCAACTTTTAAACCAGCTATTTCTCCTGCCTCTTTGGTTGCCTGTCTTTGGGCATCATTAAAATATGCAGGAACAGTAACTACAGCCTGACTAACAGTAGTTCCTAAATAATCCTCTGCAGTTTTTTTCATCTTTTGTAAGACCATAGCAGATATTTCCTGAGGAGTGTAAAGCCTTCCATCAATGTCAACTCTTGGTGTATTATTATCCCCCTTTACAACCTTGTATGAGACATTTTTAATTTCTTTAGACATAGCAGAGAAACTTTCTCCCATAAATCTCTTAATAGATGCAATAGTTTTTGTTGGGTTTGTTATAGCTTGGCGCTTTGCACTATCTCCAACTTTACGTTCTCCCCCATCAATAAATGCAACAATTGATGGTGTTGTACGTGTTCCTTCAGCATTAGGAATAACAACAGGCTCATTTCCTTCCATTACAGAAACACATGAATTTGTTGTACCTAAGTCAATTCCAATAATTTTACTCATTTTTTTTCTTTTTAGTTTTAAAATTGTTTACAATTTGAATTCATTGCAATAAGCATACCATGCACATAAATCAAAATAAACTGCCAAAAATTCAGTTTTGTGGTGGAAAATTTATAAAAATAACTGACAAAAAGTCGTTTTTTTATTCAAAACTTCTATTTAACTCATTGATGAGATAATTTCTTGAGTCAGTTGTTAATCCTATGTTATATTCTGTGTAAGTATATCTAGATGAAAAAAGACCTATCCCATTATCAATGTTTGAATATTGTGGTCTATGCTGAACAATTCCTGTAATTGGCTCATTTACTTTAATATATGTATTCAGTTCTGGTGTACCAACTGTCATAATAATATCTATTGATAAAAATCTTCTTACAACATTTTCGTTTTCCTCAATATTTTGTTGTAAAAAATTAAAAAACTTACTTCCTTCAATTGTTGAAGTCATGACACCTCCTGTAAATTCTTCTAATGGTTGACTAAATAAAAGACTTTTATTTGTTAAATTGTTACCGTCATCTTCATTGTAATTAAATTTTAAATCCAGTTGATATATTTCCCCATTAGTAACTTTATTCCACTCCATAGTTTTAGAAAGAAATTTTAATGTATCGGGTTGACTAGGGTTATAAAAGCCAAAAAGAAAAGCATTAGAATTAAAATTATTAAAACTAAAACTGTTAATTATGTTTGTGTTTGAATTAATTAAATTTTGTGTATTAACATTTTTTATATGTAGAGAATATTTGCTATTACCATTTAAAAAATTGTTATTAATAAAATAATAAATTATATTTTCATTAGAAGGAAATATGCCCTCTTCCTTTACTAAAACTGTGTCAACTAAATAAATAGAATCAACAGGCTCATTGTCTATTGTTTTATATACTTTAACTTCCAAATCACTCGGTAAGTAGTTAGTAGACTCAGAATTTTGAGCCATAATCAATGCATTATTTTCACCTAAAAATGCTTTATTAATTTTCACATATTGTGTGTCTTTACTTTTATCTAATAATGCATATACGACGATTATTTCCTTATCTTCAGCATTAACATCAAAATCAGTATCACAACATTTAAATAAAATAATAATAAGACTAAATAAACTAAAAATTTTAAAAATCTTTTTCACGTTTGCAAAGTTATCCATTTAAATTATATTTATGTACATTATTTGTAAATTTGCCCAATAAATATAAAATTATGAAAAAATCATCATTATTAATATTAATTTTTACTGTAGCTATAAGTAACAATATTAACGCACAAAATATCTCAGAAGAAAAATATCAAAATCAATTAATAAAAGAAGACTTTAATCAAAAAGTTAATAATTTCAAAATAGTTACAACATCTGATAATTACTTTATTTTAGATAATGGTGACTACTTTTTAAGTAGAAATAATAATGAAAGTGAATATGCAATTTTTGCAAATAACTCTGAAATATCTGACTTTATTTTAAAAACAGCAATTAGAATAGGACCTTCATCAAATAAAAAAGCAAGTATAGGACTAATTCTAAAAGCACAAAAAAATGCAAAAGGAGCAATTATTTTTGAGATAAATAAACAGAAAGAATACAGAATAAAACAACTAATTGAAAATAAATACCAGATTTTAAGTGGAAATAGTAAAAAAGATGGTTGGGTAAAAACAAAACTTTTAAATGGGATTGATGAAATCAATTATTTAGAAATAAGATCTGAAAATAATGTTTACGACATTTATATTAATAGTAATTATTTATCTACATTTTTTGTTCCGGACTATAATTCAGGTTCATGCGGACTAATTATTAGTGCAGCAACAAAAGCACGAATTTCATATTTTTATTTAAATACGAATGGAATTAAAGACAACAATTTAAACTCTAATCTATTAGAAAGTTCTAATAACAATTTAAATATTGAAGACTTAAATAAAAAAATCAAAATTCTTGAAAATAAAAATCAACAACTAAATGAATTTAACAACAATATACAGCAAAAATTAAATATTGAAATTGAACGGTTAAGAAACAGCAACTTAATACTTGAAAATTCTATTAATGATAAAAATCAAGAAATTATAAATTTAAAAAACAAAATCAATGAGATCAATGTTAAAATAGAATTGTCTTCAAAATCAGAAAATGAGAAAATTGTGAAACTTCAGAACAAAAATAAAAGTTTACAAGAATTAATTAAAAATAAAGAAAATCTTGTTAATGAATTTAAAAATAAAATAGATAAGATAGAAAGTAAAATTTCCAATCTAAGTACTTTAAGTGCTGAAATTGAAAAAATAAAATTGTTAAACAAAGAACTTAACTCAAATATTGTAGAAAAAGATGCTGTAATAAAAAAACTTAACGAAAAAAATAAAGATTTCATCAAAAATATTGATAAAATAAAAGCTACTATTAATTATTTAAATGATAGTTTAGTTAACAAAAATAGAGAAGTTAACATAATTCAAGAAAAATTAAAAGTCTGCGATTTACAATATTCCGAAGCATCACAAAGATACTTCGACATAGAAATCAAATACAAAAAATTGGTTGAAGAAAAAACATCATTAAATACAGAAATACTAAAATATAAAAATCAATTACTTAATATTAATTCTGTACATGAAAATGAAAAGTTGAAAATTGATTCGTTGAACAATTTATTGGCTAGCGAATTAAATAATAAAATTAACAAACTAAATTTAATGATAGCTAATGAAAGAAATTTAAACCTTGATCTAAAAGACAATTATACAAAAGATATTAAAAACAAAGAAAATCAAATACTTGAATTAACTAATACTAATTTGGTATTAACAAAAGAGTTAGAGAAAAATACAATTGAATTAGATAAATTAAAAACCGAAAACACTATTATAAAAAAATCAAAAAATAGTTTAAAGAAAAATTTAGAAAAATCAGAAAATTCTCTTTATAAAGTAAAAAAAGAATTAGATGAAAAAATTAAAACTTTAGAATCTAAAAATAAAGAAATTACAAAATCAAATATAGAGGCAAACAAGAACATTGAAAAAAACATAAAAAAGAATACAAGAAATAAGAATAAAATTGAAAAACAAATTAAACAAATTCAAAACTTATCTTCTCAACTAATTAACACCAAAAGTGAATTAAATTCTACTAAAAAAATACAGCAAAAATATTATAAAGAGAATGATTCTGTCATTAAACTAAACACTACACTTTCAGACAGTTTAATAGCATTAAGTGAGAAAAATTTAAAATTAAAAACTGAAATTACAGAACTTAAAAATCTGTTTGTAGACAAAAATTTTGAAGTTAATGGAATAAAGTCAGAAGAAGTTTTAGAAACAAAAGATAATAACTATATAAAATCAAAGTTAGCACCAAATGTTTTTTACACAGTGAAAATTGGAGTATACATGAAATCTCTTTCAGATGATCAGCTTAAAAACATAAGCCAAATTTGGTATGAACAAACAGAAGATGGAAGTTATGTCTATTACTCTGGTGAATTTGATAACCCAATTGATGCAAAAAATCATTTAAATGATATCAAACTACTAAATTTTAAAAATAGTTATATTGTAATAAAAGAAGAATAAAATGCAGATTAATAAAAAAGAATACAAAAGAGTTACTACGCATAGTCTATTAGAAATGAAACTTAGTGGAGAAAAGATATCAATGCTTACGGCATATGATTTCACCTTGGCAAAAATTATTGATTCCGCTGGTATAGATATCATATTAGTTGGAGATTCAGCTTCAAATGTTATGGCAGGGCATGAAACTACTTTACCTATTACTTTAGACGAAATGGTTTATCATGCTAAATCTGTTGTAAGAGCTACTGAAAGAGCTTTAGTAGTTGTAGACATGCCATTTGGGTCATATCAAGGTAATTCTAAAAAAGCACTAAGTTCCGCTATAAAAATAATGAAAGAAACTGGAGGTCACTGTATTAAAGTTGAAGGAGGTAGTGAAATTATTGAATCAATACAAAGGATCTTCAAAGCAGGTATTCCTGTTATGGGACATTTAGGTCTTACTCCTCAATCTATCTACAAGTTTGGAACATACACTGTCAGAGCCAAAGAAAAAGCAGAAGCGGAAAAACTTGTTAAAGATGCAAAAATGTTAGAGCAAGTCGGATGCTTTGCATTAGTTTTAGAAAAGGTACCTTCTAAACTTGCAGAAAAAGTAGCAAAAAATATCTCAATTCCAGTAATTGGTATCGGTGCAGGCGATGGTGTAGATGGACAAGTGTTAGTACTGCATGACATGCTTGGAATGACACACAAATTTAATCCTCGGTTTTTAAGAAGGTATTTAGATTTATACACTGATATTAAAAAAGCTGTAAAAAATTATATTTCAGATGTTAAATCACAGAAATTTCCAAATAAAGATGAACAATATTAAGATTAAAATATTATATGAAGATAATCATCTTATTGCAATTAATAAAAAGTCTGGAGATATTGTGCAAGCTGACAGAACTGGAGACTTACCCCTAACGTATTATATCAAATTGTATTTAAAAAAAAAATATAATAAACCCGGCAATGTGTTTCTTGGCACGATACACAGATTAGATAGACCAACATCAGGAGTAATAATCTTCGCAAAAACTAGTAAAGCTCTTTCAAGGATGAATAAAGAATTTCGTGAAAACAAAGTCCAAAAAACATACTGGGCATTAGTTGAAAATCGTCCTCCAAACAAGCAAGGATCACTTGAAAACTATTTGAAAAAAAATCAAAAACTTAATAAGTCTTATATTTCCAAAAAGGAAGATGGTAAATACGCGTTTCTCGAATATAAAACACTAAATAAGTTACATAAATACTATCATTTAGAAATTTTACCTCAAACCGGAAGGCATCATCAAATAAGAGTACAATTATCAAATATTAATTGTACAATTAAAGGTGATTTAAAATATGGGGCCAAAAGAAGTAATCAGGACGGTAGTATCTCTCTTTTAGCATATAAAATTAAATTTAAACATCCTATTTCTAAAGATATAATTGAAATAAAAACAAAGATTCCAAATATAAAAATATGGAAGGATTGTTTAGTAGGGGTCAACATCAATAAAAATACGTGTTGATTTAAAATATTTATTTTTATGAGTATTTTCTAAAATTTCATTTAAAATTTTTTTTGCAGCTTGCACAGAAGATTCAAGCTCAATTTTAATAAATATATTCTTTTGATAATAATTACGTATTCTGCTAATCATTGGATATTCAGGCCCTAATACTCTACTACCAAAACTACGTTTTAACATTTTTGACAAAATAGATGAAGAAATATCTAACTTACTTTTGTTTTTGTTTTTGACTACAATAGTTATTGCTTTTGAAAAAGGTGGATATGAAAAAAATTTTCTCTCCTTAGCCTGCTGTTTAACAAAATTATAAAAATCATTATCTTTTAATTTTTTAAATATATCATTATCTTCATCAAAAGTTTGAATTAATACCTTTCCGCTTTTTCCTTTTCTACCTGCTCTGCCAGCTACTTGTGTCATAAGCTGAAAAGCTCTTTCATAAGATCTGAAATCAGGAAAGTGTAACATACTATCAGCATTTAAAACTCCAACCAAAGATACATTATCAAAATCTAAACCCTTGGTAACCATTTGTGTACCAACTAAAATATCTATGATACCTTTTTCAAAATCATCAATAATATATTTATAAGCATGTTTTCCTCTAGTAGTATCATAATCCATACGGCGTGTAATTGCATCTGGAAACAAATTATTTAAACATTCTTCAATTTGTTCGGTACCAAACGATGGACTAATAAATGTTTGACCATTACATTCAGGACATGAATTTTGCTTTGACTCAAAATAACCACAATAATGACATTTCAAAATATTTTGTTTTTTATGATATGTTAGTGAAACATCACATTTTTTACACTTAGGCGTATATGAACAGCACGAACATGATAAATAAGAGGAGAATCCTCTTCTATTCTGAAACAATATAATTTGTTTACCATCTATTAAAGTATTTTTTATTTCTTCAATCATCTTAAAAGAAAAATGATTAACCATTTGCTTTTTTAAAAAAGCTTTATTGATATCAATAATTTCAATCTTCGGTAATTTGATACCTAAATATCTTTTATGCATTTCAACCAAGCCATACTTACCATTTTTTGCATTTAAAAAGGATTCTAAGGATGGGGTAGCAGTACCTAATAATACTTTTGCATTATGTAAATTAGCTAAATATATTACAGAATCTCTAGCATTATATCTTGGATTTCTTTGATGCTGTTTAAATGATGAATCGTGTTCCTCATCCACTATAATTAGTCCTAAATTATAAAATGGCATAAATATCGACGATCTAGTTCCAAGTATAATTTGCAATGAATTTCTTCCATCGTTACTTGCTTGAACAGATTTCCAAATTTCAACTTTTTCAGAAGAATTTAAATAGGAATTAGCTATACTGATATTATTTCCAAAATATTTTTTTAAACGCTTAATAATTTGATTTGTTAGAGCTATTTCAGGAAGTAAATATAAAACTTGTTTGCCTAATTTCAATTGATCTTTGATCATCTTAATATACACCTCTGTTTTACCAGATGATGTTACTCCATAAAGTAGACAGACGTTGTTGTCTTCAAATTCACGTTTTATTTTTGCATAAGCATTACTCTGAAAATCAGTAAGATTATTGATATTTAGTATTTTGTTTTCCGTTTCCAAAAATCTACTAACTTTTTTTTGGTAAACATTAAAAATCTTCTTTTTAATTAAAGTATTTAATACAGAACGACTAAAGCCTGTTTTTTGTAAAAGAGTTGAAACAGTAACAAAACTTGTATCATTTTGAAATAATTCTAAATATTTATCTACAAGTTTAATTTGTTTTGCAGTTAAAGATAAACTTTCAATTTCACTTTTTGAAATATTTAAATTTATAGCCTTAACTATTTTTTGTTTGTACTTAGTGTTTAAATTTTCCTGAATTTGAATTACCTCCCTTCTGAGCAAATTATTTATAAATTTAAAAACTTGTTTTTGATTTAATAGTTTGGAAATTTCTTTTAAATTTAATTTTTCATGAAAACTCAATAAATCCAATAATTGAATTTCATTTTCTGATAAATAATTTAATTCACCATCAAATTCAGGATGAATAACAATTTGTGTTTCACTTGCCAATCTAAAATAAGCTGGTAGTGCAGCAGTCATAATATCTCCTAATGAACACATATAATAATTGGCCATCCAATCCCAAAATTTAAGTTGAGTAGAATCAACAATAGAAGATTCATCTAAAACTGTAATAATACTTTTCACTTCATAATTT
Organism: uncultured Bacteroidota bacterium; assembly: GCA_902627575.1. GTDB lineage: Bacteria > Bacteroidota > Bacteroidia > Flavobacteriales > BACL11. The sequence continues at coordinate 23,727 of CACOJQ010000012.1, forward strand.
TTAGGCTTATTATAATGAATAGATTTAATAACTGCTGAATAAAATTTACGATTACCAAATTGAACAACAACAAGTTGACCTATTTTAATATTATCATAATTAGTAGAATATGTATAACAATCCCTTAATGGTAAAGGCATAATAACATCTAAATATTTTGTTTTTCTGTTCATAAATAGCAAATATGATTATTTTAAATCTAAAAAAAAAATAACCTCAGCATAAACGGAATCAATTTTAGTTTATAATTTACTGTTTGTTAATAATTACATAAATTTGCATAAAATCTTATGAAAAAATATTTTTTATGTTTAATGATTGTATTCTTTTTTTCCTGCAAAAAAGAGGAAGGGTGCATGGATCCATCAGCAGCTAATTACAATAGTGATGCTACTATTGAAAATGGTGATTGTACGTATAATCTAATATCAATAAATATTAATTTTTCACAAACAGTAAATCAAAATCCTTTAGTATTAAATGAAATGATTTACACAAATGAAGCAAATGACAATTTTAGTATTCAAACGGTAAGATATTTAATATCAAATATTTTTTTACATTCCGTTGATACTAGTATTTTAATTAAAAATGTACACTTTATTGATGTAGATAATCCAGAAAGTAGTTCCATAATTGTAAATGATATTATAGATAAAAACTATACACAAATTTCATTTACAATGGGATTAATTGAAAATGAAAATCAAACTAATTTATATTTAAATGAAGATTTTTTTCCGTCATTTGTTTGGCCTGAATTTTTAGGTGGAGGATACCACTACATGCAGCTTGAAGGAGACTACAATAATTTATTTCTAGGTTACGCAACTCATACGGGTCCAACTAATGGCATTGATTACTCATTTACAAAAAACTTTGATATACCTACAAACATTCAAGATGGAAGTTCCATAACAATTAATATGGAAATAAATAATTGGTACTCAAACCCAAATGTGGTTAATTTATATAATGGTATAATGCAGAATTCAAACATTCAAGCACAACTACAAGAAAACGGAATTACAGATGTTTTTTCAATTGTTATCAGCAAATAATGAGGCTATTCAACTTAATTTTTTTTTTCATATTTATTTCTTATGGTTGTAAAAAAGATCCAGCTCCAATTAGTGGATGTACTGATTTGTTAGCAACAAACTATAATCCAAATGCAATCATTAGTAATGATGATTGTATATACTTTAATACAACACCTTATACTTTTCAGAATCCATATGGTTTTCCAAATATGAATATTCCTGAAAATAATCCACTAACTATGGAAGGTGTATCATTAGGAGAAAAGTTATTTAATGATCCTATTTTGAGTGCAGACAATTCACTCGCATGTATTAGCTGTCACCAAACAAATTCTTCATTTTCAGATCCTAACCCTGTTAGTGTAGGTATTGATAATATTGCAGGAAATAGAAATGCATCAGCTCTTATAAACTTAGGATGGAATACTAGCTTTAATTGGGACGGAAGTGTTTTAAGCCTAGAAGAACAGGCATTTGAACCTGTAATTAACCCAATTGAAATGCATAATACTTGGCAAAATGTTGAAATAACCTTAAATAACCACGCAGAGTACCCACAATTATTTAAAAATGCTTTTAATATAGATTATATAGATTCAAACCATGTTGTAATGGCAATTGCACAGTTTGAAAGAAGTCTTATTTCTACCAATAGTAAATATGATAGATTTTTAAGAGGAGAAGTACAACTTAATCCTTCCGAACTAAATGGATATGCAATTTTCAACTCTGAAAAAGGAGATTGTTTTCACTGCCATGGATCGCAAATGTTTATGGATAATTTATTTCATAATAATGGTCTAGACTCTGAACCATTTAATGATCTTGGAAGAGGAAAAATAACCAATAACCCAAATGACTATGGAAAATTCAAAACTCCAACTTTAAGAAATATTGAATTTTCTGCTCCATATATGCATGATGGTAGATTTTTTACATTGGAAGAAGTAATTGACCATTACAATTCGGGAGGGAAATATTCTTCAACTGTTGACCCTTTAATGAAAAAAATTGGAGTAGGACTTCAATTAACAAACCAAGAAAAAGAAGATCTAATCGCCTTTTTAAAAACATTATCTGATACAGATTTTATTAATAAATAAGGCTTAGATTTCATATTAATAATGCATGACGATAGTCTATATTTGTAAAAAAAATAAAATGAAACAAAAGATTATTTTCTTAATTTTATTACTGATAACAAATTTTTCATTTTCTCAAGAGAATATGTTTAAATGTTTATCAACAAAATTGACAAAAGATGAAACAATTTTCTCCAAAAATTATTTGGAAATTCTAAACTCTTATAAAGAAACCAAAGCTTACCAAGATAAAACAATAATAGAAATACCAATAGTAGTTCACATAGTTCATAGAAATTCACATGCTAATATTGGTTCGGGAACAAATATTTCAGATGCACAAATTGAAGATCAAATAAGAATATTAAATGAAGATTACAGTAAAACTAATTCTGAATTTCCAAATCCGCCAAGAAATAATTTTTTAAGTGTTAGTGGAAATGCAAATATAAAATTTTGCTTAGCTACAGAAGATCCAAATGGAAATTCAACAAATGGAATTACAAGAACCTCAACATCTCAAGTTAATTGGGATGCTGATGATAATAGTAATTCGACATGTCATCAAGCTAATGGAATGAAAAAAACAATCTGCGGAGGAAAAGACGGATGGGACCCTGCTAGATATCTTAATATTTGGGTATGTGATTTAACTAACTCTCAAAGTAACGGAATGACACTTGGCTATGCCTATCTACCTGGGCTATTAGCAGATTTTAATAGTTCTAATGATTATAAAGACGGGTTGGTAGTAGATTACAGATGGTTTGGTAGTACAGGAATTGCAACACCTCAATCAGATGGAAGAACAGCCACACACGAAATTGGTCACTATTTGGGTCTTATGCATACTTTTTGTGAAGATATGGACGCTTCAGGAAACTGGGTATGTTGTGATAATGATAATACAAACTGGGGAGGATATGTTGATGATACACCCGCAGCAAAAGATATATATTTTGGTATTGTTTCTTCAAATACTAATAATAATACATGTAATGATTTAATTTACGGTTTTAGCAATGATCAAATTGATATGGATGAAAATTATATGTCTTATGCATATAACACGTGGATGTTTTCCCAAAAGCAAGTTGATGTAATGAGATCAACATTAAACAGACAAGACTGGCTAGGTGGCAGACTAAATCTACAAAACTCAACAGTATCAACTAATTGTAATGGAACTATTTCAAATGTTAATTATATTAATAAAAATAAATTAGAAATATTTCCAAATCCCAGTTTTGGAAACATAAAATTTAAATCAGAAAAAAAGATATTTAAAGTATTTATTTATAATATTTTAAATGAAGAAGTTCTAGAGATAAGTACAATACAAAATAATCAAATTAATATTAGCAATTTAAAAAATGGATTATATTTTATTAAAGTTATAACAACAAATTACGAATCCAGCTTGCACAAAATTATTCTTTCAAAATAATGCTTAATATTTCATATAAAACAATAATGAGGATAAAGAATTACAGACTATTTTTTCAAAAGTTATAAAGCTATAACTTATTAGGGCAGCTTATGCAAGCAATAATGTTGCCATTTATCTATTAGTTGTTGCATATCTTTAGGTAAATTGGAATCAAAACTAACAAAATTACCAGTTGTTGGATGTTTAAATGCAAGCGACTTTGCGTGTAAAGCCTGTCTATTGCAAACCTTAAAGCAATTTTGAACAAACTGCTTATACTTATTAAATGTTGTACCTTTTAAAATTATATCTCCCCCATAATCAACATCATTAAATATTGGGTGTCCAAAGTGTTTAAAATGTGTTCTGATTTGATGAGTGCGACCTGTTTCTAATCTACATTCAACCAATGTAGTATATCCAAATCTTTTTAAAACCTTATAATGAGTAATTGCATGCTTTCCATAATTTTCTTCTATAAATACACTCATTATTTTCCTATTTTTTAAGCTTCTAGCTATGTTTCCAGTAATAGTACCTGTATCATCTTTTAAATCACCCCAAACAAGTGCAATATACTTACGCTTTATAGTCCTATTTAAAAATTGCTTTGTTAGACTGTTCATTGCAATATCAGTTTTAGCAACAACTAAAATACCTGATGTGTTTTTATCCAGTCTGTGGACTAAGCCAGGACGTTCATCCTCGCCAATATTAGGTAAGTTATCAAAATGAAATTTTAAAGCATTAACCAAAGTTCCGTCCCTGTTTCCAAAACCAGGGTGAACCACCATTCCAGCTACTTTATTTATGATTAAAAAAACATCATCTTCATATATAATATTTAAAGGAATATCTTGTGGAACTAGTTCTTTTTCCTCTTTGGGATAATTATATAAGACAGTTACGACATCTGCAGGTTTTACTTTATAATTTGCCTTAATTATTTTGTCATTTACTAATACATTACCTTCCTTAATAAGTTGCTGAATTTTACTTCTTGTTGTAAATTCTATGAAATTTAATAAAAAGAGATCAATTCTAAGTGGGTTTTGTCCTTTATCAGCAATAAATTTATAGTGTTCAAAGCCTTTCTTTTCAGACATTATTGCAATATAATTTTTTTATACTCTCTTTTGTTATTCTGAAGGATTTCAATAAAATATATACCAGAAGAAAAATCGTTTAAATCTAATTTTGTTAATGAACTTTTAGAAAATATTTTTTTTTGCATAACACCATCAATCGAGAATACTCTAATTATACAATTATTTTCTACAGTTTGTATAAAACAATATGTGTCAACAGGGTTAGGATATATTTGAGTATCAAAATAAAAATCTTCTTCTGATGAAACAATTGGCTTCATACTAAGAACGGGTCTAATCATCCAACTTCCTAAATAAGAAGATTGATTCCATCCAGAACCAATATTATAAAACATGTAAGAATTTGATACATTATTTTTATCAAGACCAATATTTAATAAATCTTCAGTACTTTGCTCCCATCCAACATAAAAGGTTCCAACCAACATAAAAGGTTCATCTATTAAATATGTATAGTAGTTACCATTTTGTGTATGATATGGAAAAACTTCCTGCTGATATAATATATTTCCTGAAGAAGATAAATCATCCCATACTGTTAATTTAAACGGTATATCATTAACTGAATCCAACATATGAGGAAAATACATTTGTATCGCTCGCAAAGTATCAGGCCTATTTAATTTAAACTCGTATGCTATTTGAGCACCACTAACATTAATACCATACGCAGACTCGGCGGTTCCATCGTCATATGCAAAATGAGAATGAAAATTCTGAACATAAATTAATGTGTCATTTAATTTATTATCGGAAGAATTAGTTCCCAAAATATTTTCAACTAAAAAACTTGCACTATCCATTTCAAAAGAATTAAAAATATTACTTTGTATAAGTATTGGAGGATCTGTAAAAGAAAAATTACCAATTTGATAATAATCTAAAACTGTTACATTTCTGCTAACACCAATTAATGGATAATGATAAATTTGATTACCATTATTAAATACATTAAATTGATAATCAATATTTGATGCAGCATCATTATTTCTTAATAAAATATCAATTGAGTCTTTCAATTCATCAGTTTCATTATTTAAAAAATGAGACCAAGGCATTTCTTGATATCTTTTTAAAAAAGATGGGGAACTATAAACAAAAGATGCATCATTTAATTGCGAGGTATCTGCAACTGATTGCAGCTCATCAATTTTAACATAATCAACATGCCAATGATCAAAATTACCCGAAACAGTTGCATAATTAACAAATCTAAACTGAAATTGATCAAATAAAAATCTAGTCTGATTAATAACTTTAACAACTTTAGTAAAATCTTCTGAAATTGTATCTTCAGAAACCCAAACGGTTTCCCATTCTGCGCTATCATTCTTAAATTCTAAAATTAGCTTATCTAAAGATTCAGGGGCATCGCCTAAACCTTTAGCTTGATAAAAAAATAAAAAATATGCAGAAGAAACAGTAGATAAATCAATATTTTTAGACAGTAACGTATCAGAAGGCTCTGAAGAATTAGAAGAAAAATCTCTGGCAAATCCATTTTCATCCAAACCATCAAATGTAATTACTCCAATTGTAGGCGGATTTATTGGATATGTTCTATTTACATATACTGTACTGTACTGCCATAAGTCTGTACTAACTAAATAAGAATCATATGAAAAATCGTCAATAAAAGGAAGGGATAAACTTGAATTGCTATTATTGTATGTAAATTTAAAATTACGCAGGTAGGGGTTGTGAACTAAATCTGTAATAATTTCTTGAGAAGCTAAAGAAAAACTAATTAAAAAAACATAAATAAAAACTAATTTTTTAATCATTTTTATTTAAATAACCGTTAAACATAGTATCATTTTCTAAAGAACAAAATGTGAAGTACAAGTCTACATAATCACCAATTTTTACTTTTTTTCCAAACTTTGGAACTTGATCATATATAATAATTGAATCTGATGCAAACATCAAGGTATCATTAATGATTGAGAATTTTTCTCCATCAAATAATTGTACTAAACCAATATTCAGTCTATTGGTCTTAACTTGCAATTCAGCTTCATTTCTAAATAAGCCGATAAGATTTGGCATTTCAACGCTTTTAGCTCCTAAACCAGAGCCAATTGTTAAATTTATTATTGTTCCCTCAAGTAATTTTTGATCAAATGTAACTTTGTTGTTTGTCCCTTTAATCATTGCATTTAGAACTCTACCCTCCGCCATATTAGGTTGAAAAGTTAAATCTCCAATATTAAACCCTTTATTTTTTAGCTCATTTATAGCTTGATAATATGGCAAATCAATTATGTTAGGAAAATTAACAGTTCTATTATATAGAGAATTAATTTTTAACTTAATCTTTCTTCCAGGCTTAACTTCAGTATTTGGCAAAGGATATTGACTAAGAATTACGCCTCTTTGTTTAGCTCTATTGTAACCAGTATCTGTGATTTCAAATTGAACTTCAATCTCCCCAACTACTTGATCAAGGTCATTGTAATATACATTTTCAAAATTAGGAACTTTGACTGCATCTCCTTTATTTGTATAAAAATCTAAATATTTATACCATATAAAAAATAATAGAAAAAGTGTTAAAAATGAAAAAGATAAATGTTTTAAAAATATCCTGTAAGTATAAATCAAACCAATTATATTTTTAAATATTTTACTCATGAGACGCAAACATACAAAGAAATAAAATAGAATCTTTAATAATAAAAAAATTAAAAAATACTACAATAAATAAATTTAATTATAAAAATAAGTTAAGTTTGTTAAAATTAAAATGGAGACAATAGCAATTTTAACTGGTGGAGATTCTGCTGAAAAAAGTATTTCTCTAAAAAGTGCAGAAAATGTATTAAAACACTTGGATAAAAATAAGTATAGTGGCTACATAGTAAATTTAAATGATAATAAATATAGTTGTGAAGGTATTAAACTTGAATTATCAGATTTTTCCTTTAAAATAAATAACAGAAAAATAAAGTTTGATAAAATTTTTATTGCTCTTCATGGCCCACCTGCAGAAAACGGATTGATTCAAAATTATTTTGACAAAATAAATATTCCATATACTTCATGCAACGCAAATATTTCTGCAATTACTTTTAACAAATTTAAATGCAATAAAAAATTAAATGAATATGGTTTTAAAACAGCAAAATCTTTGCTGATAATTTCGGAAAATGAAATTGATTTAAAGAATAATATTAACCTACCATGTTTTGTAAAGCCTAATCAATGTGGATCAAGTTATGGAATTACTAAAGTTAAAAATATAGATGAATTCAAAAATGCTATAAACCTTGCAAAAAGATATGATTCAGAAATCATGATTGAAGAAAGTATTAATGGAATTGAAGTTAGTTGTGGGGTATTTAAAGATAAAAAACAAATAATTTCTCTTCCAGTTACTGAAATAATTAGCCACAATGATTTCTTTGACTACGAAGCAAAATACTTGGGTGAATCTGATGAGATTACTCCTGCAAGATTACCAGATAAAATATATTTAGAAGTACAAAATATCACAAGAAACATATATTCTAAAATGAAGTTATCAGGTTTTTGTAGAGTAGATTACATTATACAAAATAGCATTCCGCATGTTATTGAAATCAACACAATTCCAGGATTATCTGAAAACAGTATAATACCTCAACAATTGAGATATGCAAATATTAGTCTTAAAGATTTTTTCTCACTATGTTTAATCAACATTAATTAAAATAATATATTTGCAATCCTAATTTTATTATATTATGAGTAAGAAAACAAAAGAAGAAAAATTAAATATTCTTCATGATAGATTGGCAGAAATAAAAGAAAAGAACACTGAAAAAAAAGAAACTCAAAACAATATAGCTGAAGATATAAATTCAGAAAACAATAATAAAAATATAGAGCAAAATAGATCTAGTAATAAACTATGGTTTGGGATTTTATCAATTTTTTTTATTGTCGTATTCTTCTTCATATTCAAAAATACAGACATATTTTCTCCAACAGAAAATATAGCGAATAAAGAAAATGATGTTGTCAATGATATAAAACCCATAATACAATATAATCTTGAATACAAAGGAGACAATATTGTAATTTTAGAAAAATTTAAAAATGAAAATTCTGCCAAAGCATATGTCAACGATCTTAATATTAAAGGATTTAAGTCAAGCTACTTTTATTTACCAAACAAATCAGACAGCAAAGAAAAAGTCTTTATAGTATTTATTGGCCCTTATGATAGCAATGAAGAGGCAAATCAGTGGATTAAAAATATCAAAACAGATTATAGAATTATTAAATTATAGTAATACTAAACAATTTACTTGGCATAACTCACTGCACGTGTCTCTCTAATAACAGTTACTTTAACCTGACCCGGATATGTCATTTCATTTTGAATCTTATCTGAAATTTGAAAAGACAATTTTGATGCCATATCATCATTAACTTTTTCACTTTCAACAACAACTCTTAATTCTCTTCCAGCTTGAATTGCATACGAATTTGAAACTCCAGGATATCCCATAGCAGTTTCCTCTAACTCTTTTATTCTCTTAATATATTCATCAACAATTGCTCTACGTGCTCCTGGTCTGGCTCCAGATACACCATCGCAAACTTGTACTAACGGTGATATTAAAGAAGTCATTTCAATTTCGTCATGATGAGCACCGATTGCATTACAAACCTCATTTTTTTCTCCAAATTTTTCTGCCATTTTCATTCCAATTATTGCATGTGGTGTTTCAGCATCATCTGCTGAAACTTTTCCGATATCATGTAATAAACCAGCTCTTTTGGCATATTGAGTATTTAATCCAAGTTCTGCTGCCATTGTAGCACATAAATTAGCAGTTTCTCTTGAGTGTTGTAATAAATTTTGACCGTACGAAGATCTGTAACGCATTCTTCCTACCATTTTAATTAATTCTGGATGTAAACCATGAATACCTAAATCTATTGTAGTTTTCTTACCAATTTGAATAATTTCATCTTCAATTTCATTTTTAGTTTTACTTACAACCTCTTCAATCCTTGCTGGATGAATCCTTCCATCAGTAACTAATTTATGCAGAGATAAACGAGCAATTTCTCTTCTTACAGAATCAAAGCAAGATATGATAATTGCTCCAGGGGTATCATCAACAATAATATCCACGCCTGTAGCTGCCTCTAATGCTCTTATATTCCTCCCTTCTCTTCCAATAATTCTACCTTTAACGGCATCATTATCAATATTAAAAACAGAAACAGAATTCTCAATAGCTTCTTCAGTTGCGATTCTTTGTATAGTCTGTATAACAATTTTGCGGGCATCTTGCTTTGCTGTTAATTTTGCTTCTTCAATGGTTTTTTGAATAATATCCAAAGCTTCAGTTTTTGCTTTATCTTTTAGTGTTTCTATTAACTGCTCTTTAGCCTGCTCAGCTGATAAATTAGAAATTTGTTCTAAGTCTTCAACTTGCCTTTTGTGAAGCTTATCTAGTTCATCTTCTTTCTTTTCTAAAATTGATTTTTGAACTTGTATACTAGACTGTATTTGTTTAATCTTGGAATCCTTCTTATTTACTTCAGCTAATTTTTGATTTAAGGTATTTTCTTTTTGTTTAACTCTTTGAGAAGCATTATTAATATCATTATTCTTTTTTACTATTTCCTTCTCATGTTCTGCTTTTAACTCTATGAACTTTTCTTTGGCTTGTAAAATTTTTTCTTTTCGTATTTGTTCTGCTTCTTTCTTAGCATCTTCAATTATCAAGTTTGATTTTGATTTATTTTTGATTTTTATTAAAAGAAAATAAGAAAAAGCACCTACAAAAGCTCCTATAATTCCAATAACTATTTCCATATTATTAATTTTTAATTACTAAAAATCCCGTATTAAAGGATGGATAAACTCCAAAAAAACATTTATAGGGTAGCTGAAAAATTGCAAACTTCCACTGTCTTAAAAGAATCCGCAAGGATTGAGGCCTGTTTTTAAAATTTCAAGTCAAACCCTAATTATAATAGTGTTGAGTTTAACAAAAATTAATACGGGATAGTTTATAAAAAGAGCTATTTTAATGTATTATTTAAAACTGCATGAATATTTGTTAACTTTTCAGTTAAACCATCATCTTCCACAATTGTTTTATTATCCATAGATTCAGATTTTGAAGCATATTCTATTAGACACATTGCTAATAAATCTTGTTTGTCTTTAATAGCATAGTTATTTTCATAAAATTTAAGTCTCTCTTCGATTTTTTTAACAGCATTTCTAATAAACTCCTCAGAGCTACGATCAATCTTAAGAGGATAAATTCTATTAGCTATATGTAACTTAATTGATAACTTTTCGCTCTTCAACCTAATTAATTATTTAATAATGCAATACATTTATCTATCTCCCGTACATACTCATTAATCTTTAATCTTGTTGATTTAATTTCATCTTGATCTCTATCAACATTCTTAGTGATATTCATGAGTTTCACCTTGTTTTGTAAATCTAAAATTTTATTATTTTTTTCATCTAAAACAAGTTGTAAATCATTATTCTTCTTTAGTAAATTTGTATTCTCAATTTTTAATTGATTATATTTATCAATTAACCTCCTTGTCTTAATTTCAATGGAATCTATTAACTGCTTCACTTTAGATAAATAATAATTTTATTGTTACAAACTTAAATATTTTAAACATAATATTACATTTTTTTGATGTTATATTTGTAGAAGTAATTAATATTAATCAAATGAGATTTGTAATCATAATTTTAATAATAACATTTTTTCCATTAAAAAATTTGTCTCAAAACTACACATCTCCTTTAGATTTTAAATTATTATTGTCAGGTACTTTTGGAGAACTAAGAAGTAATCATTTTCATGCGGGAATTGACTTCAAAACACAAGGTGTTGAAGGGCAAAATGTTAGATCTATTGCTGACGGATACATTTCAAGAATAAAAGTATCTTCATGGGGATACGGTAAGGTAATTTATATCAATCACCCAGAAACTGGCCATACTTCTGTATATGCTCATTTAAGTTCATTTAATGAAACAATAGATCAATTTGTTAAAAATGAACACTATAAGAGAGAAAGTTTTGAGCTCGATTTATACCTCAAAAAAAATGAAATTAATGTTAAACAAGGAGAAATCATAGGACTTTCTGGAAATACTGGAGGTAGTAATGGTGCACACTTACATTTTGAAATCAGAGAAACAAACAACGCGCACCCAATTAATCCTTTGCAATATGATTTTGATGTAACTGATAATATTGCTCCAATCATTAAAAAAATTAAATTGTATGCAATAGACACAACACTAATTAATGGTTATAATTCAAGTAAAATATTGGATGTTAAGAAATTAGATGGAAAATACTTTTTAAATGAAAAAATAACAGTTAGTGGCAATTTTGCATTGGGTATTTTTACATATGATCAATCTGATGGCGCCTACAACAAAAATGGAGTATATAGCATAAAACTCTATGTGGACAATGAAATTTATTACAGTTTTCAAGTAGATGAACTAAATTTTAATACGACAAGGTTCATTAATGCTCACATAGATTATTGTGAAAAAATTGAGAATCAAATAAAATTTCATCGATGCCATAAACTTCCACACAACAAATTAAAAAACTACAATAATTTGAAAAATAATGGAATTGTAAAATTTAATGACAGTTTAGTTCATAAAATAAGAATCGAAGTAAGTGATATATTTGGTAACATTTCTAAATTAAATTTTGATATAAAGTCTACACCTCAAACTTTTGTAAATAAGTGTTTAATAAAAAAAGACTCTTTATCATCAAATATTTTATCAAAAAAATACTTTAATTATAACACCCCAAATTTTTTTAAAAACAAAGATATTTATTTAAATATGGATGCATATTCTCTATACGAATCCATATTTTTTGAATATAGAAATTCTATAAATCAAGATGAGGTATTCGGAAATATACATCACATTCACTACAATAATACACCAGTTCACAAACACTACACATTATCACTATCTGCAAGTGTACCAAAATCACTTTTAACCAAAACATATATAGCAAAAACTGACAAAAAAGGAAAATATAAACACATTGGAGGAAAATGGAAAAATAATCAAATAACTACTAAAACAAGAGAGTTTGGAGATTTTTGTATTGTTTCCGATACCATAAATCCACAAATAATAGCTATTAATATTCACTCAAACAAAAAAATAACAAATCAAAAAACAATAGATTTTAAAATAAAAGATAACGAAAGTGGTATTAAATCATTTAGAGGAGAAATTGATAATAAATGGATTTTAATGGACTATGATTACAAAACAAATCTTCTTCGTTATAAGATTGAAGATTTACAAAAAGGAGAACACGTGATTAATTTAAATGTGGTTGATAAATTAGGCAATAGCTCTAAGTTTGAAGCACAGTTTACGTATTGATTATTTTATCTTTAAAAAAATTAAAAAAATATTTTTTTAATTCATCCCTAACTTTTCGATATACTTCTAATTGTTCAGTTTCAGTACCAGTTGCATTTGCTGGATCTAAAAAACTTTGATGTATAAGCTTTTTAGCCTTCGGATATACAGGACATATTTCTTTTGCATTATCACAAACAGTAAAAACAAAATCGAAATTTACATAATCATATTCTGTAGCAGAATTAGATTTATTTTTAGAAATATCAATACCTATTTCGCGCATAACACGAATTGCTAATGGATTTACTGGTTCAGGTTTAGTTCCTGCACTATAAATTTCAAAATTTTTAAAATATTCTTTTAATAAACCATCAGCCATTTGTGAACGACATGAATTTCCAGTACAAAGTATTAGTATTTTCATATTAAAATTGTTCTAATAACTTATCATCTTTCCAAACCCCATTTTTTAATGACCCATCATTACAAATTAAGACACCACTCCCATATCTTTTATCATTAATCCATTTACCT
>CACOJQ010000013.1 GCA_902627575.1 uncultured Bacteroidota bacterium
CCAGCTTTCGTGAGAACAAAAATTAGAAATTTAAATACTGGAAGACTTCTAGAGAACACTTTTACCTCAGGTGTAAAAATTGATGTAATAAGAGTAGAAAATAGAAAATACCAATTTTTATATTCAGAGGGTAATGATTATCACCTTATGAATAATGAAGATTATGAGCAACTAATGATGCAAAAAGATTTTATTGAAAATGTTGAATTTTTAAAAGAGGGAGAAAACATCGAGGTTCTTTTTCATGCTGATAAAGGAATTCCTTTATCAGCTCAGGTTCCTTCACATGTAATACTTGAGATAACATTTACTGAACCTGGTGTTAAAGGAAATACAGCAACAAATGCTACTAAGCCTGCTACAACCGAAACAGGAGCAAAAATAAATGTACCTCTATTTATAAATGAAGGTGATAAAATTAAAATTGATACAATCAAAAAATCTTATATTGAAAGAATAAAATAATGTATAAAACTCATAACTTTTCAGCAGGACCATGTATTCTTCCAAATAATGTTCTACAGCAAGCATCAAAATCAATAATTAATTTTGATAATAATTTATCATTGATTGAAATATCACACAGAAGTCAGCCATTTGATGAGGTTATGAATAATGCTAAACAGCTTGTAAAAGATCTACTCAGTGTTCCATTAGGATATTCAATATTGTTTTTACAAGGTGGAGCTAGTCTTCAATTTAGTATGGTTCCTTATAATTTAATGAAAATTAATGGAACTGCAGTATATTTAAATACTGGAACATGGGCAACAAAAGCAATAAAAGAAGCCAAAAAATTTGGAAATGTTGTTGTTGCAGCTGATTCTTGCGAATCAAATTACAGTTCGATACCTAAAAACTACACTTTTCCTAAAGAATATAATTATTTTCACTGTACATCTAATAATACAATATATGGTACTCAAATAAAAAATTTCCCATCACTAAACGGAATAATGGTGTGTGACATGAGCTCAGATATATTTAGTAGAAAAATTAATATCAAAGACTTTGATTTGATTTATGCAGGAGCACAAAAAAATATGGGTCCGGCTGGAACAACTCTAGTAATTATTAAAGATGAAATACTAGGAAAGTCAGGAAGAGACATACCTTCAATGCTTGATTATAACACACACATTGAAAAAAATAGTATGTTTAATACACCTCCAGTTTTTTCCATTTATGTCTCAATGTTGACATTACAATGGCTAAAAAATTTAGGTGGTATTTCTTACATAGAAAATGAAAATATAAAAAAAGCTGATCTACTTTATAATGAAATAGATAAAAACTCAATATTTGAAGGAACTGCACAAAAAGAAGATAGATCAAATATGAATGTTTGTTTTAAACTAAAAGATAAGTCTAAAGAACAAGACTTTAATAACATGTGTAATAATGCTAAAATCAGTGGAATAAAAGGACATAGATCTGTAGGAGGATACAGAGCCTCTATTTACAATGCCATGCCTATCGAAAGTATTGAGGTGTTGATTGATGTTATGCAAAAATTAGAAAAAAAATAATATGATAAAAATATTAGCAAACGATGGAATATCTAAATTAGGAATAAAAACATTAGAAGAAAATGGTTTTTATGTTTCGTCTAATCATATTGAACAAGAAAAACTTATTGAAAATATTAACATTGAAAAATACAAAGTTCTTTTAGTAAGAAGTGCTACAAAAGTTCGAAAAGAACTAATTGATTCTTGTCCAGAAATAAAAGTCATTGGTAGAGGTGGCGTAGGTATGGATAATATTGATGTCGATTATGCTTTAAGTAAAGGAATAAAAGTTATTAATACACCAGCAGCATCCTCTAATTCAGTAGCAGAGCTGGTTTTTGCACATCTTTTTTCTATGGTTAGGTATCTATATCACAGTAACAGACATATGCCTTTGACTGGTGATTCTGAATTCAAGGAATTAAAAAAATCCTATGCAAAAGGTATAGAGATAAGCGGTAAAACATTAGGAATTATTGGTTTTGGCAGAATAGGTCAAGAAGTTGCAAAAAAAGCAATTGGTTTAGGAATGAATGTTTTAGCACATGACAAATTTGTAAAAGAAGCAGAAATAAATATTAACTTTTTTAATAAAGATAATATTTCTTTTAAAGTTTTTACTAAAGATTTGGAATTTGTTCTGAAAAATTCTGATTTCATTACTTTGCACCTTCCAAAACTAGAAGAAAAAGCCATTATTGGAGCAGAAGAGATAGGATTAATGAAAACAGGAGCTGGTATTATTAATACTTCTAGAGGTGGAATAATTGACGAGACAGCTCTAATGTTTGCATTAGACAAGCATAAATTAGCTTATGCTGGACTTGATGTATTTGAAAATGAGCCTAATCCGAGTATTCATATATGTATGCATAATGCAATTAGTTTAACTCCTCACATAGGTGCTGCAACTTTAGAAGCTCAAGAGAGAATTGGCTTAGAACTTGCTCAACAAATTATTACACATTTTAACGATTAATGGTTAAAATAAGTGCCTTTAAAGCGATTAGACCAGTTAGGGATAAAGCAAGCTTAGTTGCGTCAAGATCATATTTAACGTATTCTGAAAATACAATCATAGAAAAATTAGATAACAATCCGTATACTTTTTTACATATTATTAATCCAGAATACAAAAAGAAAAATAAACGAAATGATAAACAAAAATTTTTAAAAATAAGAGAGAAATTTACAGAATTTGTTGATGAAAAAATACTTATAAGAGACAAAACAAATTGTTTTTATGTTTATCAACAAAAAAATGAATTAAAAACATACACTGGTATTATTGGTACTGCAGCAGTAAAGGATTATTTAAGTGGTAAAATAAAGAAACACGAACTAACCCTCAAAAAAAGAGAAGAAAAGTTTTGTGACTATCTTAAATTAGCTGGCTTTAATGCAGAACCTGTATTACTTTGTTACAAGGAAAACTCAAATATTAATAATATTATTCAAAAATATATTTTATCAAGAGCGGAGTATGAGTTTACGACTACTGACAAATCTTTACATAAATTATGGATAATTAATAATAATGATGATATTAAAAAAATATCAAAAGAATTTAAAAAAATTGACGATTTATATATAGCTGATGGTCATCATAGAACTGCATCTTCTGCACTGCTTTCAAAAGTTAGCAAAACTGAAAGCAGTAGTTATTTTATGAGTTATTTACTTAGTGAAAAACAACTCAATATTCTTAGCTTTAACAGACTAATAAAGTCTTTAAATAATTTGACTGCTAAAAATTTTATTTATAAAATTAAAGAAAAATTTAATGTTGTTGAAAGATCAAGCCACTGCTCTCCTACACAAAAAAATCAATTTTCAATGTATTTAGAAAATCAATGGTACTCTATTTCTTTGAAAAAAAATTACAATAAAAATTCAAATAAACTTGATCCATCAATTTTATCTTTTTATATACTTAAACCAATATTAAATATAATTGATGAAAGAACAGATAAAAATATAACTTTTGTTGAAGGAAACATCCCCACTAAAGAATTAAAAAAACAAGTAGATAACTCAAACTATAAGGTTGCTTTTATACTAAAACCAATTATAATTGATGATATAAAAAAAATAGCAGACAAAGGAGAAACTCTTCCTCCAAAAAGCACTTATGTAGAACCAAAGCTACGCTCGGGTTTAACTATTTATTCAATATAAAATGAATATTAGAAAAAATATTCAGCTCATTAAAGCAAATTTGTCAAAAAATATCTGCTTAGTAATTGTTTCAAAGAAACAATCAAATAATAACATTATTGAAGCATATAATGCAGGGCAAAAAATTTTTGGTGAGAATAAAGTACAAGAGTTAATTAAAAAAAAAGAAGAGCTTCCAAATGATATTAAATGGCATATGATTGGCCATTTACAAACAAATAAAGTTAAATTTATTGCACCATTTATTGATATGATTCATTCTGTAGATTCTTTGAAGCTAATTAATGAAATTGATAAGAGAGCTGAACAAAATAATCGAATAATTAACTGTTTATTACAAGTTCACATATCAAAAGAGAAAACAAAATTTGGTTTTGACATTGATAAAATAGAAGAAACAATAGAAGAAACACTGAAATTTAAAAATATAAATATTAGGGGTCTTATGGCAATGGCATCAAATACTAGCGATAAAAACAAAATAACAAAAGAATTTTCTTTAATTAATAATTTGTTTAAAAAAATACAAAATAAAAATATAAATCTGCTTTCCATCGGTATGAGTAGCGACTATTTATTAGCTATACAAAATGGTAGTAATATGGTAAGATTAGGAAGTAGTATATTCGGAAAAAGAAAATAAAATGAAAATAAAATGAAAAAAATAATCAAAACACCAAATGCTCCTCAAGCAATAGGACCGTATAGCCAAGCTATTTTACATAATAACACACTCTATTGTTCAGGTCAAATTGCTTTAAATGCTAAAACTAATAAATTAATTACAGATAATATTTTTAATGAAACACATCAAGTTATGAAAAATATTTATGAAATACTAAAAGAGGCTAACATGGATTTTAAAAACATAGTAAAATGTTCAATATTTTTAAAAAATATGAATAACTACAATGATGTAAATAAAGTATATGCCTCTTATTTCGATTCACAACCACCAGCTAGAGAAGCATTTCAGGTGTCTGTTCTACCAAAAAATGTAAATATTGAAATATCAGCCATAGCCTGTTTGTAAAATGGACTTATCAAATGAAATATTAAGTGGAAATATCAGTGCATTAGCAAAAGGAATAACTTTAGTTGAAAGCACATTGCTCAGTGATCAAAAAAAAGCTCAACAACTATTAAAAAAATGTAGTAAAAAATCAAGAATAACTTTAAGAATTGGTATTACTGGTTCTCCCGGAGTAGGTAAAAGTACATTTATTGAAACTTTTGGCGAATTACTAACGAAAAAAGGTAAAAAAGTAGCAGTGCTAGCAATAGATCCGTCCTCAGAAAAAACAAAAGGAAGTATATTAGGAGATAAAAGTAGAATGAATAAATTATCTTCAAATAAAAATGCATTTATTCGTCCAAGCCCGAGTAGTGGAACATTAGGAGGTGTAACTAATAAAACTAGAGATAGCATCTTATTATGTGAAGCTGCTGGATTTGATACCATTCTTATAGAAACAGTTGGTGTTGGTCAAAGTGAAACAACAGTAAGTAATCTAGTAGATGTTTTCTTATTACTTATGCTTGCTGGAGCTGGAGATGAATTGCAAGGAATTAAAAGAGGAATTATGGAAGTTGCAGATTCAATTGCGATAACAAAAGCGGATGGGGATAATACTCAAAAAGCAAAAAAAGCTGCTTTAGAATATAAAAATGCTATTCACCTATTCCCACCTATGGAAAATGGATGGATTCCTCAAGTTACGACTTGCTCAGCTATTGAAAATATTGGGATTTCTGAAATAGTTGAAAATATTGAAAAGTTTAATCGTCTAGTGATTTCTAATGGATGGAAAGAAAAAAAAAGAATTAAACAAAGTAAATTTTGGCTTCACTTATATATAAAAGAGGAACTTGGGAAACAAAGATATAACACTTTACTTACAGAAGGGAAAATTAAATTGATGGAAGAAGAATTATTAAGAGGAAAAAAAATCTATCAACTTGTAGATACTATAAGTCAGCTACTGTAAAAAATCATAAATTTTCATAATTTATATTAAAATTTTGAATTAGAGATTAATAAAAAAAATGGATTTTTTCTTTATTTCTCCATCCAGCTCTACTGCTGTAATCACAAAAATATATTACAACATCTGCTTGAGAAGCATAATCCACAAAATATATTTTTTTGTCAGCTCTACTCGCATAGTCCACAAAGAACCAGTTACCATCATTTTTACCAGCTTGACTAGCATAATCTACTTTATAAACATTTAAATCAGCTCTGCTTTCGTAATTTGCAACGAAAACTTTTACGTCTGCTTGACTAGAATAGTCTACGGAATAAACTTTTTGAGCATGTAAGCTTAAAGAGGTAAAGTAAATTAAAAATAAAAATAAATAAGTTTTCATTTCTCAAATTTAATAAAAAAATTTTAAGCATCTTAATAAAGATAATATGATAATAGTATCTTTGCTAAAACATAATTAAAAGATGAAAAACGTTTCTAACAGACTAAATAGACTTTCAGAATCCGCGACATTAGCTATGGCTAGAATGAGTAGAGAACTTCAAGCAAAAGGAATTGATGTAATTGCCCTAAGCCTAGGTGAACCTGATTTTAACACTCCGGAATTTATTAAGGAAGCTGGAAAAAAAGCGATAGATGATAATTTTTCACATTATACGCCAGTTCCAGGACTAACTGAGCTAAGAAGCTCTATATCTGCTAAATTTAAAAGAGATAATAACTTAGAATACAAACCTGAACAAATTGTCACATCTACTGGTGCAAAGCAGTCATTAGCAAATGTATGTTTAAGTTTATTGAACCCTGGAGATGAAGTACTTCTTCCATGTCCATATTGGGTAAGTTATTCTGAAATAATCAAACTTGCCGAAGGCACACCCATAGAAATACCATCCTCTATTGACTCAGACTTTAAAGTTACTGCAGATGATTTGGAAAGAGCAATAACTTCAAAAACAAAGATGTTGATGTTTAGTTCTCCATGTAACCCTAGTGGAACAGTTTATAGTCAAGAAGAATTAGAAGATATTGCAAAAATGCTTGAAAAATATCCTGAAATTTTTGTTGTTTCCGATGAAATTTATGAACATATTAATTTTACAGAAAAACATTTTAGTATAGGAAGTATTTCATCAATGTATGATAGAACAATAACAGTAAACGGTGTCTCAAAAGGCTTTGCAATGACTGGATGGCGTGTTGGATTCATAGGAGCTCCTCTTTGGATTGCAAAAGCATGTAATAAAATTCAAGGTCAAGTCACTTCAGCTACTTGTGCAATAGCTCAAAAAGCAACTGAAAGAGCAATGCTAGCTGAACCAAAATCTGCTACAAAAGAAATGAAAGAAACATTTCTAAAAAGAAGAAATATGTTAGTTAATGAGTTAAAAAATATTAAAGGGATAAAATGTAATATTCCAAATGGTGCCTTTTATGTTTTTCCAGAAATTAGCTACTTCTTTGGTAAATCATATGCAGAAACCTTAATTAAAAATGCAAACGATTTATGCATGTATTTATTAAATAATGCTCATGTTGCATGCGTAGCAGGTGATGCTTTTGGAAATCCAGAATGTATTCGTATTTCATATGCTGCATCAGAGTTGAAATTAATTGAAGCAATGAAAAGAATAAAAAAATACTTAGAGCTTCTAAAATGATAAACTTAAAAAAGATTTTCAAGAAATTTAATAACAAAAAAGTATTAATTATTGGAGATGCAATGATAGATGCTTATATGTGGGGGAAAATAAATAGAATGTCACCAGAAGCTCCGGTTCCTATTGTAGAGGTAAAAAAACACGAAAATAGATTAGGTGGAGCTGCAAATGTTGCTTTAAATATACAGTCATTAGAAGCTACACCTATCTTATTTTCAATAATTGGTGATGATATTCATGGAAAGATATTTTTAGAATTAATGCAAAAATCAAATTTAAGCACTGATGGAATACTAGTTTCTAATAAAAGAAGAACAACACTCAAAACTAGAGTAATAGCAAATGAAAAACATCAATTAAGAATAGATGAAGAAGAAACAAAACCTATAGACTTAGAAAAAAAATTTATAAATAGTTTTAAAGATCAAATAAACAAATTTGACGTTATAATTCTACAAGATTATAACAAGGGTTTACTTACTAAAAATGTAATTAAAGAAGTCCTCAAAATAGCAAATAAGTTTAATGTACCTACAGTAGTAGATCCAAAGAAAAATAATTTTAATAATTATTATAATTGTACATTATTCAAACCAAATTTATCAGAAATTAATGAGGGTATGAAAATAGATTTAAATGTTGATGATAAAAATGAAATTAAAAAAGCAACAAAGATTCTATTTAATAAATTAAATGCTGAGGCCATTTTATTAACAATGTCTGATAAAGGTATATCCATTACCAATGCTAACGAATTTGAATATACTCCGGCATATCAAAGAAAAATAATTGATGTTTCAGGTGCAGGTGATACAGTCTTGTCCGTCGCTTCATTATGTTTAGCAACAAAAATGGATTATAAATTGTTATCAAAATTATCCTCACTAGCTGGAGGTATTGTTTGTGAAGAGGTTGGAGTGGTACCAATTAACAAGGGTAAACTTTTATCTGAAGCAACAATTATCATAAAACATGAGTAAAATTACCCCATATAAAAACTCAAAAACAAAAAAAGAACAAGTCCAAGCAATGTTTGACAATATTGCCAAGAAATATGATTTACTTAATCATACTCTTTCTGCTGGCATGCATAATATATGGAGAAAAAAAGCAATTCAGAAATTAACTAACAATCCAAAAACTATTTTAGATGTTGCAACAGGAACTGGTGATTTTGCAATATCAGCTGCAAAATATACAAATGCAAATATTACAGCAATAGATATTTCAAAAAATATGTTAGATTTAGGAATTAAAAAAACTTTTGATAAAAAATTAGAAAACAGAATTGTTTTCGAAATAGCTGATGCAGAGAAACTCCCTTTTAATAAAAATAAATTTGATGCAATTACTGTTGGATTTGGAGTAAGAAATTTTGAAAATTTAACCAAAGGTTTACATGAAATTTATCGTGTATTGTCTAAAAAAGGAATAATTGTAATTCTTGAACCTTCAATTCCTAAATTATTTCCACTAAAACAACTTTACTATATTTATTTCAACTATTTACTTCCAAATATAGGATATATTATTTCTGGTGATAGAAGTGCTTATAAATATCTTCCAGAGTCCGTAAAAAAATTTCCGTCAGCTAAAAAGTTCATCAACAAACTAGAAAAAGCTGGATTTAAAAATTGTAAGCATTTATATTTGACATTTGGAATTGTTAGTCTCTACATAGCAATAAAATAGTTTAAAAATCGTTCTGTTCTGATGCAAAAAATTAAAAAATTTTATTTGATAATAACAATTTTATCTTTTGGTTTCAACTCATACGCGCAAAAGTACAAGAAACCAAAAAATTTAGCTCGTTATGATCACCAAAAAATTCATTTTGGATTTACTCTTGGTATTAATAATTTAAATTTTAATCATCAAAAAAACTCAAGTACAATAAATAATGACTCAATAAAAAGTATAAATACTATAAGTCAAAAAGGTTTTAACTTAGGCATTGTATCAAACTTAAGGCTTAGTAAGTATACAGATTTAAGATTTATTCCTGCACTGGTTTTTGGAGAAAGAAAAATTAATTACGGATTCCAAGATTCTGCTATTATAAATTATGAGTTAAAAAGAATAGAATCAACATTATTAGATTTTCCTATTCATATTAAATATAAATCAGAACGATATAATAACTTCAGAACATATGTAATCTCAGGAATTAAATATAGTCTAGACATTGCATCTCAAGCACGAATCGATGATGAAGGAAAGGAAATAATTAAACTTAAACGCAATGATTTTATGGCAGAAATTGGATTTGGCATTGATTTTTACTTAGAATATTTTAAATTTTCACCTCAAATTAAAATTTCATACGGACTTTTAAATTTACTATCAGAAGACAATACGATTTTTTCAAATTCTATTAATAGTTTAACAACAAACGGCTGGATGCTTTCATTTACATTTGAATAATGTAAACTTATCAGTTTAATAATGTCAATCTAACAAAAATTTGTATAAAAAATTAATTTTATGTATAATTGCATGATTATTAAGTGTTTAAAAATGCAATTTGACTTTTTTCTATCCATTTTTCTTTTCGTTTTTATTTATTTTGTCATTTTATTAATTGCAAAAAAAATAGGATGGAAGAAAAAAAAAGTTGTTGAAAACTGTAGTAATGCTTGTCCAAAATGTAATCAATCTCTAAATAGGATTCCAAGAAAAAAAGTTGATCATATAATAATTAATTTAACTTTTAGAATTTTTGAATTTAAAAGATACAAGTGCAGTGGTTCAGAAAATGATTGGGAGGGCTTAAGATGGTAAAGTTTTAAAAAACAAGGGCAATCTTTTTAATACGAAATCAACCAAATCTACTTTTTTCCATCATGAGCAATTATAGCTATTCACATATAACAAAAATACAGTAAAAATTAGCAAAAAAGGATTTTATGCAAAACAACAGCAGATGCAATACTAACATTCAAAGATTCAGCCTTTCCTTGTTTTTCAATTTTAATTTTTTTATCAACTATTTCTAGTAAGCTATCATTAATACCATTGGATTCATTTCCTAAAATAAGATATAGATTAGCTGGAAATTTCTGACGACTTAAATTAACACCATCTAAGGTTGCCGCATATATTGGGTATTGAACTTTATCTAAATACTTAATTAAATCAGTATAAAATATATTTACTCTAAAAATTGAACCCATAGTTGATTGAACTACCTTAGGATTATAAACATCAACAGTATTATTTGAGCAAACAATATTTTTTACTCCAAACCAATCACATGTTCTTATAATAGTACCTAAATTTCCTGGGTTATTGATTCCATCTAAAATTAAAGTTATCCCTTCAAAAAATTTGATTTTATTGTATTGTATTTTAACTGTAGCTAAAATATTGTTGGGGTTCACTTGACTAGAAATTTTAGCTA
The DNA here is from genome assembly GCA_902627575.1 of uncultured Bacteroidota bacterium. Lineage (GTDB taxonomy): Bacteria > Bacteroidota > Bacteroidia > Flavobacteriales > BACL11. The sequence continues at coordinate 10,739 of CACOJQ010000013.1, forward strand.
AATCACTCTCTGAAATTTCATTTATATCATATCTAGAATACTTATGTATTATCTTTTTTGTACAATATATGGATTGAATTTCATAATTAGATTTTATAAGTTCATCAATACACTTCTCCCCTTCTACCAAAAACAAATTATGCTTGTCTCTGTATTTTTTAAAGTGTAAAGAATTTATAAACTTTATTGATTTCTTACTTATCACAATAAATAAATTTAATTTCAATAATAAGAATTTATTATAAATATATGGTGTTGTTTTATACAATCTTGTAATTTTGCTCAAAATAAAAATCATGTCAAAATTTAAACCAGGAGTACTTTCAGGAAATCAAATACAAGAACTTTTTAAAGATGCTAAAAAACACAAATATGCCCTTCCCGCAGTTAATGTTACTAACTCAAGCACAGTAAATGCTGTAATGGAAACATCAGCTGAATTAAATTCTCCATCTATCATTCAATTTTCAAATGGGGGATGTCTATTTTATGCAGGCAAAGGACTTTCTAATGAAAATCAAAAAGCAGCGATTGCTGGCGGTATTTCAGGGGCTTTACATGTTCATAAAATGGCAAAATTATACGGTAGCAGTATAATACTACACACTGACCATGCTGCTAAAAAATTGCTTCCATGGATTGATGGTTTACTTGAAGCAGGTGAGGAATTCTACAAAAAAAACGGTAAACCTCTTTTTTCTTCTCACATGATTGATTTGTCAGAAGAACCTATCGAAGAAAATATCGAAATATGCAAAAAATATCTTAAAAGAATGAGTGCAATTGATATGACACTAGAAATAGAACTTGGCGTTACAGGAGGAGAAGAAGATGGCGTAGATAATACTAATGTAGATGTTTCAAAACTATACACTCAGCCTGAAGAAGTTGCATATGCTTATGAAGAATTGATAAAAATAAGTGATAGATTTACAATAGCTGCTGCGTTTGGAAATGTACACGGGGTTTATAAGCCTGGTAATGTTGTATTAACACCAAAAATTTTATATAATTCGCAGAAATTTATTGAAAATAAGTTTAATACTTCTTCTAATCCACTTAATTTTGTTTTCCATGGTGGCTCAGGCTCTAGTAAAGATGAAATTAAAGAGGCTATTAGTTACGGTGTTATTAAAATGAATATTGATACAGATTTACAATGGGGGTTCACAATTGGAACAAGAGATTATTTTGATAAATACAAAGAGTACGTCAAAGCACAAATAGGAAACCCAGAAGGAGAAGATAAGCCAAATAAAAAATACTATGATCCGAGAAAATGGATTAGAGAAGGTGAGTTAACATTCAAAGATAGACTTATTAAGTCATTTGAGGATTTAAATAACATAAATACAAATAAATAAAATGGGTTGGTTTAAAAGAAATAAAGAAGGTATAACAACATCAACACACGAAAAAAAAGAAACTCCAGATGGTTTATGGAGTAAATGTTCAAAATGTAAAACAATAGTAACAACCAAAGAGCATATTGCCAATCTACATGTTTGTAACCACTGTGGTAACCACGATAGAATTGGTTCTAAGGAGTATTTTAATATTTTATTTGATAATAATAAATTCAAAGAATTAGATAAAAACATGTCTTCTTTAGATCCATTAAAATTTGAAGACAAGCAAAAATATACAGATAGAATAAAATTAATGCAAAAGAAAACTGGCTTAAATGATGCTGTTAGAACTGCATACGGAAAAATAAACGAAAAAAAAGCAGTTATTGCTTGTATGGATTTTAAATTTATCGGAGGATCAATGGGCTCTGTTGTAGGCGAAAAAATTTCGAGAGCTATTGACTATGCAAGACTAACTAAATCACCAATAATCATCATATCTCAATCTGGAGGTGCAAGAATGATGGAAGCAGGAATATCATTAATGCAATTAGCAAAAACATCTGCAAAAATTGCACAACTTGGTGAAGAAGGTCTTCCATACATTTCTTTATGTACTCATCCTACATTCGGTGGTGCTACAGCATCTTTTTCGATGCTAGGAGACATAAATATTGCTGAACCTAATGCATTAATTGGATTTGCAGGTCCAAAGGTTGTAAAAGAAACTATTGGAAAAGATTTACCTAAAGGGTTTCAAACAGCAGAATTTTTGCTTGAAAAAGGTTTCATTGACATTATTGTTGAAAGAAAAAATCTTAAAACAAAAATTACTTTATTATTAAAAATGTTTAAAAATTAGTTAAAAAAGCAAAATTATTAAATAAGTTTATTAGTTTTGCAGCCCTATACAAGTACCGAAAACAAATATGACAATAACAAAGCAAGAAAAAGAAAATATTTTTAAAAAATTTGGTGATAGTGTTAAAGATTCAGGATCGGTTCATTCTCAGGTTGCATTATTTACTGGTAAAATCAAAAATTTAACAAATCATCTTAAAAAAAATCGCAAAGACTACGGAACACAGAGGTCCCTTCAAAAAATGGTTGGTAAAAGAAGAAAATTATTACAATACCTGAAAAACAAAGATATTCTCAAGTATAGAGAGTTAATAAAAGACTTGGGTCTTAGAAGATAGATAACTAAAAAAAGGCAATAAAATATTGCCTTTTTTAATTAATTTAAAAAAATATAATGACAAAAGAAGTTAAAGAGATAATTAGATTAGATGATGGAAGAGAAATATTACTTACAACAGGAAAGTTGGCAAAGCAAGCGCACGGATCTGTTGAAGTAAGAATGGGAAAAACTCATATACTTGCTACTGTGGTATCAAGTTTAGAAGCAAAAGAAGGAGTAGATTTTTTACCGCTTACTGTAGACTACAGAGAAAAATTTGCTGCTGACGGAAGGTTTCCTGGTGGATTTCTCAAAAGAGAAGCTAGACCAACTGACCAGGAAATACTTGTAATGCGTTTAGTAGATCGAATTTTACGACCAATGTTTCCAAAAGATTACCATGCTGAAGTACAAATCATGATATCTTTAAATTCTCATGATGAAAATGTAAAACCTGACGCACTTGCTGCATTAGCTGCATCAACAGCAATTACTTTGTCTGATATTCCATTTAATGGACCTATTTCAGAATGTAGAGTATCTAGAATAAATAACAAATTTGTAATAAATCCATCATCAGAGGACCTAGAAAATGCTGATATTGACTTAATGGTAGGGGCCTCTCATAACAGCATTGCAATGGTTGAAGGTGAAATGAGTGAGGTATCTGAAAAGGAGATGATAGATGCAATTAAAATCGCTCATGAAGCTATCAAAATACAATGTGACGCTCAATTAAAATTGGCTGAAAAAGCAAATATAGCAAAAGACAAAAGAGAATACTGTCATGAGGTACATAACGATGCGTTGAGACAAAGAATATTAAAAGAAACATATGATAAAATATATAAAGTTGCTTCAGAAGGATTATCAAAAAATGAAAGATCTGCACAACTTAAAGAAATAAAATCAAATTGGGTTGAATCACTTACAGATGAAGAACTTGAATCATATGACGAAAATCTAATAAATCTATATTACAGTAAGTCGGAAAAAGAAGCTATCAGAGATTTAGCTTTAAATGAAGGTAAAAGATTAGATGGAAGAAACACGAAAGAAATAAGAGACATTTGGTGTGAAATTGATTATTTAGATAGCCCTCATGGATCATCAGTATTTACAAGAGGACAAACTCAATCTCTAACAACAGTAACTCTTGGATCAGCTACAGATGTTAACAGATTAGATGGTGTAACTTATCAAGGTCACGAGAAATTTTATTTACATTACAACTTCCCCCCTTTTTCAACAGGAGAAGCAAGAATGCTAAGAGGAACGAGTAGAAGAGAAATTGGTCACGGAAACTTAGCTCAAAGAGCCTTAAAAAACATGATACCAGATGATAATCCTTACACTGTAAGAATTGTTTCTGATATTTTGGAATCAAACGGATCATCATCTATGGCAACAGTTTGTGCTGGAACATTGGCCTTAATGGATGCTGGTATTAAAATAAAAAAACCTGTGTCAGGAATAGCAATGGGTTTAATTTCCGATCAAAAAGATACAACTAATTATGCTATTTTGTCTGATATTTTGGGAGACGAGGATCATCTCGGAGATATGGATTTTAAAATCTGTGGTACAGAAAAAGGAATTACAGCCTGTCAAATGGATATAAAAGTTCAAGGTTTATCCTATGACATACTTTCTGAAGCCTTGGATCAAGCTAGAGAAGGAAGAATTCATATACTTAATAAATTAATTGAAACAATAGCTGAACCAAGAAAAGAATTAAAACCGCAAACTCCTAAAATTATAACTTTAAAAGTACCAAAGTCAACAATAGGAGGAATTATTGGCCCTGGAGGTAAAATTATTCAAGAACTTCAAACAGCTACTGAAACCAATATCTCAATTGAAGAAATTGACGATCATGGTATTGTTGAAATTTTAGGTACTGATCAACAAAAAATCAATTTAGCAGTAGAAAAAATAAAGTCTATTGCTTTTGTGCCTGAAATTGGTGAAGTTTACAAGGGGAAAGTTAAATCAATAATGCCTTATGGAGCATTTGTTGGAATTTCAGCAAATACTGATGGCCTTTTGCATGTTTCTGAAATTGATTGGAAAAGAGTTGAAAAGGTAGAAGATGTTTTAAAAGAAGGTGATACTATAGAAGTTAAACTTATTGATATTGATGAAAGAAGTGGTAAATTAAAACTATCAAGAAAAGTACTATTACCTAAGCCAGCAAAAGAAAAAAAATAATTTATAGAAATTTTGTAACTATTTAATTTTTTAAACGTAAAAAGTGGGTGGTTTAAAATAATTTTAAAAAATAAAAATGAGACAACTAAAAATAACCAAACAGGTAACAAATCGAGAAACCGCATCACTTGATAAATACTTACAAGAAATCGGTAGAGTTGATTTAATTACTGCTGAAGAAGAAGTAGAGTTAGCACAAAAAATAAAAGCAGGTGATGAGAGGGCTCTGGAGAAATTAACAAAAGCTAATTTACGTTTTGTTGTATCGGTTTCAAAACAATATCAAAATCAAGGACTAACTCTTCCAGATCTTATTAATGAAGGTAATTTAGGATTAATCAAAGCTGCAAAAAGATTTGATGAAACAAGAGGCTTCAAATTTATTTCATATGCTGTTTGGTGGATTAGACAATCAATACTGCAAGCATTAGCAGAACAATCAAGAATTGTTAGACTCCCCTTAAATAAAATTGGGTCAATAAATAAAATCAACAAAGCATATGCAATGCTGGAGCAAAAGTTTGAAAGACCCCCTACCGCAGAAGAAATATCAGAATTAGTTGATCTTTCAATTACTGAAGTAAAACAATCACTAAAAAATACAGGAAGACATATTTCTATGGATGCTCCTTTAATCGAAGGTGAAGACAGTAGTTTATACGATGTTATGGGATCAGAAGATAGTCCAAATCCAGATGCTGATCTTATGCTTGAATCACTCAGAGAGGAAATCAGGAGAGCTTTAGATACATTGACCCCAAGAGAAGCGGATGTTGTTTCTTCTTACTTTGGACTAAACGGTGGGCACGCTATGACTCTTGAAGAAATAGGTGAGAAATTTGATTTAACCAGAGAAAGAGTTAGGCAAATTAAAGAAAAGGCTGTCAGAAGACTTAAGCAAACATCAAGAAGTAAAATATTAAAAACTTATTTAGGCTAATTGGAAAAGTAACTCTTTTCTTTCTTTAAAATAATGGGACATAAAATAGCACCTTCGATACTTGCTTGCGATTTTGGTAAACTTACCGATGAATGTAAAATGGTAAATAAAAGTGAAGCAGATTGGTTTCACATCGATGTAATGGATGGTGTTTTTGTTCCCAATATATCATTTGGAATGCCTGTTATCAAATCTATAAATACGATAGCAGAGAAAACATTGGATATCCATCTTATGATAATAGAACCTGATAGATATATATCTAATTTTAAAGAATTAGGTGCAGATATTTTAACTATTCATTTAGAAGCATGTAATCATTTACATAGAACAATACATAAAATAAAAGAAGAAGGAATGAGAGCTGGCGTAGCAATAAATCCTCATACACCTGTTAATTTACTGAATGATGTTATAAAAGATATTGACTTAGTTTGTTTGATGTCTGTGAACCCTGGGTTTGGTGGACAATTATTTATTGAAAACACATACAATAAAATAACTGATCTAAAAAAATTAATTGATAAAAAAGAGAGTAAAACAGAAATTCAAATAGATGGTGGAGTAAATACTAGCAATGCAAGAAAATTGATTAATTGTGGAGCAGATGTTTTAGTTGCTGGTAGCTTCGTTTTTAAATCAGATAATCCTATTAATACAATATCAGAATTAAAAAATATTTAATTTTTGTTTATATAATCTCTCAAATACTCAAAATTAGATTTCAAATCCCCTCTGTCGCATATAGTTGCATTTAAAATAATGTTTTCTGTATCAGAAATCAAATGAGGTATAACCTTATTTAATAAAGAATCACCAAAATCTTTAGATGCATCTTTGGGGAGCTCACACGGTAAATTACTTACAGCCATTACAGCTATAGCATCATCATTCATATAATTAGTTTCTTTTTCATTTAGTGCATCATATCCGTAGATTGGATCTTTTATAGTTGAGGATCTAATAGTGGAAGCTATAGGACCATCAATGTCACATGAAATATCAGCAATAACTTTAAAATTTAAATCTTTAGACTTTATATCATCTTTAGTTAATAAAAATGGAGCACCTACAGCATAAAAATGACCAGCAATAAAAATATCTGAATTTTTAGCATATTTCATAAATGATGACTCATAAAGCTCTGGGTGCTCATAGAAATGTTGTAAGTCAGAATTTACACCATCAATTCTTTTATTAAAATCTAACGAATCTAGACTAACAAAAATAGGTTCATCAAATTTTAAGTTCAAAAAATCTTTAACTGCAACTTCTTTAATACCACACTTTGAGAGTAATTCTATAATACCCTTTCCTACCCTTCCTTTTCCTGTAACAACTATTCTTTCTTTTGAAAAAACAATTTTATTTAGTTCATCCTCCATCTCACACCTATCTTTACACTTAAATGCAGGCTTTAAAGTATAGAAACCAGTTTTTAAACCATATGTTAATAAAGCATTGTAGGCTCCAACAATGCCTGCATATCTACCAAAACCTAATATCCTTGAACCATCTAAATTTTTTAATACTTCATAATCAACCATTTTTATTTTAAAATCTATCATTTTCTTTAATAAATTTCGATTATATGGTTGCTTCTTAATTGTATGAGAAAAATATAAGTAGGTTTTACTTGGAATAAGATTTTCAACATTAATCTCTTTAACACCAAAAAGAATATTACAGTCGGTAATATCATCTACAATTTCTATACCTTCTAATTGATACTCTTCATCAGAAAAACATCTTGAAGTAGAACTTTGAACAACTACAGAAATCTTTGGATATTTATTTATCAACTCTGCACATTGCTTTGGTGTAAATGCAACACGACTATCTAAAGGTAATTTTGTCTCGCGTAGTATTCCAATTTTCATAATCAAAAATATTATGCAAAAATAATAAAGTAAGATAGAATAATATAGTTTTTGTAATTTTGCGAAGTTCATTATTTCTTGGGGCTGACTGGATTTGACAGCAAATATGTTATTTAATAAGCATGTCGAGCATTGTTTTTTAGCTCGTAAATATTAAAATTCAACTTTTTAAATGGCGAAAATAATTACGCTTTAGCTGCCTAATTTATATAATTACGTAAGCTTTTGTCTCTTTTATAGGTACTCCTGAAACCTATAATCTTGAGGCATTATAAAATTCAGGATAATTATTTTATTGCTTTTATAAAATAGTGAATTATTTAAAAAGCTAAGAATTATTTTTTGGTTGCTATTTTCCAAAATAATTTCGAAAATTAAAAATAGATAAACATGTAGAAAATTTCTGTACTGTTTGTTTGGACGGGGGTTCGATACCCCCCAGCTCCACAAAAAAAAGAAACCCACTCAATTGAGTGGGTTTTCGTTTACTCAATAATTATTTTCTTCTCTACTGTTCCATCATCATAGATATAAAACAGAGAGATATTTAATTTTTCCTCAGTCTCTCTTCCAAATAAATCAACAATCTTTATTAAAGATTTATTATTAGCTTTATAATTTTCATTATTTAAATTTGTTGTACTGCTTCCAAGTTGACTGAAAAAACTCCAAATCTCTTCACTAGCCCAAAAATCATCAACTCCAAAAGGAGCTTGATCAAACCATGTGTGAGTACCATTATTTACGCTATAAAACCAAACTTTAGTACCAGAATTAAAGTTTTGATATTTAGTAACATCAGTTAAATTATTATCATTATTTAGATCTAATAACGAATAGCTCGTATCTAAAACACAAGAATTATAAACTACAAGTTCTGATACAATATCATTAGCTGACATATAAGGGCCATAGTTAGGAAAATAGCCTCCGTTATAATTAACAACATTGTCGTTAGTTCCGTGTAAAACTAAAGTTGAAATATTAGTAGAGAGAGTACAAATGTTCATATAATCAAATATTGAACCTGCTAGCGGAGCAATAGCATCAATAATATTTGAATTTTGACACCTTGATAAATGAAAACACATCTCTGCACCATAAGACATTCCAGTAGCAAAAGTTCTGTTATCATCAAATTGATACTGATAATTTAGTGTATCATTTAATGCGTGAATAAAATCGACATCACTTAATCCATTTGTATTCCATGAAGTCAAACCTGAGCTACCACCATCTCCATCAATTAGAGCAGTAGGATAACAAACTGCAAAATTATATTGATCTGACAACAAGTTAAATCCTGTATATGACATAATTCCATAACCACTCCCGCCCCATCCATGCAACACATATACGATTGGTGAATTTACTGGTAAATTAGTTGGGATATGCAAATAATATTCTCTTTGAATATTATCATGGGTAATGAAGAAAGGTCCATCTTGTCCAAAAATAAACAAAGGCAAACAAACTAATACAATAGCTAATTTTTTCATTTTATAAAAATATTAAATAATTCTCTAAAAAAGTTCGAAATAAGGACCGAGAGGTCCACTTAGAATAAACCTACTCAACTGAGTAGGTTTTTTATTAATTTTACGAAATAATGAAAATCAACATAGTCCCTTATAATGATGAATGGCCTTTACTTTTTGAAACGATAAAAAAAGAAATAAAAAAAAGTATTGTTGACAATGACGTTATAATTGAGCATATTGGTAGTACTTCTGTAAAAAATCTTGATTCAAAACCAATTATTGATATTTTAATAGGAGTTAGTTCTAATGAATTAGATAAATATATTGACCCTATCAAAAATTTAGGATATACACACATTAAAGAATATGAGATAGAAATACCTAATAGAAGATTCTTCTTTTTTGAAGAAAGCAAGAAAAGAATAGCTCATATTCATTTAGTAAAACATAATAGCAGATGGTTTAAAAGACATATAGCATTTAGAAATGAATTAAGATCAAATGAAGTTACTAGAAAAAAATATCAAAGGTTAAAGTATTCACTGTCAGAAAAAGAATGGAAAGATGGAAATGAATATGCCGATGCAAAAACAACATTTATTAGATCTGTTGAGAAGATGCTAAAATTTGACTGAAAAAGTTCTAAATAAGGACCGAGAGGCCCACAAAAAATAAACCTAATGAAAAAGGAGCAGCACACTTAACTGTATCAGCATGCCACACTCCTTCTACACTGACAACCTGTGATTTTAAAGTCTTCGAAAATAAAACCACACAACATGTGAAAACAAGTGTCTTCTTATACATTACTTTCTATCTACAATATACCTTTTCTCAATCGTACCATCTTCATAAATAAAGAATAGGGTTTTATTACTATTTATTGATGTTTCTCTTCCTAATACATCAACGATTTTAATTAGTTTTTTATCAAAGAAGTCTATTTCTCCTATTGAGGTCACGCTACCCATCTTAGCCCAAAATGAACCGTTCCACACCCAAGTTACACAACAAGTAGAATATCCAGCATTATCTATGTAAGTAATACAAATATTAATAGTATCATAAGGCTGACCATTGTTCGTATTATTATAAATCTGATGTGAATTCCACATACTATCTTCACCTAAAACTGTTCCATCTGGGGCAGTTGTAATCCAATAATGAATATCCATGAAGCTAATAGGTACTTCCGCAACTAACATTGTTAGTGGTGAACCACCTGTACTAATAAGAGTCATAGAATCACAAGCATTAGATACTGTACTAACACAAATAGCCTGACAAGCACCTAATGTAGTATATTGTCCAATGCCTGTTCCTGGATCATAACAGCCCTGAGGACCACAGTCCCAAGAAGGTGTAGGTGTTCCACAAACAGCTTGACAAGCTGCTAATGTAACATATTGACCATTACCAGTTCCTGGATCATAACATCCTCCAGGCATATTAGTAGGGCAATCCCAAGAAGGTGTAGGTGCTCCACACATAGTATCACAAGAAGCGTAAGAACTATATTGTCCTAAACCAGTACCAGGATCATAACATCCAGTAGTTGGATTACAGTCCCATGAAACAGGAATTGAATTACCAATAATTATAGTGTCACAATAAACAGAGGTGCACCAATTAATAATTGTTGAATCAAAATAAGTAACTGTCAAACAAGGTGTATATATACCATTGTTTGTATATGTGTGTACAGGATTTTGCTGTGTTGATGCGTTTCCATCACCAAAATCCCAATCTAAAGTTACAGAATAGTTTGTTGACCAACCTTGATTTACAAAAGACAAATCAGTAAAAATAGTTGTTGGACCATTTTGCATATAGCTGAAATCTGCTTGACACTGTGCTTTAGCAAATAAGATTGTCAAAGCTAAAGATGCTGTCAATAATAATTTTTTCATAGTTTTAGATCTAGTTTAATGTTTCTTTTAATTGATTTAACAATCAAAAATATATAGTTTCTTACAATATGTAATATATTATTAAATATTATCTTATGGATTCAGTAAATATATAACAATTCTTATTTCTAGTAATAGCCTTTCACATCCAAAGAATTTAATTTCCTAAAAAAGTTCGAAATTAGAGCTAAGAGGTCCACCAAAAAAAACCCACTCAATTGAGTGGGTTTTGGTTAAAGTTTATCTTCTATATATCGATTGATTAATCTTTAGACTTTTACAATCAGGCATACTAATAACCTTGGAAGGTAAAACATCGCCTGTAGAGGTTCTAGTATAAACAATTTTTATCTCCTTGTTTCCTATATCTTCCCATGTTCCCCAGGCACTCATACCACCAAACATTGTAGTACTATAGTTAAATGTGCCATCTCCAGAAAACTTCCAAGCCATAGTAGGATCACTACAATTTGGTGAACACCAATCATATCCAACTAAGCAGCTTTCAATACTTTCGGAAGAAGATTCTCCACCACTATTACATGAAAATAGTAAAGGAAGACAAATTAACATTAAAAAGAATTTTTTCATATTTTTTATTTTTAGTTATAATTTTTCAATTAAATCAAATATAATAATTTATTATTAATTCTTGAGTTCTAATTTAAAGATGTATAATAAATCTTTTTCTGCAAGACTAAAATCTTTATTCATATATTTTGTTTTTTCTCTCCAAATAGAAAAATAGTCTGATTTACATTCACAATAACAATCTTTATATTCTACACGATTATATCTATCCTCTTCATCTCGTTGACATTTAATTTCAAACATAGTTTTTTTTGTTAAACGCTCTGGTATTTCAAGTCCTAAAGCTTGCATCTCTGAAGTATTAAAGATAATATAACATTGTTCATTAATAATAATAGTTCTTATTGTATAGCCTTTCTCATTATCGTCCGACAAATTAAACGAAAGAACTTTATGACCATAATCGTTATGATCTTCAGAAATAGATACTGAAAAGAGATAATCATTTTCTGAGGAATCAGAATCAATAATAGTTAATAATTTACCTTTCAAAAAACTAAATGTTGGCAAGTAGCCATTTAGCAGTTTGCTTGGATGAATCATTTTAAGATTTGGGTTCTTACCTGTCCAATTCCAACTACATTTATCTTCAAAATCATCAAAAGGTTCAAATCCTCTTTTATATCCATAATCATCTACAACTACCTTCCCTTTGTCTCCAATAAAAACATTAGACTTAATTTGTTGAGCAACACGCAAATCATCAAGAAACAAAACTTCTGTTAAATACTTTTTATCATTACTATAATAAGCATCTTTTAGCATTTGTGCTTTTTGGTTAATTACACCAGATAATTTAAGTTGGAAATCTTGATTTTTGATTTGTTTGTTACCTAAAAATAAATCAGTCAAAAAATCATTTTGATTTACAGTATCATTATCCTGAGAAAATGTAATTACAGGTATTAAAAACATTATAAATATTATTTTTTTCATATTTTTTTTTTAGTTAATAATTCTCATCAATAAATGACTTTACTACCAGTCAATGTGTGATGCATCTGGATCATTAAACACTTGCTGAATCTTTTCATGTAATCCCACACCTTCCATTACTCCTGCTTCGTATACAAGACTTACAATTCCTATAACTTCACCAGTTTTTTTATCAATAACTGGTCCCCCGCTCATTCCACGTTGAATATCATTAGTTTGAAAAAGAGTTCCATCAAAATCTTCAAACTGAACACCTGAATAATCTCTAACAGTATTACTCAAATAAGTTTGAGTCATATTACTTCCAGGATATCCAATAATAATAACTTCCGGATTATAATTTTCTGGATTCTTGATCTTTCCTGCAACTTTGAGTATCGCTATTTTAGGAACATCTGGTAATTTTTTCACTAATTTTATAACTGCATAATCATCTTTTTCATCTTTAGGTAAATAAATAACTTTTGCTTTTAAATTTTGAAATCTTGGATCATCAATTTTTTTAAAAGAGATAGTAACAGTTTCATCATTGCTGTAAAGTTTGTCAACACAGTGTCTAGCTGTAAGTAATAATCCTTTATCACTTACCAAAAACGCCGTTCCTTTAGCCTCTCCATTTATAAGTAAAGCAGTTGCCTGTTTTTCAGGAGAAACCACATTTACATATCTATATTCTATTATCCCTTTATAAAACAATAAATATATTATAGCTGGTAGAAATAATAAAAATGTATATATATTTTTATTTCTTTTAATTGCAGATCTAATAACCGTATTAATTTTTTCTCTTTTAAATTGACCTATATAATTAATCATAATATGTAAATTTTTAATTAAGTATTTTTTTGAGTTGAGCCTTTGAAAGATAAGGTGACTTTTTAATAAAATATGAATCGTCAGAACCTAACCTTTCTTTAATATGCTTCTTAACTAATGGCATTGTATTAATATGTTGAATTGGATTTAATAATTTAGATTTATTATCCGTTGTAGTAGCATATTCTTGATAAATCACTATAACATCTGTCAAACCTATTAGATCAACCGCATTATCTTTAACTCTATTTATTTCATATTGAGTAAATAATTTATTGTACTTATTGCTATCGCTAGTAGTAATTATTAATTTAGAAGCAGCATCTTTTCCTAAAGAATAATCTGTGTTCAATCCAAACATCGCCGGAACTTTTTCTCTAATATTATTATCGGTTGAATTAAATAATGAAGTTAAGGCATTTGTTTCATTATTTGCTTTTGGATCTATCTTGTCAATAATCTCAATTAAACTAGATGTGAAAAAGTCTTGCTCATTAATATAACCAACTGAATTATCTATACATTTTCTATACATTAAGTCAAATTTTTGTTGTGCAAACTCCATTATTGACTTTCCTCCAAAAAGTTGATTAATTCCAATTTTTGATTCTGACCTATTGTATTTATCAGTAGCATAATCAATATCACTCTTCATACTTCCAGTTTCAAATAACATAGTAAATGAAGTTGAATATTTCTCTAAACTATCCTCCAACAAATTTTTTCTTCTGTATAATGTCATTTTAACATCATCACCAACAGTTAATGTTTTATAATCATTTATTAAATTGTTAACATAATTTAATGAAGGTAATGTATAGCCATCTAATGATTGAACAGATTTTTCTGAGGTTAAATTTTCTTTTAACTTCTCAAGTTCAGGAATAATTGTTTGGATTTTTAAAGCTTCCTTTAATTGTTCAAATATATACCTGTAATATTTTCTTCTATAAAAGGTAAGCTGAAAATCTAATTTACTGTCAAATAATTCATCTATTTTAATACCTATAAATTGATCCCATGTTTGTACATTACCATCAATGCCGTATCGTTTTTTATAGAAGGAAATCATTTCGTCTATATAAGATATTATATTTTCTATATGAATTTTTGTAATAAATAAATTTTTATATTTTTCAGTTATACTATTAGTATAGTCATACATTTTATTTATCAACTGATTTCTAAATACAGTTTTGTTGTTATTAAATAAAGCGTAATAAGAACTTGAGTTTTTAGTGTTAAACTTAGCATGAGTTTCTCTTTTATCACCATGTTCCAATTTATTTGAAATCATTTGAGAAATAACAGAATCAATATCATCAGAAATCAACAAACCATCGGCTGTATTAGAACTATCAAAAATATCCATAGTATCTTTTAATATCTCTTCAAAATCAACTTTTGAATCTCTGTTAAATGTTTGTGTTTGAGAAAGAATAGGTTTTTTATTTCCTAATCTATTTAGAAAATTTTCAGGGTCTACAATTGATTTAATAAAATCAATACCAATATTAATAGACAATAGCTCTTTTAATTGTGCTTTTGGATACTGTATCATTTTAAATCCAAAAGAATTATATGTTTCTAAATTGCCTGCTCCTATCTGATCAATTCTTCTTTTTGCTAGAGCATCTTCAAAAACTCCTTCGTTTACAGTATTAGTGTTTAATATCGTCATAAGAACTTTCATTCCAGCAACTTTTATTAGCTCTCCTAAATCATCGATAGATGCATTTCCATTTGAAAAATCTTGTGATATAAATTGAGTCAGCTGAAATGGAGGAGTTTTGTATTCTTTTTCTGGGCTTCCATCGGGCCATTTAATTTTATATGAGTTCTTAGGATTAGAATAAAAGTCTAATGCAGTTAGGGCAGCAAAAGAGTTTTCATGTAAAGCCTTATGTCCAGCAAATGTTGCTCTATTTGGCAGTAATAACAAAGCTTGAAGATTACTACGACATTGTGGTAATGTATCTTGTAATAAATAAGCTAAATCAAGACATATTCCTGAACCGGTACCACCAGTTAAACTACCAACAACATATATCATTGTATCTGAGTCACCCTGTATATTATTAAATCTTCTAGTTATTTCATCTCTTATATTGTTAAAATTTACTGCTTTCCACAAAGCTAACCTTCCAAAAGAAGGCATACCACCAGCTCCAATAGTGCCTTGTTCTAAATATTCAATTGGAGGGATCCATGAAGAATCAATTTCTGAATTTTGTTGTAGTTGGGCAATATCAACATTAGTGTCATTACCAAAATCTACAAATATTGGATTTATTTCAGTCTTCCCTCCTGCTGTATCTCTTGATTTATTAGACTTATCTGTTTCTAAATAAATAAATTCAACATTATTACCTGGTTTATTTTGAGAGGTGAATTCATAGTGATATTGTTGAGCCTCTTCTAAGATGCTGAGTCCTGTAGAACCAATACCTATTATTAGTGATTTCTTAGCCATGTTAAAGTATTTTTGTAATTAGTTTGTTGCTTCTTGAGTGAATAAAAAACAATATAATATTTGATATTATAAATGGTGCTAATTGAAGATATATATTAGCAATCTCCCATACAAAACCCCATTCAATCGATTTAATATCGTAATTCCATAGTAAATAAAACCAAAATCCATTTAATAAAAGAGTAGTAAAATTTACAGCATGTAATCTGCTGAACTGAAAATTTAGATAAAAATTATCTACAATATTTGTAGGTTTAAAAAACTTAACTCTTGTAATGATTAAAAAAGATATATAAAAGATGAGAAGAGTAGACAATGGAATAATCGCAAATCTATATAACAGTGTTGCTGTCTTTTCTAAAGACAATTCAAAAAAAAGTTCGTTTAAATATTCTATCATAATTATTTATTTTCGTTCGTAAATTAAATCTCCTGGTGTTACATCGTTCAAGTATACAAAAACTTTATTTAATATTATTAAAAGAGGCACAAAAACCATACATGCGATCAATATATATGACTTAATATTAGTATAGTTGATATTATTAATATTCATAGATTCAATAAAGATATCTAATACACTTTGTCCTATAATATTTGTAAAAAGATATGCACTAATAAACGTGAATCCAATTATAAAAAAAGAAATAAAAGAATATAGACCAACGATGTAAAAATTAGAAAGCCCAAAAGCTTTTAGTGTACCTAAACTTCTTTTATTAGAATTTAAGTGTGAAATTAAAATATTGGTAATGAAGAATATTATTGAGGTAATAGTAAAGATCATTAATGAATAGTAGAGAATCTCAATTATTCTTTCGAATAACTTTAAATTCTTTTTGTTTTCAATTTTTCCTTCCTCGACTTTAATACCAAAAACATCATAAATTGCATCTCTAAAAATCTCTATCTTTTCTAGATTATTTAATTTAAATGAAAAATACTCTTCATCAGATCTAGGGGAATATCCGAATTTAATATTATTTTTAGTAATATTTAATACCTCTACTGCATCTTTATATATTGAAGTATCAAGCTGAAAAGATGATGTATTTAATTTTATTTCATTTTCAATACTTTGCAATTCACTTTGAAGTGACTTCAGCTGATTTTCTTTCTCCTCTTTAATTTTGTTGTGTATTTGTGTATTTATTGGGAAATTACAAGAAAGACAATTTTCATAAAATCTTAAATCCTTAGAAATTGAATCAATTTTTTCTTCAATTTGTAATTTAATATCTAATCTATTTTTTAAATCATAATCTCCAATTATTGGATCTGTCTCAATTAAAATCCCATCAATATAACAGCCATTATTAATCTGATATGGTCTATTTAAAATTGTAAATTCATCTCTTAGATCATTAGGTAATTCATTTAAATAAGGAATAAAATATGTAGTAGTAGTATAATAATCCTTTTTAAAAACACCTTGATTAGACTCAATACAACTTAAATAGTTTCTAGAAAAAGCGAATTGATAATTTCTTCGAAGTTCTTCAACAACACCAGCAATTGGTAATTTAAATGAAATATTTTTTTCCTTTACATCAACAAATGAAATACTTTTCCATTCAGTTGAATCATATAAACCAAAGTTTTTGAAAAACTCTTTTGTAACAATAATTCCAAAACCTTCATTTGAAAAAGCCGGTTGCTTAGTTATAAATTTTTTCTGCTTAATTAAATCTTTAAAAAAGTCGTCTTCCTTGTCTAACAACATACCTTGTGGACTTTTATTTACACCGTTAATTGTAAATGAAATATTTCTTGAAATACCTGTAAACATTGTATCAATTCCAAGATAGTTCTCACTAGATGGATCTTTATACTTATCTTGATCTATAATATACTTCTTAATATTATCTTCATTTAGTTCTTTTTTTCCTTTTTTCGTAAAAAAAGATGTTTTTTCAATATCTATATATTTAATAAAAGGATCATCCATTTTTTTGACAAGATATTCTTTTGAACTATTAGCAATGCCTATAACAAGTAATGATAAAAAGAATAGTAAAAAAAGAATAAACAATTTACTTCCTCTTTTTCCTACGATGGCTTTAAACTCAGGAACACCAATATCTTTATAAAAATCAGAAACTTTCATTTATATTTTATTTAGGAAGAAATTTATTTCTTAACTCATCTCTGATAGCACTTTTACCCATAATATTATCTTTGTTGTGCCACTTATCATCTTGCTTTTTATAGATAGTTTGATTACTAATTCTTCCAAAGAAATGTGGTACACCATCTTGATTTTTTTGAACTTTATCTATAAAAATAATTTTAGTTGCAAAGTTTAATGCTATTTCAATATCGTGGGTAACTACCACTGCCGTTCTGTCCTCTCCAAGTTTCTCATCTAAATATTTCATTAACTTATCTGCATTATACCAATCTAAATTTCCAGTAGGTTCATCTGCAAATAAAATATCCTTTCCAGTAATAATTGCTCGTGCAAAAGAAACACGTTGTCTTTGTCCTCCAGACATTTTAACAATATCAAAATCTTTACCATCCTTAAGATTTAAATCAGGTAATAAATCTCTAACAATATGAGCAGCCTTACTTTTTATTTTATTTATATCATCATAAGAGCCTATTAAAGAACCGGATATAATATTTTGATATCCAGACATCGATTTAAATAAATTATTACTTTGAAAAATAAAACTGAAATTTTTATTACGTTTTTTTCTTAAATTCTCTTCCCCTTTATCCCAAATATTTAAAAATGATTCATCTTTAAAATTAAAGGTTGCATTCAAATTTTTTTTATTTAAATGATTGTTTTTATTCTTTATGGTATTATTCATAAGTCCAAGTGATTCCAAAATGGTACTTTTCCCTACTCCTGACTGGCCAATAATAAAAACTCTTTCACCAGCATATATATTAAAATCATTAATCTCTAGAACTGGTACTTTTGATGCTTTGTAAAAGCAAAATAACTTATTTATTTCAAATAATAATTTATTCATCTGCTCCTGTTGGAATTCTATTAAATGGAATCCAGTAGAATTTCTGAGATCCACTTTTATATACTGAATTTCTCAAATCTCTTTCTCTTGGGAATTCTATAAATGCCTCTGCTTGAGACTGAAAATTGGTTAAAAATATTTCAAATTCGACATCTGAAATATTTGAATTTAGTAAATCTTTAATCGGTTTATTTCTAAAAGGATGATCTGTTGAAAAAGGGACATTCAGTAAAATATCCCAAACTTTATCGAAAGTATATTCTCTTAATTCTTCCTCAAAATTTCCACTCATTTGATCACCAATTAGCCCTAGTAATAAAGATACTAATGTTTCATAAAATTGAGTTCTAGTATCAGCTCCTGAATTAATTGACACTAACTTTAGTGCACTTAGTCTTTCATCTAATTTCTCTTTTATTGTTTCTGACATATATGCTACCTGAGTAAAAGCATCTTCGCCATCTACAGTCATTAATGTATATCCTGAAATAGAAATGTCTCCTTCATTTACTAAAGCTTTACATAAATCATCACTAAAACCATATAATTTGCATAAATCTCGTGTTTCAGTATCAAATTCATTTTGAGTTTCACCCTCATCTTTTTCAAAACCTTGATTTTCTATAAAGTCGTCAAGATCCTTGGATTTTTTGTCCAGTCTTTTCATGTAAATCAAAAAGTTTTCAACTAACATTGTTTTAAATTGATTCACTTTCATATTTTCACCTTCAATGGCATGATTAAAAAATCCAAAGGAAGGTTTTGTTTTTTCTGATTCAAAACCTAAAAAATTCAATTCATAAGAATATGAATTTTTTGCTGGATATCTTTTTATAGAGGCACTTAATCCCTCACCATACTTTAATTTTTTAATAAAATTTTTAGCGGTTTCTTTAATGTAATATTTACTATCTCGATTAAATTTACTATATATAAGTCCATTACTACTTCCTGTCAGAAAATTTGTTTGAAAAGAAATTAAGTTAATATTTTTTTCAGATAAAAGCTTAACTACAGAGCTTGCTGTAAGATTATCTCTATCTTTTTGATGATTTCCAGCATCTCCAACTAAAATAACAATATTTGATTCTCCATTTTTAAATCCTGCATTTTTAATAGCTTGGATCATACCGTAATAATGTGATTCAGAATGGCCGGCATCTTTAGAATCGTAAACAATCTTTCCTTTTTTTAATTGTGTTGTAACATTTTTAACTTCATCTGTCAAAGGTTGAATCATTTGAAATAGTTGCTCACCATCTGCATAATCTCTATAAACAGCAAGGCCCCATTTTATGTCTTGTTTACCTGTTAGCTGCCTTTCATTAATAATTTGGGTAATAGCTTTTGCAACGGCAGGTCCATATGGTCTCATAGAAGCTGTTGCATCTAATACTATTAAAACATTAACATTATTTTGTAAGGTTTTAATTGAGTCTAGTTCCTGACTTTTCTTTGCCTTTATGCATTCCCATGTATTACAATCTTTAGTATTATTTGGATCTTTTATTTCTTCAAGCTGTCCTAGTTGTGCTATAACCGCAATTTTATTTTCTACAGGACCATTAGCCTCCCATGGCATAATAGGATACCTCATTTGCATTCCTGGCATTCTACTTTTTTTTATTTGTATTTCTCTTAAAACTGATTCCTTATTTATTTCTTGACTATTGGATTTATATCTCTCAAAATCTCCTAATCTTGCAAAAACATAGTTTGAAGGATAATTTCCATTCGCATCCTTTTTAAAATACCTATCAATCTTTTTACCTGATATTGGCTCTAAACAAACACGTGTATCCCATGATGTTGTTCCTCTAAATTCATACCACCCATATACTGCTGATGTATTTTCAATTTTATCAGACGAAGCTAAAAGTACAGCGGATGATTTCGTTTCTCTTTTAACTACAAATAAGATCTTCATCTTATTGGCTTTTTTGCCTTTATATTCTTCTATAAACGAGCCATTAAGTCTAGTTGGGTTTTTATAATATCTTTTATCATCAAATAGTCCTTTATTTTTATTTAAATCAAAATTTTTAGGAAGATCGGAAGCTGTTATTAAAATCATACTTTTCATTGGGGCTCCCTTTTTGTTAAGAACTGGAAACCTTGATAAAATTAAATGCTTAGCATGTACCCATCCAATTTCTTTATCAATTTTGTGACCGGAAATTCCTTTTGTTTTTAAAGTAACAAGATGTAGCCAACTTCCATCAACTTCAGACACATAATATTCTTCCATAAAATTTATTATTCCTTTTTGAGAGTTACTATAAGGCTCATAAAATGTTTTATTATCATCTCTATCACTAAAAACAACCCACGCTCTTTCATCACTTGACTTTAAGTAATCAGCAATAATTTTTTTATCTTGATTAATTGACTTTATAAATGATTCTGATGAATAAGAAGAAAAAACTTCTGGTAAAGGAAGTACACCTACCTCTTTTGCAATAATATTACCTTGGGAAAATATTTGAAAAGGTATTGCTAATAAAATAATTAAGCTTAAAATCTGATTTTTCATATTTAATATTTTATAATTTTTAAATTGTAATCTTTATAGTTTTTTTCTAATTTATTTTTACTAATATATTCATTATATACTTGAATCTCTCCACTAACATCTAAATATATATTAATTTTTGTTTTACCAATTACAAGCATGTTATCGACAATGATTTTATTTATTAGAAACTTAAAATAATCATAAATTACATAAGTTTTTATATTAAAAAATAAGTGTAATTCAATGCTTTTATTTTGTTGTAAGCCATTAAAAACATTTGCTGTATATAACTGATTAAATATCATATCATATATTAAACTGCTTTTTTCTTTTTCTGTGTTTATCAAACAAATCTTATCCAAAAGGCTAATAATATTATCATCTGCAAGATTATAAGTTAAAGAGTCATTACCTAATATTAAATACCCAGGATTGTCATTTGATAAAATTACATTTTCTAGCTGATTACATAATTTACTTGCTCTACTAATAGATACTGAATTATCTACATATATTAGTTTAAAATTTTGACAAAAAGCTATATTTGAAATTATAAAACAAAATATTAAAAAAGTATTTTTCATTTTAGTATTAGACTATTTAGTACTAATAAAAGCTTCAATATCAACACTACTGCCGCAATCCTTTGAAGTTTCAGTTACTTTAACTTTAACTGCATTGTAATTAATTCTTTTATTTTCATAATCCTCTAAATTTTCAATTTCGGATGCAACAACCCAAACACTGATAGGTTCATCGTCAATATAAACCCATTTAAATTTATCGTTGTATTTTGAAACTAAATTTGCAAAATTCTCTTCAGCTAAATAACGATTAGATTTATCATTAAATAGTTTTATGGCAGACTTTACCTCAGATTTAACTGCTTCAACATTTATTTTTGATTTTTTTGAAGACTTGTTGTTTTGTATTTCATCTAATAGTTCTTGTTTATTTACAAAATCATATTTCACTTTTTGGTCAGAAAAACCTTTTGGATAATACCAAATTTCAAAGTTATTATCGTTTATTCCTGTTACGTCGAATTTTGTTGTATTTTTAAAATTTCCTTCTTTACCATTTATTGAAATAAATGCATTTGAACCTCCTTGAACAACAGGAACAATTATTTTACAAATTGCAAAATCATATCTTGGAGTACCTAATTCAATATTAGCAATACAGTTTTTATCTTTAGCTATCGGTTTAACTTCAGGTATATTTCTTATACCACTATTATACTTGAAATCTAAGCTTTGATAATTATCATTACTTTTAGTATTATACTCTATTGTAACCTCACCTTCAGTACAATAAAATATTTTATTTCCTTCTATTTGTAATGAATAAACATCTCCATTTTCATCTTCTATGCTAGCTTTCAAATTTAAAAAAGCATATGTTGTAGATGAATAGGGAATTTTTTCACCTTCCTCAGAAATTAAATATACTAAACAATAATCATTATTTTTAGTGTTAAAATCTAAACTATATTTTTCTTTTTTAATTTTTGTATCTTTTTCTTCATTGTCTGGTCCTATTAACAATAGAATAATGATAACAACAACCATTAGAGAAATAAACTTATTTTTCTTAATTATCTCTAATATCTTATCAAAAAAATTATTTGATTTAACTAGCTCTATGTCAGTGCTTCCACATTCTGGACATTCTGTAGTATATGATGAGCCTACAAATTCTTGTCCATTTTCATTACATTTATATTTCATTTTTTTTTATTTATTATAGTCTGAATTGTAAAGTTAAGCCTAAATATATTTTATTCGTTGGAATAAAATAATCAACAACCTCAGTAAAACTATTAAATTCATTTCTATTCGAAGAAATTTCGTTTTGGGTTTTAGTGAATAGATTTTCTCTATTTATTCGGTACAGACCATGTACGATAACTTTGAGGTTTTTATTAATTACTAATGGAGGTGTATAATTTAATCCAACATCAATTAAACTAATTGTATTTTGGATATTTATATTTTCTTGGATGTTAAATAATTCTGTACCAAGATCCAAAGTATTTATATTACCATTAATGAAATAATCAATAGGCTCAGATATTTCAATATTAAAATTATCTTCAAAAATGCCTGAATATGTAGCCTGACCACTTCTGCTTGATGAAACAGTACTGTTACTTATAAGACTAGGAGAGACAAATATGTTAAGGTTTTCATTAAAATTATAATAAATTGTTGGCATCAAAAAACTTTCAGTAAATGATAAGTCCTCAGAAAAATCAGTTACACTATTTTTTCTAATATAAGTAGTTTGATTTTGTGTTATAGGATTGGGTATTTCTGAAATGGTCTGAATTAAACTAGAATTTAAAGTTGTATTGGAATTAACCATATTAAAAGTTATACCAACCATAAGTTTGTCATTAATCTTATATAAATTTGATGAAACACTAAAATTATTGTTTTCATTATAGTTTATATTATCTGGTATTAAACCTGTTCCAAAATCAAATAGATTTGATGTGTTAGATACTAAAAATGAATAAGAAATTCGTACTGGAATTTTTTCATTGTAAATGATTTTTTTAAGTATTGGATTATAATTATCAGGATTTTTAAAATCTTCAACTCTAAAACTTTCAACTTTTGGCTTGTTAAATCCTTCTATTTTATAAATATCAACATCAACGTTTTCATTAGCTAAAATATAACTTAATTTTTTTCCATTTTTAATGAAATTAATTTTGTTGCTTGTTTTCTTTATATTATTTAATATTTGATCAGTTAATAAATTTTCTTTTGAAAATCTGGCTTGCAATGTTGCAGGGTTGTAATATAAAACATAAATATTTTTTCTAATCAAAGTATCTATTTTAGAGATACTCCTAATTTTACATTTGATTTCAGCATCTAAATTTAAACTATAATGAAATGTAAACCTAAAATCCTCAGAGCTTTCATAAACTACTTGTTCAACAATTTCACTTCCATTTTCATCAACAACTATATTATAACTCTTTTTAGAGTATTTTTTCCAGCTAGAACTAACATCTTTGCTTACAATAACATTTACATATCCGCTATCTACACTTAATTTATTAAATGATTCCCATTCCCATTTTTTTACCTCAGTTTTAACACTATATAATTTACTATTTTTGATAATATCATACCAATCAAAAGAAGTGATATTTTTTGAGAAGGTTTTTGAAGGATAAACATCGTCAATTAATGATTCGTCTTCTGTAAATAAATCATAAAAATCATCTTCATTATTAATACCTACCTTAATATTTGACTCATAATCTCTTAAGCATTCTCTTACAAGTTTTTGTATTTGATTTCTCTCCTTTACACTTATGTTACTTTGAGAAAATAAAAACAATGGAAATAATATCTGAATTACTAAAATTATATTTTTCATTTCACTATAATTTTAGATAAGTTATTGTGTCCATTAACAAAATATTTAATAAAATATATTCCTGGTCTTACAGAACTAAGGTCAATAGATTTATTAGAATATTCAATTGTGGGTTGAATCTCTCTTCCATGTATATCAAATATTTTTAAATGATCTATGTTATTTCCTTCCCAACTAAGTATATTAAATACTGGGTTTGGATAAAACAAAACAATATTGTCTTTTTCACTAATCGTTAAAGGATCAGGAGGAGGATTATAATAAGAAATAGTACTGCACGATTCATTGTTTCCGTAATTAAAATATGTAATTACCCAATATCTGTTTATTGTTGTATCAATAGTATTTGTAAATTGATTATACCTTAAAGTATCAGATTCGCTTATTACATTATCACCAGAAAGTATATTTGTATATCCCCACTGATATGAAATATTCAAGCTAGAATCATTACACACTAAAATATTGGTGTTTTCCATCTGCTGAATAGAAGTTGTGCTAGGTGCAAAGTTTGAACTTATATCAACAAAAGTATTAGTATTTATCTTACAGCCTGTCTCATAAATTCTTACCTCAACCTCTAAATCTACTGTTGTATTTGGTATATTAGGCCAATCAACAAGGCAATTTTTGGATTCGTTAGTTCCAATTATATTTCCAAAATTAGTAGACCAAATATATCTATAATTAGTTGGTGTTGTATCTAACGTATAACTTGCATTACTTTGATTAGCACAAACAGTTAAGTCTCCAATAATACTGTAAGGAACTGGAAGTGGGTTAACAATAATGTTAACAATATTAGTAGTGTCAATGCTCGAGCAACCTACATTTTCTACTATTAATCTATAATCTGTAGAGTCTGTTAAATTAGTGGGTTGATAGCTGTTTGAACCTCCCGAACCAGGCACAGGATTCCAAGCACCATTATTAGTTCTAAATTGCCATTCGTATCCGTATATTCCGTCTCCTCCACTGGCGCTAGTTGAAGATAAAATAACTTGTATATCCTCATTAAGACAAACTGTATCGTTATCAGAAATAATACCCGGCATAAACTCATCATAAACCATAACTTCAATGACATCTGAATTCTTTTCACCACATCCAAAATCTGAAATCACTTTCACTTTATAGTACGTGGTTTCAATTAATGAAGATAGTGGAAGGAAGCTATCTGTTTGGTTAACATCAACATTAAGGTTAGTACTATCTGAAGAAGAATACCAAATGTAGGTATAATTACCTCCTGCACCTGTAGGATCATTAGAGAAATTTAACGTGTCAGGAGTTGTATTATAACAAATTATTTGATCAGGTATAACACCAATACTTAAAGTATCATAAACTTCAATGTATATACTATCTGTATATCTATCAAGACAGTTTGAATTTAAATCTGACTTTACTTTAACTCTAAAGTAAGTAGATTCAGTCATATTTGAAAGAGCTAAATTTATATTATTTAGACCTGTATCCAGCCAAACGTTTCCACTAGAAACTAAATATTGCCATTGATATATATATGAATTATTACCTCCAGTTGGGAGATTAACAAAAAATAAATCATCTGCTATGGAATCATAACATAGTGTCTGATTACTAACTATTGAACCAGGAATAACCTGCTCTAAAACTGTAATTGTAACAGTATCTGTGAAGACATCGCATTCATAACTATCACTATATTCTATAACATAAGATATTGTTGAGTTTAAATTAGATGGAGCATACCAGTCTAAGTTATTATTTAAAGTTGTAAAACCAGAACCTGAATCTATATACCAATTGAAAGTATATGGTTGATTTCCTCCTTGTGGGGAAATAATTGTTTTTAAAGTATCTGGAACAGTATTGTAGCAAATTAATTGGTCATTATTAAGAATTCCACCT